>CAINDO010000527.1 GCA_903847385.1 uncultured Myxococcales bacterium
CGGTCGCGCCGCCCGTGGCGCCGCCGGCCGCGTTGCCGCCGTTGGACGCCGAGCCGCCCGCGCTGCCACCGCCGCCGGACTGACCGCCCGTCTCCATGCCGCCGTCGGCGACACCACTATAGTAGTCCTTGACCTCGGAGCCCTTGCAGGCCGAGAGGATGGCGGCGGCGCTCAGAGCCACGAGGACGCCGCGAGTGCGAGTCGCTTTACGCATGATTCTCCCCATCGTGGAAGCGATACCGTCTAGGTCAGTGGGTGCGCGGGTGTCAAGGCGGACCGTGCCGCGGCGGCGTCGAATCAGTCGAGTCGGCCCCAGAGGGTCGCGCAGCGGCGCTGCAAAGGGTCCTCGCCGTCGGCTCGACAGCGGTCCAGCGCCGCGCGGAAACACGCGCCGCCCGTGACCGACAACGCGTCCAGCGTCGCGGATTTCACCGGAACGCTGCCCTGCCGCGGCAGGTCGGCGCAGAGACCCCGAAGGACGTCGCCGTCCGCAAGGAGCGCTGCGGCGCGCACGAGCCCCAAACGGTAAGCCTCGGGCTGGCCGGGATCGGCGATGGCGGCGAGTAGAGCACGGCGCCCGGCGGCGTCCAGCGCCGCTCGCGCCTCGTCGACCTGACCGACCAGCAACTCCAGCGTGATGCGTCGTCCGAGCGACGTCCGACCCGAACGCTCCAGCCCCCGGAGGAGCGCCGCCATGCGGACGACCGGAGGTGTGGGCCGGGGCAGGGCACGCCATGATTTCACGAGCACGCCGAGCGCCGTGGCCTCGTCCCTCTTCGCTGCGAGCGGCGTCGCCGTCTCCAGCGCGCAAGGGTATGCGTCGGCCACGGGAGCTTCCAGCGGCACGACGAACACGTCGCCGCTCCGATGTCGATGCATGTGGGGTGGCCGCTGGAGGACGGTCAGGCGCTTCGGCAGGCGACCGGTCCAGACGGCGAGCGTGCGGACCTCGGTCCGGGCGCCGCCCGCAGTCTCCCGGGTCCCCTCGACGGCCTCGACCAGCGCCACGCTCCGGGCGTCCTGGAGCGCGCCGAGGACGTCACCGAAGGGGGAGCCCAAGTGTGCGCGAGCGGCGACGGGACACGTGGCGAGCAGGGCCATGGCGGGGACCTGCAGAAGGCGCGGGATCGGCATCAGCCCTCGCGGCCGTCGTCCCAGGCCCGGCACAGGCCGTCCAGGGCCGCGCGGAGCGCCGCATCTCCGATTCCGACGGTTCTGGCATCCGGAGGCAGCGATGGCGCCGGCCGGGGCGCGAGCGCCGCGGTTGGCGGCGGCCGCAGCGTGCCCACCGGCACCGTCACCAGGCGCACACCCCGAATGTCGGCGCTGACCGTGCGGACCCGGTCGATGAGGAGGTGCCGCATGCGGTAGAGCGCCTCGCGCCAGGGCGCCTCGACCTGCACCTCGAGGAGGCCGGTCGCGGGGTCGACCCGTCCGGGGGCGGCGATCCGGGCCAGCGCGGCGCCCACGATGGTCGGCCAGGCCATTCGCACCGCCTCGACCGGTGCGGCCTTTCGCACGGCCCCGAGTTCGGGCATGATCTTTCGCAGCAGTTCGTCGACGCCGTTCATCCCGCACATCGTCGCACGAAAATCTGAAAAAAAATCGTTGACCGGTCGAACGGCGGGTTGGTATAAGCGCCGCCGCTTTGGCTGATGCCGATTGCAGGCGCGTAGCTCAGCGGGAGAGCACTTCCTTGACGTGGAAGGGGTCGGCGGTTCAATCCCGCCCGCGCCTACCAAAGCCATTCAGCGCCCGCCGATGAACTTCGGCGGGCGCTGTCGTTTTCTGGCCGCCCGAAGCGGCCCCTCGAGGAGCCGGTAAGACCCATGCCCAAGATGAAGACCCGCAAGTCCGCGCGTAAGCGGTTTCAGGTCACCAAGAGCGGCAAGATCAAGGCCACCCGGGCGAACAAGCGCCACATCCTGACCAAGAAGAGCACCAAGCGGAAGCGTCAGCTCCGCCGCCAGTCCTTCCTGACGTCGGGCGACGCCGGTCTCGTCAGGGTGTTGCTGCCCAACGGCTGATCTCAGCCACCCACCCCAGGGGCGGCGCGCATTCAACACCCGGACGACCAGGGGTCGCCTTCCGGGGGCGTAGCCGCCGCACAGGAGTCTCTCGATGCCTCGCGCAAAAGGTGGATTTAAAACCCGCCGCCGTCACAACCGGATCCTCAAGCTCGCCAAGGGCTACCGTGGCAGCCACAGCCGCCTGTTCCGCAGCGCCAAGGAGGCCGTCGAGCGCGGCCTCTGCTACGCGTTCCGCGACCGCAAGGCACGTAAGCGCGCGTTCCGCCGCCTGTGGATCGTCCGCATCAACGCGGCGACCCGCACGCACGGCCTGAGCTACAGCCGCTTCGTCCACGGTCTCGCCAAGGCCGGCATCGGCCTCGACCGCCGTGTCCTCGCCGAGCTCGCCATCCACGATCCGGGCGCCTTCGGCGCCGTCGTCCAGGCGGCCCGCGCGGCGCTCTGAGTCTTCCCTCGCCGTAATAGCGTCCGCCCGGGGCCGAAGAGACCATCCGTCTACGGCCTCTGCGGCCGCCTGCCCTCTCTTCGCTCCGATCGGACCTTCTCCATTGCAGGAGGTTCCCGTGTCGGAGGCCCTCGACAGCCTTCAGTCCCAACTCCAGGCCCAGATCGACGCGCTTCGCGTCGAAGCCGTCGCCGCCGCCGAAGCGCTCGAACGCGAATCGGACGTGCCGACCGCACGGGCCCGCTTCCTCGGCAAGAAGGGCGCGTTCGCGCCGCTGATGCAGTCGCTCGGGCGCCTCACGCCGGCGGAGCGTCCGGCGGCGGGCGCGCTCATCAACGTCGCGCGGGATGCCATCGAGGCCGCGTTCGACGCCGCGCGGGAGCGCCTGGTCGAGAAGGCCCTGCAGTCGGCGCTCGACCGCGGACGGGTCGACGTCACCCTGCCGGGCCGCACGGTCGCGATGGGCGCGACGCACCCGGTCCAGCAGGTGATGGACGACCTGGTCGACCTGCTGTGCGCCTTCGGCTTCGAGCTCGAGGACGGCCCCGAGGTCGAGACGGAGACCTACAACTTCGACCTGCTGAACATGCCCGCGTCGCACCCCGCCCGGGACATGCAGGACACGTTCTATTTGCAGGGCGGCCTGTTGCTCCGCACGCAGACCAGCCCGGTGCAGATCCGCACGATGCAGGCGCAGAAGCCGCCCGTCCGCATGATCGCGCCGGGCAAGGTCTTCCGCTGCGACGCGGACACCACGCACAGCCCCGTCTTCCACCAGATCGAAGGGCTGTGGATCGACAAGGACGTCACGATGGCCGACCTCAAAGGCACGCTGACGCACTTCCTTCGCATGCTCTACGGGCCCGACCGCCCCGTCCGCTTTCGGCCGAGCTTCTTCCCGTTCACGGAGCCGAGCGTCGAGCTCGACGTGTGGACCGGGACCCGCTGGATGGAGGTCCTCGGCGCCGGCATGGTGCACCCGCAGGTGCTGCGCAACGTCGGCTACGACCCGGACGAGGTCCAGGGTTTCGCCTTCGGCCTCGGCGTCGATCGTCTCGCCATGATCCGCTACGGCATCACCGACATTCGCTACCTGTGGGAGAACGACGCGCGCTTCCTGCGTCAGTTCGCCACTCGCTGAGCCCTCGACGAAACGGAGTCACCCCATGAAGATCAGCGTCAATTGGCTGCGCCGTTATGTCGAGGTGGACTGGGATGCCGCGGAGATCGCTCGCCGCCTCACGGTCTCGGGTCTGGAGGTCGAGGAGATCGAAGCCCGCACGGTCTCGCTGCCCGGCGTCGTCGTCGGGCGCGTGCTCGAAGCGTCGCGGCATCCCAACGCCGACAAGCTGCAGCTCGCCCGCGTGGACACCGGCACCGAGGTCCTGAACATCGTCTGCGGCGCGCCGAACTGCCGCGCCGGTCTGACGGTCGCGCTGGCCACCCCCGGCGCGCTGCTGCCCGGCGGCTTCGAGATCAAAAAGGCGAAGATCCGGGGCGAGGAGAGCTTCGGCATGCTCTGCAGCGAGCGCGAGCTCGGCCTCTCCACGGAGAGTGACGGCATCATCGAGCTCGATGGGGGCCTGACGCTGGGCACGGACCTGGCGAGGGCGCTCGATCTGGACGACCAGGTCCTCCACACGAGTCCGACGGCGAACCGCGGCGACATGCTCAGTCACATCGGGGTCGCCCGCGAGATCGCCGCCCTCGCGGGTGTGGCGCTTCGCCTGCCGGAGACGGAGATCCCCGCCCTGGACGGCGACGACGCCGTCCCCGTGACGGTCGCCGACGCCGAACGCTGCGCGCGGTACGTCGGGCGTGTCGTTCGCGGCCTGAAGGTCGGCCAGAGCCCCCTGTGGATGCGTCGCCTGCTCGAGTCCGTCGGCGTTCGGGCGATCAACAACCTGGTGGATGTCACCAACTTCGTCCTGATGGAGCTGGGGCAGCCGCTGCACGCCTTCGATCTCCGCGATGTGCGCGGGCCGTCCATCCACGTCCGCCGAGCGGCCGCGGGCGAGCGCATGTCCACGCTGGACGCCATCGAGCGCACCTTCACGACAGACGACCTGCTCATCTGCGACGGCGAGCGCCCCGTGGCCCTCGCCGGCATCATGGGCGGCCTCGACAGCGAGGTGAAGCCGGACACCACAAACCTGTTCCTGGAGAGCGCCTGGTTCCTGCCCACGGGGGTGCGCGCCACCTCTCGACGCCTCGGCCTCCGCAGCGAGTCCAGCCAGCGCTTCGAGCGCGGCGTAGACGCCCAATGGACTCGGCGCGCCGCCGATCGGGCCGTTCGCCTGCTCATCGAGCTGTCGGCGCCGGGCTCCACGCCGACGGCCAGCAGCGTCGTCTCCGACGTCATCGCGCGGGACGTGCCCCGGCCGGTCGTCTCCTATCGGCCCTCGGCTGCGGAGCGCCTGCTCGGCACCCCGGTGGACGCGGCCACGCAGCGCGTCGCCCTCGGTCGTCTCGGCTTCGAGACCGAGGTCGGCTCCGCCGAGGCGGGCGAGCCCGAGTGGCAGGTCCGCGTGCCGGGCTGGCGCTCCGACGTCGCCGTGGCCGCGGACCTGGTCGAAGAGGTCGTCCGGTTCATCGGCCTCGACGCCATCCCCACGCCGCCGGCGCGCCTGACCTTCGCCCTCGGCCTCGGCCTCGCCCGCGAGCGCCGCATCCGCAACGTGCGCCGCACGCTGGCCGTCCGCGGATTCCATCAGGCCCTGAACTACCCGTTCATGTCCGCCGAGTTGCTGGCGCACTTCGACGACCGCGCCCCGCTCGCGCTCCAGAACCCGCTGACCGAGGACCTTCGGGTCATGCGGACGTGGATGGCGCCTCGCCTCGTCGCGAACGCCGCCCACAACGAGCGACATGGGGCCACGGACTTCGCCGCCTTCGAGGTCGGGCGCGTCTTCCACCCGCAGGCCGAGGGCCTGCCCGTCGAGATCAACCGGCTCGGCATCGTCCGCATCGGTCAGACGGGGGCGCACTGGAGCGGTGGCCGCCGGGCCGCCGACTTCTTCGACCTCAAGGGCGTGATCGAGACCCTCGTCGTCCAGTGCCGTCCCGAGGCGAAGCTGGGGTTTGCCGCCCTCACGGACGTCTCGTTCCTGCACCCCGGCGTCGCCGCCGAGGTCCTCCTGGATGGCCAGCGCATCGGCATCGCGGGGCAACTCCACCCGCGCCTGGGGCGCACGCTCGACCTGCAGGGGCCGCTCTTCCTGGCCGAGCTCGACCTCGACGCGCTCGTCGGACCGACCCCCGTGCCGGCTCGATTCGTCGATTTCACCCGGGTCCCGGCCGTCCGTCGGGACGTCGCCCTGCTCCTGCCGAAGGGGGTCCTCGCCGCCGACGTGCTGGCCGCGGTGGCCGCCCTCGAGGTGCAAGTCATTGACAACGTGGAGATTTTCGACGTATACGAGGGAGAGTCGGTGGGTTCCGGGCAGTTCAGTCTGGGTCTCACGATCACCTATCGGGCGCCAGATCGGACCCTGACGGATGACGAAGTCGGCGCGGCGCAAGCCCTGCTGGTGCGTCACCTGACGGAGAAGTTCGGCGGTCTTCAGCGCTGATGCCGAGAGAGGACTCGATGACCAAGGCCGACATCATCGAAAAGGTCTACGACAACCTCGGGGGACTCTCGAAGAAGGAGTCGGCGGAGATCGTCGAGCTCGTCTTCGAGACCATCAAGAACACCCTCGAGCGCGGCGAGAAGATCAAGATCAGCGGCTTTGGGAACTTCGTGGTCCGCCAGAAGAAAGAGCGCGTCGGGCGCAACCCGCAGACCGGGGACGAGATCAAAATCTCCCCGCGCCGCGTCTTGACCTTCAAGCCCTCGCAAGTGCTGAAGAACGGCATCAACCCCTGAGGTTTGCCGTGTCGCGGCTCCCTTCGCTGCCCCCCATCCCGGACAAGCACTTCTTCAAGATCGGCGAGGTCGCCGACCTGGTCGGCGTGCGGACGACCGTGCTGCGCTTCTGGGAGAGCGAGTTCACCCAGATCCGCCCCACGAAGACGCCCAACGGCCACCGGGTCTACGCCCGCGCGGACGTCGAGCTCCTCCGGCGCATCCGGGTGCTGGTGCACGACCGCGGCTACACGATCGCGGGCGCGCGCAGCCTCCTGCAGCAGGGCGAGGCGGCCGTCACGGCCGTGCTCGACGCGGCGCCGCTCGAGGTCGCTCAGGAGCGCAACGCCGCCGAGGCGCGCCTTGTGACGGTCACGCAGGACAACACGACGCTGACGGCCCAGCTCGCCCAGCTCGAGAAGCGCCTTCGGGATGCCACGGACGAGGCATTTTTCTGGCGCCGGCGCGCGATGGCCGAGGAGAAACGCTTGCGAGACCTCGTTTCGCGACTCGAGCCACTGGTTGGCGCGATGAAGCTCAGCACAAAATCGCGACGTGAGTTGGAAACAGATTGACATCGGTCCGCGAGGCAACTAACTTGCGCACCGCTTTCGGGGTGTAGCGCAGCCTGGTAGCGCACTTGCATGGGGTGCAAGTGGTCGGAGGTTCAAATCCTCTCACCCCGACCCTGAAAGGCCGCTGGCTTCTGCCAGCGGCCTTTCGCTTTTTCAGGCCCCGGATCGTCCATGAGCAGCGAGCGGCCCCTCATCCTGGTCACCAACGACGACGGTTACGAGGCCAAGGGCATCGCCGTTCTCGTCGAGGCCCTCGAGTCTCTCGGCGAGGTGTGGATGGTCGCGCCCGATCGTGAGCGGTCGGGTGTCTCGCACGCCATCACGCTGACTCGACCACTCCGGGTCCGCGAGGCCGGCGCGCGCCGGTTCGTGGCCGATGGCACGCCCACGGATTGCGTCTTCCTGGGTGTCCACGCGCTGATGCCTCGCAAGCCCGACCTCGTGGTCAGCGGCATCAACCACGGCCCGAACCTGGGGGACGACGTCACCTACTCGGGCACCGTCGCCGGCGCGATGGAGGGCACGATCATGGGCGTGCCGTCGGTGGCCGTCAGCCTGGCCGCCCGGCCGCCGATGGCCTTCGAGCCCGCCGCCGCGTTCGCCGTGGCCGTCTGCAGGCACGTATTGGCTCACGGACTGCCCGCCCGGAGCCTCCTGAACGTGAACGTGCCCGACACCCAGGGTCGACCCGTGGAGGCCTTCCGCTGGTCGCGGGGCGGCCTTCGCGACTACGGTCACCAGGTCATCGTGCAACAGGACCCGCGCGGCCGGCCGATGTACTGGATCGGCAGCGACATCAAACACCACCCGCTCGAGAGCGGCGACTGCGACGCCGTGGCCGAGGGCCTGGCGACGATCACGCCCATTCACCTGGACATGACCCACTTTCCTTTGCTGGCGACCTGGGGCACCACGGAGCTGCCAGGGTTCGAGCGGCGGTGAAAGTTTTCGGTCGTAACACATTGATCTTCTTTGTGTTGCTACTGGCGGGCTGTGGGACGCGACGACCCCGCACCTCGGGCGAGGCGGAGCTGGTCGGTCAGTGGTACACCGTCGCGGCCGGTGACACGGTCGACGCCATCGCGCGGCGGTACAATGTCCCCCAGGACGACATCGTCGAGCTCAACGGCCTGGTCGACCCGGACCGGCTGGAGGTCGGGCAACGCCTCTTCCTGTACGGCGTGGAGGAGGTCGTCCGCAGGCTGCCGAAGAAGGCGCCGAGCCGGCCGGAAGCGGCGGAGGCCACCCCCGGTTCGAAGGACGCGCCGAGCATCGCCTGGCCCATGAACGCGGGCGTGCTCAGCAGCGGCTACGGCGAGCGTTGGGGGCGCCCCCACAAGGGCATCGACATCGCCGCCGAAGAGGGCACGCCGGTCTACGCTGCGGCAGAGGGCGAGGTGGTCTTCGCCGACACCTCGAAAGGCGGCTACGGCAAGCTGGTCATCCTGAAACACAGCGCCGGGTGGATGACCATCTACGGGCACAACAGCCGCATCCTGGTTGACGAGGGCGATCACGTGCGGCAAGGTGCCGCCATCGCCGAGGTCGGCAGCACGGGCCGAAGCACGGGTCCCCACCTGCACTTCGAGATCCGCATCGACAGCGAAGCCGTCGACCCCATGATCCACCTGCCAGCGCGGTAACCACCATGCCCGACATCCAGTCGCTCATTCGCGAGGTCCCGGATTTCCCGAAGCCGGGGATCCTGTTTCGGGACATCACGCCGGTTCTCGCGGATCCGGACGCCCTGGCCAAGGTCGTCGACGCCCTGGCCGGCCTGGCGGCGCTGAGTGCGCCGACGCACATCGTGGGCATCGAGTCGCGCGGGTTCATTCTCGGCGTGCCCGTGGCCCACATGATGGGCCTGCCGTTCATCCCGGCCCGCAAACCCGGCAAGCTGCCCTGCGCCACGCGCCGGGCCGAGTACGCCCTGGAGTACGGGACGGATGCCCTCGAGATCCACGCGGATGCTCTGAAGGCGGGCGACCGGGTCATCGTCATCGATGACCTGCTGGCGACCGGTGGCACGGCGGGGGCGGCGTGCGACCTCGTCGAGGGCTTTGGCGCCACCGTCACGGGTGTCCTGGTGATGATCGAGCTCGTCGCCCTCGGCGGCGTCGCCCGGCTCGCACCTCGAACCGTGCACGCGCTCATCAAGTACTGATTCGCTCGGGCCCCCATAGCTCAGGTGGATAGAGCACAGGTTTCCTAAACCTGGGGCCGCAGGTTCGAGTCCTGCTGGGGGCGCACTCTTCTCGGCCTAGGGCTGCAACGGTTTGCGGCGATGGCTGACATGCAGGACCGGGGCCGCCGGCTGGGTGCATGACCGCTGGCATGACAGCGATCGGCCGCCAACCCAGGCCGAGCACGCCCGCACGGCGAACGTTCTGGCCGCCGCGCTTCGCGTTCGGCATAGTCGGGACGTCTACATGGGAGGGCGCATGGCATCGAATGACCGCGGCCGGAGCGGCGGCCGAGTCGTGTCCGTTTCAACGCTGGCACTCGTCGCGGGGGTCTCGTTCCTGACGCATGCGTGCAGCGACGCCCCGCCTATGCCGGCACCGCCGAAGGTCTCCGAACCGGTCAACATCTGCGACGAGGCGATGGGCAAGGCCGAGAAGTCGTTCCAGTCCACGAAGGACCGGTGGCGCGACTTGGTGGCCGATGCCATCGAGACCTGTGCCGATCAGAGCGCCATCGAGGCCGCGCTGAAGAAGCATCCAGGGGCCATTCACGCCCGGGCCGATCTGAACAGCATCATCGCGACCATCTGCAATGACGAGGGCATGCCGACGTCCGTGACCCGTTCGACGATCTGCAAAACGAATCCAGAGGCGTTGAAGTTGCGCGCGACTCTCGACAAGGCACAGACGAAGTAGGCCCGCCAGACCCCCCGTCTCGACTCGATATGCTTGGAAGGACTGTCGGCGCCTCTGACTGCAAACAAACGGGAGGGTCCTTTGGCCTCGAAACGGTTCCAAGATCCGATCGTCAACCCCCCGCGGGTGCCCCCGGGACTGCGGCTGCCGACCCCCGAGGAACGCTGCGTGATGCGCGACCGGGAGATCCAACTCAACCTCGCACGGCGCAAGGCCGCAGACGCCGAGGCCGCCGGCCGGAAGGACGAGGCGAAGCTCTGGTATCGGAAGCGCAAGGAGCTGAACGGCGAGGCCATCGCCTACGCGAAGGAGCGCGGCATCCACGACGTTCCGACGTTCAGCGTCAAGGAAGTCCTGGCCGGCAAGGACACGGGGCAGCCTGACATCGACCGGTTGACGCACCTGCGCGGCACCGACGGCGTGACGATCAGCCAGACCCAGGTCACGGCGATCCACGAGGCAACTGCGGCGGCGAAGCGTGACCTGCTGGCCGTCCTGCAGGACTACCCGGAAGTCGACCCCGTGAGCCGCGAAGAATGGCGGCGGCTCCTGATTGAGAACGGCGCGCCGGCGTCGGCGTTCGGTGGGGAGTTGACCCGACTCTCGCCTGCAACAGTTCAGGCGGCCCTCGGTTCGACGGACGCTGCGTCGGAGAACGAGAAGAGTGCCGCGGACCCCTCGACGTCTGTGGCCAAGGCCGTCGAGCCCACTCCCAAGAACTAGATCGAGGGATTGTTTGTATCCGTAACGTATCCGAATTGACCGTTACGGATACGTTGGTCTTGCTTGCGTATCCGTTTGTGGGTACGTTGTATCCATGAGCAAGCGCAACGCCCCCAAGTCGACCCCCTCCGCCGCCCCCCGGGTCTGCATCTACGTTCGCGTCTCGACCGCCGAGCAGGCCCGCTCCGGGCTCTCCCTCGACGCCCAGGTCGAGAAGGCCCGTGCCTACTGCGCGTTCAAGGGCTTCACGGTGGTCGAGGTGGTCGAGGATGCCGGCGTGTCCGGCGGCATCGCTCTCGCCCGTCGGCCCGGTGGCGCGCGCGTTCGCGAGCTGGTCGAGACGGGCGCCGTTGACGCCGTCATCGCCTGCAAGCTGGACCGGCTGTTCCGCGATGCGGCCGACTGCCTCGCCGAGACGAAGGCCTGGGATTCGGGCGGCATCGGCCTCCACCTGCTGGACCTGGGCATCGACACCACGTCTGCCGTCGGCCGCGCGTTCCTGACGGTCGCGGCTGGCTTCGCGGAGCTGGAGAAGAACTTGATCGGCGAGCGCACCGTCGCGGCCCTCGGGCAGCTCCGCGCGCAGGGGGTCCGCCTGGGCGCCGCGCCCTTCGGCGCCCGTCGGACGCACGACGCCGACGAGGCCGGCCGCCTCACCTGGGAAGCCGCCCAGGACGAGGCCGACGCGGTCCGGACGATGCTCGACCTCCGCGCCCAGGGCATGACTCTGCGCGGAATCGTCGCCGAGCTCGACCGCCTGGGCGTCGCGACGCAGCGCGGCGGCCGGTGGACCCCGATGACGGTCAAGCGCATCCTCGACCGGACTCAGGCCGACGCGTGACCTGGGAATCCCTCGAAGGCCTCCTCGGCCACGACCTCGTCGAGCAGGCCCGCGCATGCCCGGCGCCCGTCTGCGATCGGGCGGACCTCGACCGGTTCCGGTCGTACCGGGCCGATCGGGCCGCTGGAGTCGTTTGGATGACCGGCTTGCCCGTCGACCGCCTCGCGGGCCTTCTGCGCCTGCTGGCGGGCGAGGTTCGCGCAGATCTCGCCCGCACCTGGGAGCAACAAGATGCCGCCTTCCGATCCTGATACCCGGTCGACTCTCCTGGCCCTCTACATCCCGACCGACCTCGACGCCCGGGTCGAGGACGCCCGCCTCGCGACGAAGCTCGACCGCTCGAAGTTCATCCGTGACCGGGTCACTCGACAGGCCCGCCTCCCGGCTCGCATTCCCGGGACGCTGACTGCCGGTCCGAAGGTCCGGCGCAACGTGCGCTGGCACCCCGACGAGGTCGCCGCAATCGAGGCATACGCGGCCGCAGCGTGGCAGAGTTTCGGCCGGCGCCTGGGCGTCGAGGACGCCGCGGTCGAGCTACTCGGAGCGGCCATCGTCGGCCCGGTCGAGACCGACGTCGAGGTCGAGCCCCAGGCCCATGTCCAGGCCGCTGAGGCGACCGATGGGCGAGCGGTGACGCTGACCGCGTCTACCGACCTTCGCGCACTCGTCGCTGAGGCCTTGCGCGTCGAGCTCGAGCCCGTGCTCGCCTTGCTGCGAGCGGACGCCCCGAGTGGGGAACGTCAACGGACACAACTAGATACGGATTGGATACACGTCGCTCGAATGGGGCTCGATGTTGCTCTCGGACACCTGCGGTCTGCGCGCGCCGCCCTCCAAGGGGTCGGCGAGCGCCTTCCGCCCGATCCCGCGGGCGCCTTGCTGTCGGTCGAGGCGGCGTTGTCCGAACTCGCCCCCTACCTCGCCACGGGGTCCGCGCGTGGCGCCCCAGAGCAAGCGGCCGGAGTCGCCGAGGTCGACCACGCCGATCCGGAGGCTGCGCGCGACACCACCGGGGCGGGGCTGGCGTCGACTCTGCGCGCGGTTCGGGCCCGTCGAGGTCTGACGCAACGGGCGGCCGCCGCCGCGGCTGGCGTGTCGATTGCGACCTACCAACGCGCCGAGCAGGGTACGGACCCTGGGGCCAAGACCCTGCAGCGCCTCGAAGCCTGGGCCGCCGGGTGAACCGAACCGAACCGAACGCGCGAACGAACGCGCGCCGGCCGAAGAAGGGCGCCGCGAGGGAACGCGCGCTGGCGATGCTCCTCGAAGGGCGCACGGTTCCCGACGTCGCGGCCGAGCTGGGGTGCGGTCGCGTCACCGTATGGGCCTGGACGAAGGACCCCGGTTTCGCGGCCGAGTTGGCCACTCGTCGGGATGCTTCGCGCGACCTGGCCGAGATGCACATGGCCGACGCGGCGGTCCAGGCCGTCGAGACCTTGCGTGCCGTCATGGCGATGGAGACTGCCGACCCGGGCTGCCGCTGGCGCATCGCTGCCGCCGAGACGGTGCTTCGCGTGGTCTGGCCGAAGCCGAATGCCGCTGCCGTGGCGATCGCCGGGGCGGCCGCACCTGCATCGGAGATCCCAAACCGAGATCCCGAACGCGAGGCCATCGTCGCCGACATCCTCGCGAGCGTTGCCGGCCGGCTGGCCAGGACGCCGGAGATTCCGAAGGTTCCGTGATCGTCGACCGCGTCGCCTCGTCTTGGGTCGCAAAGGTCCGACTGGCGGTCATGCGCCTCTGCACGCCTTCGGCGATGGGGGCCGAGACGGCGTTCCCGAACGGGTCCTCGCCTCGCCGGACGGCCTACTCTGCGCCGCAGGCATGAGCCCGTGTCCTAGTGTCACACAGGGCCGGCGCTGGATTGAAACCCTGGCGGGATGGGGCAGGATGGTCTCGGACGCGGCACCAAGCCGCCCAGTGCAGCGCCCCGGCGCTACGGAGACCAGCAATGCCCGCAACGTGTCGATCATCCCACCATGTTCCCGAGTCGACCGACCTGACGCCAATTCGCCCTCCGCGGACTGTCGGGTCCGGCGCCTCCAATGTGGCAGCACGCCGCCTGATCCCGCTCGTCGAGTGGCCACAGGTTCACCCGTGGCCGCGACTTGGTGGGCTGCGCCACCTCGTTCGCCACAAGCGCACCAACGGCTTCGCCGACGTCGTGCGCTTGGTGGGCGGGCGCCTGCTCATCGACGAGGCGGCATTCTTCGCCTGGGCGGACGGCAGGCAGCGACCCGAGCATGACGCCGCGGCGGTGACACCCGAAGCCGGCGCAGGGTAAGGCGCGCTCCGGCACTCGTCGCCGAGAAGCACCGAACGAGATCTATGGACCGCCCGCTGGCGCGCCCGTGTGCGCGAGGCGGTCGGATACCCACTCCGCTGCGCGGCCGCTCGGCCCGCGGCGACAGGAGGCCCTTGTGCGCATTCTGAGACCGTTTCTGGACGCCGCCCCCGCGGGCGTGGCGCGTAGTTCGTCCCACACTCTTTCGGAAACAACCCCACCACTTCTGGCACCCCTCGATGTGGATCGGGACCGCCTCGTCAGAGCCGCCACGACCGCGGGGCTGGTCGCCGTCGCCGAGCGGCTGAAAGCCTGCGGCCGGGGGCCAGTTGCCTGGGACCGGCGCCCCGGTTGGCATGCGCCGCTGGTCGACGCCCACGGCAACCTGGTGCGGTGTGTCGCCTCCTGCCGGCACCGGCTCTGCAGCCGATGCGCCCGCAAGCGCGCCAAGGCTGGTGGCACTCGACTGCGGAAGCTGATCGACACCTGGTTTCAGGGGCCTGCGATCTTCCTGACCTTGACCCGGGCGGCTCCAGCTGGTGAGCCGCTCTGCGGCAGTGCCGACGCCGTCCAAGAGGCGTTCACCCGGTTCCGGTCCTACAAACGGTGGAAGACGAACGTCCTGGGCGGGTTCTACGTCGTCCAGTTCGCGGACGCCAACCTCCGTCACGTTCACATCCATGCCATCATCGATGCCAAGTACGTGGCGCAAGCCGAGTGGGCCAAGCAATGGAACCGGTGCTTGCGGGGGTCTCGCAAGCGCGGCCCGGCGGCTGTTGGCGGCGTGGACATCAGCCGTGCCCGCGACACCTCGGGATGCATTGCCTACATGCTTCGTCCGCCTTCGGTCGGCAGCGTCGAGCTGCCGTCGGTCTCGCGCGCCGGGGCGGAAGCCGACGGTGCCGATACGGACGCCGACCTCGCGGCAGTCAGCACCATCTCGGACGGGGACCTCGCGTCGATGATTCGCTGGATGCACGGGAGGCGCCTGGTGCAGACGTTCGGTAGCCTTCACGGTGTTCCTGTCCAGGAACCGCAGGCAGTCTCAGCCCGCCGGCCGGAGCCCGGGCGCATTCCGGGCCGGAAGCGGCGGGTGTTCAACAGCGCGACGGGCGAGGAGGTTCTCGAGATCGACGTCGCCTGGCAGTTCTCTGACCATGCCCAGGCCATTGCGGCCGGCCAGCTTCAAGGTGAGCGCCCCCGCCTCTCTGCCCGCATGCCTGACGGGGAGGCCGACCATGGCGCGTAGGCCCGCCTTGCCCGTGCGTTCGCTCCTGACCGTCGCCGAGGTCGCCGAGCGCCTCGCCGTGAGCGAGAACACCGCGCGAGCGGTGATGCGGGACAACGGGGGCGTCAAGGTCGGCCGTCAATGGCGGATGGAGCCGGACGATCTGGAGCGGTATCTTGCACACCAGCGCGCCGAAGTGGCGCAGACGGAGGAAACGCGATGCGAGGTGGAGTCACGGTTTACAGGCCGACGAACCGCGGGGTTCCCTCGAAGGTGTGGAGCTGCGACTACCCCACGCCGGACGGGGGCCGGGTCCGCAAATCGACCGGCTGTACGGAACGCGCGGCTGCTCTCCGAGTAGGCACCGAGTTGTTCAGGGCCGCGCAGCACGCCCACGCCGACCGGGTTCAAGGGATTGAGCGCCCGTCGGAGATCGCTCTGGTCACTCTGGCCGACGACTTCATCGACGCGATGCGGGCCGAGAAGGCCCGTCTCTACGTGCAGTCGATGGAAGACCACTTGCGCGCCTACATCCTCCCGCACTTCGGGCCGGACTCCGCGGCCGCGGAGATCACGCGCGAGGCCGTCGAGGGTTTCCGGCGGGTCGTGCTCTCGGGCGCGATCAAGACGAAGGCCGCGAGGACGCGAAAAGGCCCGGGCGCCGCCCCCTCGACGGCGAACCGCATCCTCGTGACGCTGCGGCGCGTGCTCGCCTTCGGAGTCGCTCGCAAGGATCTGATCCGAAACGCTGCCGCCGAGGTGAAGGCCCTGCGAGAGCGAAACGAGGAAGTGTTCCGCGCGCTGACGGATGGCGAGATCGCGGCCCTCGTCGCCGAGCTGGGCCGCTGCGCCTCCTGCCGGACCGCACCGCGGTCGGCTTGTGCGGACTGCAGAAACGGTGGCCACGTCGCCCTGTGGGTGCGCTTCATGGTCGCAACGGGCCTTCGGCGTGGCGAGGCCGAGACGATTCGCTGGGCGGACGTCGACCTGACCGCGCCAACGCTGCTGATCCACGCGAAACGCGCGAAAGGGGCCCGCACGCGCCGCGTGCCGCTGTCACGGGAGGCGCAGGCCGTGCTCGAAGAACTCCGCTCGGAGGGGGCAGCCGTGGGCCTCGTCTGGGGCAAACACGACCGCCGAAAGACCGTCGCGCCGGCCTGGAAGCGTACCGGGCTCTCGGGTCGTGCCCCGACCCCGCACGACTACCGCCACACCTGCGCCTCGCGTGCCACGGCGGCGGGTCTCGACCTCGTCCAGCTCATGGAGTGGTTCGGCTGGCGGTCGCTGGCGGTCGCCCAGCGGTACCTCCACCTGTACGGGGGCCGGTGGGCGGACATGGCCGCCAAGATGGACGCCTTCGGGGGCCGGTCTGCATGACCCGCTCGCGCGGCGTGCAACCGACCGCGCGACGGCATAAAATGGACCCCCATCAATAATGAGATCGGGGAGGCACTATGGCCACGGCGCGCCAAGTCGGGCGGATGTTCGGCAACAAGCCCGACCGACTGAATCTTCGGGATGGGCGGAGCTTGGCCGACGTCTGCATATCGTTGGGAGCCGCGCAGTCGGCTGGCAACTCCGCGACAATTTTCGAGTTTCCGAACGGGTCCGCGGTCCTCCTCAACCGCGACACGGATGGGGACTGGTGGGAATACCGCGCCGAGTTCTGCCGGGCGGATTGCCCCGCTGAGGTTGGGTGCGAATGCGGAGGGGACGGAGATGCCCCGGACACCAACGGAACCTGACCGTGGGTCACCACCGCGAAAACGCCCGCCCTGCATGACCGCCCGCATGACAGACCCCCTGCGCAAGGGCCCTTTTGATGCGCTCGATGCGTGTCGCCCGCCGCGCCCATCTGCCTGATTTCACAGGGAAACCTGCCCCACGCCTTGCATGTCCTGTGAACCCTGTTCAGGTTTCCTAAACCTGGGGCCGCAGGTTCGAGTCCTGCTGGGGGCGCCCTCTCTCGCCGAGCCGGAGATGGGTCAGAGCGTGCAGACGCAGCCGCGGTCGGGCCCGACGATGCCGCAGTCCCCGAAGTATTCGGTGATGGCGCAGGTCTCGCCACGATTGATGCTCGTACCCTCGCAGTCCAGCGACAAGGCGCCGCACAGCAGGATGCACGGCAGCTTCAGCTCGGCGGAGGGCGGCTCATAGACGCAGAAGCCCGGGTTGTCCACGTGGCACAGCGTCAAACGTCGGTCGGTCGGGCACGCGCCCCCCTCGGGCGGCGGCGCGGTGTGTTCGAACGGGGCCTCGCTGCCCCCGACCGGGACGAGGAGGGGCTCATCACCACCGTCCGGGCAGGCGGTGCCGCCGCAGACCAGCGCCTCGGGCCAGCAGCGCGACTCGCCCGGCGTGAACTCGGCGCAGCGGTCGGTGTCCGGGCAGTCGTCGTCGGTGGCGCAGGCGACACGCTCCGCGCGCTCGGGAAACTCGGTCGTGCAGGCGGTCGGACCGCTCAGCGCGAGCACGACGCCGACGCTTACCCAGGGGGCGCCGAGGCGGCGCCAAAGGGCACCGGACCGATGCACTCAGGCGACCTGCACGGTGTGGATCGTCGTGGCCACCTGCGCGGGCCCGGCCGCCGGGAAGACCAGGTCGACCTGCCCCAGGTGCGTGCCGGCGAAGCCGACCTGCACGATGTGCGTCCGGCCCCCGGCCTTGCGGTCGACGATGTGGGGTTTGTTCAGGAACGAGTGGGTGTGCCCGCCGATGACGACGTCGATGCCGGCCACGGCCTCGGCGAGCTCGACGTCGCCGGGCTCGTCGTCGTGTCCGAAGTAGCCGAGGTGCGAGAGCGCCACGACGGCGTCGACGCCCTCGACCTCGCGCAGGTGCTTGACCGCAGCCGTCGCCGCCGGGACCGGCGGCATGTAGCGCACACCCGCATGGTAGCTGGCCGCGACGAGGTTCTTGAAGTTCACGCCGAGCCCGAAGAGGCCGATGCGGCGCCCGCCGACCACCCGAACCTCGGTCGGGGCGACGCGGGCGCGGAGGCCCGGGGCGTCGATGTCGTAGTTGGCGCACACGAAGCTGAAGCGGGCCTTTTGCATGGCGGAGACCAGGCCGTCGACGCCCTTGTCGAAGTCGTGATTGCCCAGCGTCACGCAGTCGTATCCGGCCGCCGACATCGTCTCGTACTCGGCGTGGCCCGCAAATGCGTTGAAGTAGGGCGTGCCCTGGAACGTATCGCCGGCGTCCAGGACCAGCGTGTGCGGATTCTGGGCGCGCAGCCGGCGAATCAGCGTCGCACGGCGGGCGATGCCGCCGAGGCCGGCGAGCTTGCCGTTCTCGAAGGGGTCGAGCCGCGAGTGCGTGTCGTTCGTGTGGAGCAGCGTCACTCGGTCCGCCGCTGCCTGTCCGCGGGCGTTGCGGGTGGAGAGCAGCCCCAGCGTCGCGGCCAGGCCGACCAGGGTCTCGCGTCGGTTCGGATTCAAGGCTTCTGCTCCTTCGGGACAAGGCGGATTCGGTCGTCGACGGCCGGGGCGAGGGGGGCGCCGGCGGGGCCCCGCAGCCGGAAGCGCGCGATGATGGCGTCGCGCATCAGGATGCCGGTGTGCGCGAGCGGGTGCCCCTTGGCCAGGTCGCTCAACCAGCCGGACTCGGCCAGATAGTCCGTCGTACCGACATGATACGTCCGCGTGGGCTCGAGGGGCCGCCCACCGACGGTGACTTCCGTGGCGACGGGGACGGCCGGGTCGATCAGCATGCGCAGGCCGGCGACGGGTTCGCCGTTCTTCTTGGCGATCGCGTCGGCGATCCGCTGCAGGCCCGCGCCGTCGATCTCGAGCACAACCAGCTCGTTGTCGAAGGGCATCACCTCGAAGACGTGTTTCAACTGGACGGGACCCGGGTAGAGCGGGGCGCGCAGGCCGCCGTCATTGGTCACGAAGCAGTCGACCGAGAGCCCCGGCGTCGCGGCGAGGTGCGCGAGCATCTCGTCGGCCACGAGGACACCCAGCGCGTTGGAGGGCTCACCGCTCGGCGTGATCTCGGCGCTGGCCGTCGCAACGGTCTCCGAGAGCCGCTCGCCCAGCGTGCCCCGGTAGCGGGCGACCAGGGCGGCGACCTCCGGGTCGTCGGCGACCTCGCGGCCGACCGCCTCGGGCGAGGCGACGGCGATGCTCGACGGCGGCGCAGGGGCGTACGGCGCCGCCGGCGGCTGTGCCCCGCAACCGGCCAGCATCGCGAGAATCCACGGGAATTGGCGAAACGACACGTTCATGGGCCGGGATGATAACAGAACATCTCCAATGTTGACGTTCGGGGGCAGCGTGGGTATCTGTGGCCGTCCGTCGAGAGGAGAGACCATGCGACTTCGTGACATCAGCGAGCAAATCCGTGAACTGCTGGAAGGCGGTGCGGAATCGCTCTTCGACGAGGAGGTCGTTCACGCCCTCGTCCAGGACGTGAAAGACGTCCAGGTGGTGTACCGACCGATCGCGCCGGGCGGGCGAAAGGACAACCTCGTCGCTTGGCTGGCGCTGTCCTTCATGCCGTTCCGTGGGCTGATCGAGCCGTTCAACATCTACCCCAGCCGCTTCTGGGCCCTCGTGCGCATGCACAAACAGCCCTCGGGCCTGCCCGAGCTCGTCTGCCACGTCGCCCGTGAGCTGCCGAGCGCGTCCACGCCGTTGTCCCCGGACCTCATCGTGAGCTTCAGCAACAGCCCGCGTGTGGACACCGAGATCGAGAAGATCGGCCGCGAGCCCGCGACGCTGCGGTTTTACCACCGCGGCTCCCTCATGGACTCGCAGGGCAACATGATCGGGCCCCAGTACTGCCTGCCGGGATTCCTCGAGGCCCTGCCCGAGGGGGTTCTCGACGACGCCATCCCGGGCCTGATGGGTGAGGGAGAGGCCCAGCGCCTCTACCTGGGCGATCTGGTCTTCTACAACGGCTTCAAGACCATCGATCGCGGCCACCTGCGGCACTTCTTGATGAACTGCGTCGCGGTGTCCGTCGTGGCGCGGTACGTCCGCGACATTCTGCGCAAGAACCTCGCCGCCGGCGCCTGAGGCGTCGGCCCCGGGGCCGAGCTACTCGATGTTCTTGTTCATCGGGGAGAGCTCGTCGGGCAGGTGCTCCACCAACGAGTGGAACTTCACGATGCGGTTGCCCGGGTTGGGGAACCGCAGCCCCTTCGTCACGTCGACGACGCAGCTCGGGAAGTTGACCCCCGGTCCGGAGCCGGAGTCGTAACCCGCGCTGAGCACGGAGCCGAGGCGCCCGACGTAGACCGTCAGGTTGAACGGCGCCTGGTAGTCGTACTTCGCGCGACAGCGCTCGTAGAGTTCGCGGTGGTTGGCCAGCGTGCTGTAGCCCCACTGGACCTCGACGGGCTGCGACAGGCGGCGCCCCGGCTCGTTCCACTCGAAGGGGTAGGCGAACCGCGCGCGGCCGCCGGCGGGGGGCGGGAACTCGAGGAACTTCGCCGTCTGCACGAGGCAGTCCTCGGCGGTCAGGGAGCCGAGGTCGCTCTGCGAGACGAAGACGTCCTCGACACGGCCCGTCGCCTTGACGACGAAGGTCAACTCCACGTGCCCGCTGATGAAGGCGTCCGGCGCCTGATGGAAGCAGTTGTTGAACCCGCCCTGCTGCTCCTCCATGACCCGCCGGATCTCGTCGTCCGCAAGGCGGCCGTTGAGGTCGGACTGGCGCGTGTCGGGAGACTCGGCGTGCTGGATCTTGTACTGAATGTTGCGCTCGCCGCGGGGCTTCGAGGCGCCGCAGGCGGCGGCCAGGGCGGCGGAGAGCAGGACGACGCTCGTTCGGAGGAATTGGACCTGACGCATGACCGCGAATCTACCACGAACCGGCCCCGCGTCGACGCCCGAGGTGAGCGTGCTCGTGCCCGTGCGCGACGGCATGCCGCACCTTCGGTGGACATGGAACACGCTGCGCCGGAGCGTTGGGTGCACGGTCGAGTTCGTCCTCGTGGACGACGGGAGCCGCGACGGCTCGAGTGCGTTCCTGGACGCCTGCGCCTCGGGAGACCCACGGGTGCGCGTGGTGCATACGCCGCCGGAGGGGCTGGTGGCGGCGCTCAACCGCGGCCTCGCCGCCTGCCGCGCGCCCTGGGTCGCGCGGGTCGACGCCGACGACCTGGTCACGCCGGACCGCTTTGCCCGCCAGCTCGCCTGCGCCCGCGCTGGGGCCTTCGACGTGGTCGGGACGCGCATTCGCTGCTTCCCGCGGGCGGCCGTGGCCGGCGGCCTTCGCCGCTATGAGACCTGGCAGAACGGGCTGATGACCCCGGAGGCGCTCGTTCGGGAGCGCTTCGTCGAGAGCCCGCTGGTCCACCCGAGTGTCCTTTTCCGTCGCGAACGCGTGCTCGACCTGGGGGGCTATCGCGCGCTGGGGTGGCCCGAGGACTACGACCTCTGGCTGCGACTGCTCGCCGACGGCGCGCGGATGGCCAAGTGCCCGGAGGTGCTCACGTACTGGCGGGAGCGCCCGGAGCGCGTCACGCGGACGTCCCCGATCTGCAGCCCCGACGCCGTCGCGCGCTGCAAGGCCCACCACCTCGTCGTCGGGCCGCTCTTCGGGCGGGCCCGCGTCTATCTCGCCGGCGCCGGGGACGACGCCAAACGCCTCGCGCGGGCCCTGGCGAGTGAGGGTCGCCGTGTCGAGGCCTTCCTGGACCTGAACCCTCGGCGCATCGGGCAGCGCATCGACGGCGTGCCGGTGTGTCGAATCGAAGACGTGCGCGACACGCTGGGTCGCGACACGTTCATCCTGGCCGTGATTGGGGGGGAGGGGCGCCGGCCCGGGCTCCGGGCCTACTTCGAGGCGTTCGGGCTGCGCGAGGGCGAGGACTGGCTGTGCGCCGCGTGACGGCGCGCGCGAGCGGCGGTCAGGGCAGAAAGACGGTCGTGTGGACCGCCCAGGCCTTCCATCGGAACTGGCTGAGCTCGTCGTAGGTGAACTCGCCGAAGTCGAACTGACCCTGGACGTAGAACGGGATGACGGTGAGGTACATGGGCCCGGCGCTCAGGCCGGCGGAGCCCGCGGCTTCGGGCAGCTCGGGGATCTGGTACTGCGTGATCATGCCGGGCGTGACATAGCGCCACATCGGCTTGTTGGCCGGGAAGCCGGGCTCCTCGATGGCCACCAGGTTGCCGTGCGGCGCCGTGATGGGGCCGTCGAAGCCGTCGTAGACCTCCCAGTCGACGATGCGTTCGGCGTTGAGCTCGGCGCCGTCCACGGGGTCGATGGGGTGGGGGGCGCCCACGAAGGGCGTGATGAGGACCCCGCCCTCCACGTCCCGCGTCTCTTCGATGGTGATCGACATGGGCGTCTGCGTGTCCGTCGCGGAGAGGGCCAGACCGAAGAAGAAGTAGGTCAGGTCTGCGTCCCAACCGTCGAGCCGGGGGAGACGGGGCATCGTGAGGGCAGGCTGGAGGTCGAAGGCCTGCGTGTCGATCTCCCAGTAGCCCTCGGCGCCCAGGTTGAGCCGGACGAGCGCCGCGTAGTACTCGGGGCCGCCGGCGCCACCGGCCGGTGGATTGTCCAGATCGATGGGCAGCTCGAGGTCCATCGGGTGGTCGATGTTCACGTCCAGGTTGTCCAGGGCGATGCCCGGGCTCGCCGAGATGAACCGGCGCAGGCCCATCGCCGCGGGCACGAGCGACTGCCGCATCGTCCAGTAGTCGAGCTCGCCGTTCTGGTACTGCGTCAGGATCGCGCGATCGAGCTCGCCGGCGGTCGCCACGATCGCCAGCTCACCGGGGCGCGCGATGATCTCGAAGGGGCCGTCTTCGAAGAGAAGCCCGCCCGGACCGGGCGGCGGCAGTTGCGAGCGGTTGTAGGGGGAGCTGTGCGTCGTCTCGATCACGATCACGTTGACGACGCTCTCGCGGTCCGGCTTGGGCAGCAGGTCCAGGCCGGTCACCGTGCCGCGCAGCGTGGCGGGCAACACGCCCGGAGGGGGCGGGCCCATCTCCGACGTGTTCGGCGTGAGGTAGATCGTGATGTTCTGGACGTCGACGTCCTCGACCGTGGTGACCTCGAAGCCCTCTTTGGCGGCCGTGATGTTCAGCGGACCGCGGAGGCCCTCCTCGGAGAGCACGACCTGGCCCTGTGCGTTGGTGAGGCCCTCGACGCGTGTGTCGTTCTCTTCGGAGATCGCCATGACCGCGACCTCCTCGAGGAACATGCCGGTCATCGCGTGGATGCAGGTCACGTTCACCGCGCCCCGGATGGGGTCACCCCAGACGCCGCCGAAGCGGGAGATCGGGTCGAAATACGTGTAGCCGCTCGGGAGCGTCGCCCGAGCGAAGGCCGTGGACATGTGGACATCGACGGGGCCGGCCGTGTTCGGCGGCGTCCGGGCCTCGATGCGGCCATCGTCGACGACCCGGACATCCACGAGCGGGATTCCGCCGAAGTCGACGTTCATGCCGTCCACGAAGCCGCGGCCGGTGATCGCCACGAAGGTGTTGCCGGCGATCGCGCCCTCCTCGGGGCGCACGGCCAGGACCTCGAGGGAGGCGTAATACGTGTAGGCCCCGGGGAGGTCGATCGTGTCGCCCCCGGAGCGGACCGACACGTCGACCGGGCCCAGATCGCCCGGGGGCATGGTGCACTGCAGCACGTTGGCGTCGAGACGCTCGCAGTCGATGGCGCGCCCGGCGACCTCGACGACGGTGTCGGCGCCAAAGCCCGAACCCGCGACGAACACCGAGTTGCCACCCTCGACGGGCCCGCTCGCCGGCGCGATGCCCGCAACGGTGAGGCCGCCCGCCGCCGGGTCGAAGTAGACGTAGCCGCCCGGGAGGTCGGCCGTGCCATTGTCGTTCGTGGCAGAAACGTCCACGGATCCGACGGCCGCCGCACCCGGCACAGTCACGGTGAGGCGGGTGCGGTCATCGGACGCCGAGACGACGGCTGCCGCGGCGCCGCCAAAGGTGACCTGGGTCTCCGCGACGAGTCCGTGACCGACGAGGTCCACCGCATTGCCGCCCGCGAGGGGGCCGGCCGCCGGCTCCACGCCGTCGAGCTCGAGATCCTCGTAGTAGAAGACCGCGCGCGCCACGCTGTCGCTGCCGTTGAAGTTCATCACGCTGACGTCGGCGAACCCCGGCGTGCCGATGGGCGCGAAAACCCGCAGCTCGTCCGGCGCGATGTACTCGGGCTCATCGGCCTCCGTCGCGCCGACGTGCACGCGGGTGCCCTCGACGAGGCCGGTCCCGCGCAGCGTGAGCTGGATGCCGCCGCGGAGGGGGATGCGGTTCGGCGTGACCGTCGACAGGCTGACGGTCTCGAAGTAGCTGAACGCCCCGGCAAGCTGCACCTGGTCGACCGAGTCGGGGCGCGCGAAGGGATCCGTCGACGGCTGCTGCGCGAGGACGTCGACGGGGCCGACCATGCCCGGCGGGGTCGTGCACGTCGCGCGGTTCTGGTTCTCGACGACGACGTTCTGGCACTCGTCCGCGTTGGCAAAGAGGAACTTCACCTCCGGCGTGAAGCCCGTGCCGATGATGCGGACCTCGGTGCCCCCGGCGGTGACACCGCGATTCGGCACGATCGAGTTCAGACCGAAGGGCTGCAGGACCTCCGAGGCGTCGGGGATCACCAGCAGGCCGCGGTCGTCCGTGCCCGTCGTCGCGTCGCCGCCGGAGGGGCCCGCGTCGCCCGGGGGCGTGATGCCGCCACCGGCGCCGCCGACGGGCCCGCCGTCCGGGTTGCAGAAGTCGAAGTCGCCGCAGCCCTCGTCCTCGCAGTCGGACTTTCCGTCCTCGTCGTTGTCGAGGGCGTCTTTGCAGTGCGCCTCGGAGTTCTCCGGGGGCAATGCCGCGTCGGCCTTCGACGCGGCGCCGGCGCCGCCACCGCCCGTGTCGCAGGCCCAGAGTCCGCAGACTGCCGCCGCGACGAGCCAGAACTTCCGCATCGAGGTGCTCCTTGGGTTCGTGGCGAGCGTGTTCGCCGTGGCGCGGTTCACTGCTGTCCCTCGGCCATGACGTCGAGGTTCAGGCCGCCCGGGTAACCGTACGAGACGTACTGGTCGTAGCCGTAGACGATGATGGAGAGCGGCTGGTCGGCCAGGATGAAGTGCACGCCGGCGCCGACCGGGAATCGGGCCACCTGCCACGTGTCACCCGACGCGACGGGCTCCCAGGTCGCCGGGACCGGGCCGTTGTCGAAGTCGACCGTGGCCGTCACCGGCGCGATGAGGGAGACGTAGTTGTAGGCGTACTTGTCCGGCACGAGGAACACGAAGTCCCCGCGGAACTGCTCCACCGGCACGGCGAGGATGAACGAGGGGTCACCCGTGCCTGCGTCGCCGGGCTCGGAGAAGTCGCGCAGGTTGGGATCCGGCGCCTGCTCGCTGGCGAGGAACTGGCCGACCATCACCGGCTTGTCGCTCAGGATCTCGAAGTGCTCCCGGCTGCCGAACTCGAACCATTGGCCGGCGTTGAGCTCGGGGATCGGCACCTGCGGCGGCACGGTCTCGATCTTCGTGCCGTCCTCGACCGCGAGGATGCGCCAGTAGTCGTCCTCGAGGCCGCGGTCGAAGCTCTTGGTGGCGATGTAGTGCTTGCCGAGCGTCTCGGCGGGGAAGAGCTGCTCCTCCAGGTGGTCGGCGCAGCAGGTGTTCAGCCGGGCGTCGTTGCAGTCGTAGTTGGTGCGGCACGTCACCTCGGGCTTGTACTCGCAGACGCCCTCGCCGGTGACCGCATCCACGTTGATGCAGTGGTTGGTGTTCGGGGCGTTGGCCGCTTCGCTGCCGCCGAAGACGACCACCTGGGAGTCGGCGATGACGACGGAGCCCGTCAGGTCGGCGCCGGGGGCGTTCGTCTCGATGTTGAGCGTGTCGAACTGCGCCAGGTCCGCCTCGTACGTCTCGCCAGGGGCGAGGGCGGGGATGCCGCCGACGCCGGGCCGTGTGGGGGCCGAGACGGTGATCGAGACGTGCGTCGGGCGCTCCTCGTCGATGCCGATGACCGTCAGATACCCACGCAGGCGGTCGAAGCTCTGCTCGCGCGTCATGACGAAGTACTTCTTGCCGAGCACGTGGCTGGGCAGCAGGAGCGACGCGTCGTTGCTGAAGACGTCCTCGTTCTGAAGCGGATTGAACTGGTAGGCGACGACCGGGATGCTGCTGCGGATGCGATAGGCCCGGGGTGCCTGAATGGTGCCGTCCACGTCCCGCCGCGGCAGGTTGAACACGTGCAGCCCGAGGGGCGGCACCACGGCGGTCTCGACCAGCGCCTCGTTGTTGTAGACCGTGACCTCACCCGTGAACTCGGGGTGGGGGTTGGACACGACGACGGAGTACTGCTCGGCCGCGGCGTCGAGGAAGCCTTCCTCGCCGCCCGGAACGAAGGCGTTGTCCAGATCCGCCGCCCAGTAGTCGCAGCCGATGTTCGTCTTCAGCTTCTCGGTGAGCTTGCAGATGGGCTGGCATTCGCCGCGGTCGCACTGCCGGGCCGTCCGGGCGCCGTTGCAGTTCTCCGAGAACGCGAAGCCCGTGCCGTCGGGCTTGCACTCGATGACGATCTGGTCGCCGGAGCAGCTCTTCTCGCCCGGGGTGCAGACGACGTCTTCACAGGTCGCCTCGCCCGCGGCGTCGTTGCAGCTGACGTCGCACGGCGTGGCCATCCAGCCCGTGCCGTCGGCGTTGCAGACCTCGAGGGTCCGCGCGTCCGCGCAGCGCGTGGTGTCGGGCATGCACGTCTGGGGCACCGCGCAGGCGCCGTCCGTGCAGACCTCGTTGGGGGCGCAGGGGTCGTCGTCGCGCCATCGACCGTCCGTGCATCGCTGCGGAACGCCATCGTCGGCGCAGCGGCGCTGGTCGGCTTCGCACTCGGTGGCGCTGCCACCGGCGCCACCGCCGCCGTCGGGGCGGAGCGAGCCGCCCGTCGAAGCGTCGGCGCCGCCGGCGCCTCCGCTGCCTGAGTTGGTCGATTTCCCGTCGTCACCGCAGGCCGCGAGGGCCAGGGGCAGGACGATGGACAGAGCAAGGGGGCGGATCGTCATGAAGGCGCGCTTCCCGGTCGGTCGAGGGTGATTCGATCTATACAACCTACACGGAACGGGTCAACGCGGGAACGGACGAGATCGCGTTGCGCAATCGGGACAACAGCGGGTTTGCAGTTGGGGGTGGGTCGGTTAATATCCGGCCGTTCCGGTCAGGAGCGGCATGGCGCGCGACGAATTTTCCGCAGACTCCCTTCTCGGGGCCGTCATCGACGACCGGTTCCAGATCATGGAGAAGCTCGGCGAGGGAGGCATGGGGGCCATCTACAAGGCCCGCCAGATCTCCGTCGACCGAATGGTGGCGCTGAAGATCCTGCTTCACGACCAGAGGGGTGATCCCATCTCGGTCGAGCGGTTCCGGCACGAGGCCTACCTCGCGTCGCGGCTGAAGCACCCGAACGCCATCGTCATCCACGACTTCGGTCAGACGGTCGACGGGCTCCTCTACATCGCGATGGAGTTCCTCAGCGGCGAGACGCTCAAGCAGCGCCTGCGACGCGTCGGGCCGATGAAGGTCGAGGGCGCGGTCAAGATCATGACGCAGACCCTGCGCACGATCGCCGAAGCCCACCGCATGGGCATGGTCCACCGCGACCTGAAGCCGGACAACGTGTTCCTGACCGAGATGGAAGGGGACCGCGACTTCGTCAAGGTCCTCGACTTCGGCATCGCCAAGCTCACGGCCGTCCAGGACGGCGTCGAGGGCTATCAGGGCGGGCTGACCCTGGCCGGCAAGATCTACGGCACGCCCAACTACATGAGCCCGGAGCAGATCCGCGGCAAACCGGTCGAGCCGCAGTCGGACCTCTACTCGCTCGGCATCATCTTCTATGAGATCCTCGCCGGCCGGCTGCCCTTCGTGGCGCAGACCCCCGTCGAGGTGATGATGATGCACCTGCGGGACCTGCCCCCGGCCCTGCGGTCGCTGCGGCCCGAGATCAACGTCGAACTCGAGCGGACTGTGCTCCGCGCCCTCGAAAAGGACCGCCGCGCCCGGTACCAGTCCGCCGACGAGTTCCTCGAGGCGCTGGAGAACTACAAGTTCAACAGCGGCTTCTACGCGGTGCCGGCGCAGCTCGCCGCTCGGGCGGGGCGCTCCAGCGGCTCCTCGCAGCCCGAGGCGCGCCCCGAGCCCGAGCCGCAGCCGGCGGACTCGCTCCTCGACGCCTCGGAAGACGGTCAGTCATTTCACGAAGAACGCACGTTCCTGGAGTTCGGGGACGAGGCCCAGGCCACGCCCGCTGCCGAGGAGCGCACGCTCTTCGAGCACGACGACGCGGCGGACGCGAGCCAGGAGGGCGACCTCGACGACGGCCTGATGATGGGGCCCTCCGTCGACTCTCTGCCCGGCGGCGGTATCTCCACCGGCATGAGCACCGGCTTCCACGCCCGCGGCGAGGAGTCGACGATGCTGGAGCTCGACGACGGCGAGCTGATGGAGGTCGAGCCCTCGCGCATCGTCCCCATCGCCGAGGTCGAGGCC
>CAINDO010000528.1 GCA_903847385.1 uncultured Myxococcales bacterium
CGGCGCGCGGGGCGGGCGGGCTCGGCGGCGCGGGGGCCGGGCGCTGGCCGGCGCGGGGGGCCGGCGTCGGCGTCTGCGCCACGGGCGTCGGCTCGAGCGTCATCGTCTGGGAGTCGGCGTCCAGGGCGTCTGCGGGCGCGGGCACGGGCCGGTTCACGCGCTTGGGCGGATCGCCGCCGCGGCTGAACAGCGAGGTCGGCTGCTCGCCCTCGGGCTCGCCGAGGTCCAGCCCCGCGGCCTTGACCTGGTCCATGATGTCCGCGCCGAGGATGGCGGTGCGGTCGTCGTCGTCCCCCCCGTCGTCCATCGACGGCGGCGGCGCGGCCTTGGCCCCCGTCGCGGAGGGCGGCTGACCGTCGGCCCAGACGCTCTCGAGGATGGTGTGCTCCTCGGCGTCGTCGTCGTCCGGCTCGGGGAAAAGCGAGCGACCGATGGGGCCGGTCTGCTCGGCGATGGAGTCGAAGCCGGCGATGGCCGAGGTGGGCTCGGGGTCGTCGAAGCTGGCGTCCGGCGAGGGCCGTGCGGGGGGCGGCGGCGCGACGGCGGCCTTGGCGGGCGTGGGCGCCCGCGGCGCGACGGCGGGGGGCGGTTTCGGGGCGGCCTTGTTCGGACCCACCGCGGGCAGGCCCGCGTTCAGATCGAAGAGCACCGAGTGGCCCGAGGTCGGGTCGAAGTCCCCGGAGCCCATGAGCGAGCCGTGGGTCGGCGCTTTGGCCTGGGGCACGGGCTTGGGCAGCACGAACCGGTTGTCGCCGAAGACCGCCTTCATGAACTCGGTCAGGCGGCTGCGGTTGAAGTTCGGCCAGTTCCCGTACAGGAAGCCGGAGAGCGCGGCGTGGAGCTCGCCGGCGGTCTGGAAGCGGCGGTCGCGGTCCCGCGTGAGCGCGCGCAGCACGATCTGCTCGAGCTGCTGCGGCAGGTCGCGGCGGCGGACCCGCATGTTGGGGATCTCGGCCTTGCGCACCTTGTCGAGGAGCAGCAGGGCCTTCTCCTCGTGGTACAGCATCTCGCCGGTGATCATCTCGTACAGGCAGATGCCCGAGCTGAAGATGTCCGTGCGGGAGTCGATGTTGTCACCCCAGGCCTGCTCGGGCGACATGTAGAAGAACTTGCCCTTGATGACGCCGCTCTCGGTCTCGCGGCTGCGCTTGCTGGCCTTGGCGATGCCGAAGTCGACGATCTTCACCTCGCCGTCGTACGAGACCAGCACGTTCTGCGGGCTCACGTCGCGGTGGATGAGGTTCAGCGGCTGCCCGTAGTTGTCCGACTTCGTGTGGGCGAAGTGCAGACCGGCGGACATCTCCATGCCGATGAACGCGATCAGGTCCAGCGGGATGGCGATGTCCTTCTCGGAGCACTTCACCAGGAGCTGGTACAGGTCCTTGCCGTCGATGAACTCGAGGGCGATGTAGTACGTGCTGTCGACCCGGCCGAGGTCGAAGGTCTGGCAGATGTTCACGTGCGAGAGCTGAACGGCGATCTTGGCCTCGTCGATCAGCATGTCGATGAACTCCTGGTCCTCCGAGTACTTCGGATGGATGACCTTCAAGGCCAGGAGCTTCTCGAAGCCGCCGATGCCCGAGGTCTTCGCCAGGTGGATCTCGGCCATGCCGCCGAACGCGATGCGTTTGACCAGCTGGTAGGGGCCGAACTGCTGACCTTCCTGCATTCCCCGGGCACCGTCGTTTCAGCGGGTTTCCGCGCTGAATCGCCCGGGCGGAGAAGCGAGGGCGAACCAGTGCGGGTGGGCGAGACGATCGCTCGCCTCGGTCCGGCCGCGATTCTAAATGCGGATGGCCTCCGCGGCAAATTAGCCGGAACACCTGCCCGCATCCGGGGATCACGTTGACGGCGCCGAACCCCCGCCGCTAGTTTGCACGCCGGACGCTGTGGACAGGCGAGATGCGAGAACGCGCGGGGACGCGAGGGGGTTTTTGTCGATGTCGAACGTGAACGGGAACCGGCGCCGCCCGGGCGGCTGGAATCGAATCGGGCGCGGTGTGGCGCTGTTGATGACGCTCGCCGCATGTGGACGCTCGAGCGGCTGCTCGGGTTGCAGCGCGGACGGCCCGCCGTTCCCCGAGAAGGACAAGATCCACAGCGCCGTGCAGGTCCGCCTGACGGACAACGGCATCGGCTTCCTCGAGGACAACCTGGAGCCGCTGCTCGCCCAGGCCCTGCCGGACGGCCTGAACATCTGCCTGCCCGGCCAGGGCGGTGACCTCATCGGCCTGGTGGAGTACGGCTTCTGCCAGGACCAGTGCGTCGACGGCGGCCAGGGCTGCCAGATCTCGATCGGCATCGGCGGCGTGGACCTCGAGCTGACGCAGCCTTCGACGATCCGCGCCACGGTGACCTTCTCGGAGCTCTCGGCGGACATCGGCATCTACGCCACCCCCATCGTCGACTGTAGCATCTCGATCCGCGGGCCCGGTTTCCCGGTCAGCGTCGACCTGAACCTCTCGACCCCCGACCCCACGCGGGACCTGACCTTCGAGATCGGGGCGGCGAACTACCAGCTCTCGCAGCTCGACATTCAGCTCCAGGGCAACGACGGCTTCCTGAGCCCGCTCTGCGACATCATCAGCGGGGTCATCAACCTGCCGTTCCTCGGCGACTTCCTGCTCGACACGCTGCAGGGCCTCGTCGACGGCCTGCTGATGGACCAGATCAACGGCTTCGTCGAGGACTTCACCTGCCGCACCTGCGAGGTCGTGCAGGACTGCCCCAGCGAGGGCGGCGCCACCTGTGAGGGCGGCCGCTGCATGCTGGACGGCGCCTGCCTGCCGGCCCCCCTCGGCGTGAACGGCATCCTGGACGTCGGCGCGCTGCTCTCCAGCTTCTCGCCGGGCCTGAAGGCCGAGCTGCAGTACCTGCTCACCCCGGGCAGCTACGTCGAGGTCGAGAACGAGGGCCTGAGCCTCGGTGTCATCGGCGGCGCGCGCTCCGAGAAGGCCCGCTGCGTGCCCAACCGGCCCCAGCCGCCGACGGACGTCGAGCCGCCCCGCGCCCAGTCCCTGCGCACCAACATCGACCCCGCCGGCCGCCCCTACGAGGTCGGCATCGGCGTCAGCGACCTCTTCATCGAGCACGCGATGTGGGCGGTCTTCAACAGCGGCACGCTCTGCCTCGGCATCACGAGCGACGCCGTCGCGCAGCTCAACGTGCAGACGATCGGCCTCCTGCTCCGCGACCTGAGCCGCCTGACCCACGGCTCCCAGAGCCTGGCCATCACGCTCTCCCCGCAGCAGGTCCCCGTGGCCACCTTCGGCGGCAACGTGGTCGTGCCCGACCCGGAGAACGAGGGTCAGTACCTGCTTCAGGACCCGCTGATGACGCTGCAGATCCCGGATCTGTGGCTGGACTTCCACGCCTTCGTCGAGGGCCGCTGGGTCCGCGTCTTCAGCCTGAACGCGGACGTCGAGGTGCCCCTGGGCATCGCGTTCGATCCGGGCAACGGCATCATCCCCGTGCTCGGTGACCTGAGCCAGGCGATCCGCAACGTCGAGGTCGCCAACGGCGAGGTCATGCGCGACAACCCGCAGGCCCTGGCCAACCTGCTGCCCGTGCTGCTCGGGCCCCTGCTGCCCCAGCTCGCCGGCGGCCTGAGCAACCCCATCGCCCTGCCGGACATCATGGGCTACTCGCTCGATCTCCAGGAGCACAGCATCCAGGGCATCGAGAACAACACGTTCCTGGGCATCTTCGCCAACCTGGAGCGCGCGCCGGTCGACCCGAACGCCATGAACCAGATCCGGTTCCAGGTGGACACCACGGCCGAGATCCTCGAGACGCACATCCCGACGACCGCCGAGTTCGAGGCCACCAGCCCCGACTTCTGGAAGCGGCCCTCCGTGCGCCTGGCCGTGGACGCCTTCGACGGCACCGCCGACGAGGCGCCGATGGAGTACCAGTGGCGCGTGGACCAGGGCACCTGGAGCCTGTTCACGCCGGCCCGCGAGATGGTGATCCGCAACCCGCTGTTCGCGCTGCAGGGTCGCCACCAGGTCGAGGTCCGGGGCCGCCGGATGGACGACTACCACACGCTCGATCTCACCCCCGCCGAGGTGGAGGTGATCATCGACAGCGTGGCGCCGGACCTGACGCTGACGCCCGTCGGCTCGCAGATCACAGTGGACGTGCAGGACATGGTCAGCCCCCGCGAGGGTCTGTCCGTCTCCTGGCGCCTGAGCGACGAGGCCGAATGGACCGAGGTCGAGAGCGGCGAGACGGTCATCCCCGGTGCGACGGACGACGCTGACCTGATTGTCCGCGCCATCGACGAGGCCGGCAACGTGACCGAGCAGCGCATCGAGTCGACCTCGCGGCCGCTGATCGGCCGGGGCAGCCACGAGGATCGCACGAACCCGGCGGCGGGCGGCGGCTGCGGCAGCTGCGGCGGCTGCGTGGTGCCCGGTCGCGGCGCCTCGCCCGGCCCCCTGGCGCTGTTCGCCCTGCTGCCCCTCGGCGTGGCCCTGCGCCTGCGTCGGCGTGGGCAGAACAGCCGGCTCACGGCGGCCCTGCTGCTGGTGATCGCCGCCCTGCTCGGCGCCTGCGACGACAGCGCGAGCAGCAAGAAGAACACCGGCGGCGCGGACGCCGAAGGTGTGCTGCCCACCACGGACGCCGGCATCCGCGATGCGACGCCCCCGCTGCCCTCGGCCGAGTGCGAGATGGACAGCGACTGCCCGGACGGCCGCGTGTGCCGCGAGGTCGCCGGCGAGAACAAGTGCATCTTCCTGAGCTGCGCGGACGATCCCACCGCCTGCGAGGCCGTGCCCTGTGAGGGCGGCCGCGCGGCCGTCTGCACGGCGGCGGGCTCCTGCGAGTGCGCGCAGCCCTGCCCCGAGGGCTGCCCCGAGGGCCAGTACTGCTGCCGCGCCAACTACGCCTGCGAGGCGCTGCCCGTGGCCTGCAAGGACATGGTCTGCGACCCGGGCTTCGAGGCCATGGTGCTCTCCGAGGGCATGGTCGACGAGGACACCTGCATGACCGAGAACGTGGAGTGCACCTGCGTGGAGCGGCACCCCATCGACCTCGGGTCCATCGGGCGCTACAGCGACTTCGTGGTCCGCGAGGGCGCCGGCGTGTTCAGCGCCTACGCCGAGACCTACGGCGACCTGGTCGTCGGCCGGTTCGACGAGGCGGCCCAGAGCTTCACCTGGTGGTGGGTGGACGGCGTGCCCGCGGACGGCATGATCGAGGGCGGCCCCAGCGGCCCCCGCGGCGGCATCACCGACCGCGGCCCCAACGTGGGCACGGACACGGCCATCGCCGTGGGCGCCAACGGCAACCTGCACATCGCCTACCGCGACGTGGACAATCAGGCCCTGAAGTACGCGCTCGGCGTGCCCGACGGCGACGCCTACCGCTTCACGACGATCACGCTCGACGCCGACGGCGACGCCGGCCGCTGGGCCAGCATCTCCGTGGACGCCCGCGGCGTGCCCGGCATCGCCTACCGCGTGGCCCGGCGCCACGAGGGCGAGCAGTGGGTCAGCCAGGTGCGCTACCGCCTGGCCAAGAACGACGCCCCCGCCGGCGCCGCCGACTGGCTGCCGGCCTTCGTCGTCACGAACAGCGTGCTGGACGCCCCCTGCGGCGGCCTCTGCGGGCGCGACGAGGTCTGTGTCGCCGCGTCCCAGACCTGCGCGGCCGAGGAGAACGGCTGCGGCGCCTGCGCCGAGGGCGAGGCCTGCGTGGCCGGCGCCTGCGCGGCCGTGCTCGAGGTGCCCCGGCTCTCGGACACCTACCCCGAGGGCACGGGCCTGTTCACCGCGCAGATCCGCGACAACGCCGGCAACCCCGTGGTCGCCTGGTACGACCGCACCTTCGGCCAGCTCTGGTGGGCCAAGTGGGTGGACGCCGGCTTCGGCGCCCCCGAGCAGCTCGCCGGCTACGGCATGGCGGACCGCGACGGCGACATGGGCAGCAACGTGGACGTCACCATCGACGACCGCGGCAACGCCCACTTCTGCTACCAGGACGGCAACACGGACTCCTTGCGCTACCTGGCGCCGGAGCTCGGGCTGGACGAGTGGGTGGACGACGGCACGCGCGAGGACGACGGCCGCGACTGGGCCATCCACGTGGTCGGCGAGGACTGCAACATCCGCCTCGACGCCGGCGGCAACCCGCTGATCGTCTACCAGGACGCCACCGTGCAGGACGTCGTCCTGGCGCGGCGCTCGCCCGAGGGCGCCTGGATCCGCACCATCATCCGCGGCGACGAGTTCGAGTACCGCGGCGCCTTCGGCTTCTACACGCGGGCCCGCGTCGAGGGCGCCCGCCTGTGGATCTCCAACTTCTGGTGGAACAACCAGGATCCCGCCCATCCGGAAGGGATCGAGGTCCTCTTCCAGGACCTGTGACCGGCGCGCCGGGCCTGCGCCCGCGCGACCCAGAGTCAATCACGACCACGCAGTTCGCAACGGACGCCCGTCCGTCGGACACACGCCGGGGGGTCGCATGCCCCCGGGATTTCAACAGGGGAGAAGCGACCATCATGACGAAGTTCGAATCGAGGCGCGGTGGCCTTTGCCACCCGACGCTCGGCCTGCGGGCCGCGCTCTTGTTCACCGGCCTGGCCCTGGCCGCCTGCGGCGAGACCGCGGGCGGCGGGACGGGCGGAGATGCCGGGCCCACGGGCGGCGGTGAGACGCCCACCGGTGGCACGGGTGGCGCCGGCGGCGATGTGATCGTCGGCGGCAGCGGCGGCACCGGCGGCGCGGGTGGCGTCGCGCCCGTCGGCGGTGAAGGCGGCAGCGGCGGCTCGCTCGAGCCGGACGCGGCGGTCGTGGAGCCGGACGCGGCGGTCGTGGAGCCCGACGCGGCCGTGGTGGAGCCCGACGCGGCCGTGGTGGAGCCCGACGCGGCCGTGGTCGACGTCGACGGCGCCGTGATCGAGACCGACGCGGCGGTCGCATCGCCGGACGCGGCCGTGGGGCCGGGGTTCTCGGCCTGCGACGCCGACCGGGTCGTCGAGTTCCTCGCTGCGGCCGTGCAGGTCGGCAGCGCCTACCTGGTCGACGCCGTCGTCGACGGCGAGGAGAGCACGCTCGTCGCCGAGTGCGGCGGCCGCGGCCCCGAGGTCGTCTATCACTTCGTGGCCCCCACCGCCGGGACGTGGCAGTTCTCGACGGCCGAGTCGGCCGCCGGCGGCTTCTACGACACGGTCCTCAACACGCGGACGGACTGCGCCGACGAGGCCAGCCTGACGTCCTGCAACGACGACGGCGGCTTCGGCGGGCGCGGCGCCAGCGCCATGCAGCTCGACCTCGTCGAGGGTGAGGAGCTCTTCCTCGTGGTGGACGCCTTCAACGCCGGGGCGTCCGGCACGGCCGGCGTGCGCGCCGAGACCGCGAGCGTCGTCGGACCCGGTGAGGCCTGCGACCCGGGTGGCTTCCCCCGCGCGTGCGCCGAAGGGAACCTGTGCAGCTTCCAGGGAGAAGCCGGCGAGATCTGCGTGGTCGTCACGCCGCCCACGATCACCGGCGCGGAGGTCTTCTTCAACGACGCGACCGGCCTTCTGACGCTGGAGCTCCAGGGGCTCGACCCCGAGGACAACGCAACCGGCGTGGACCTGTTGCTCTTCGACTTCGCCGGCAACTCGCTCGGCCCCGTCCCTGCGCAGCCGACGTTCACCGCCGATGCCGGCGCGTTCTCGGTCACGGCCACGGTCACGATCGCGACCGGTGCGCTGCCCTTCAGCGCCTCCGTGGTCGTCGGCGACGACACCGGGGCCCGCAGCGATGTCTATGCCATCGATTCCCTGACCCACACGGTGTTCGTCGGCCGCGACGAGGCCTGTGATCCCGCCGGCCTGCGGTCGGTCTGCGAGGGCAACGACAGCTGCCTGGCCGGCGCCGTCGGTGGGGCGACCTGCCGCCCGTTCGACGGCGTCTGCGAGGCCGCGGCCAACGACCTCGGGGCGGTGATCCCCGATGAGGCGGGCGTCTACGCCTGGGACGGAGACACGACGGGCGCGGCGGACATCGAGGACGTCTCCTGCCGCAACAACAACGGCGCGGGCGAGCAGATCCTGCGCTTCACCGCGCCCTCGGCCGGCACCTGGACCTTCGAGGTGGACCCCAGCACCGGCGCGACGCCCATCACGGACTCCCTCCTCGAGGTGCGCACGAGCTGCGCCGTGAGCGGCGCCGCCGTGGCCTGCAACGACGACATCGGCAATGGCAACCTGGGCAGTCGGGGCACCGCGACGCTGGCCGCCGGCGAGGTGGTGATCCTGCACGTCGAGGGTTACGGGATGCGCGAGGGCACCTATCGCCTGACGGCCACCGCCGGGGTGGAGGTGCCCGTGGACGGCGTGCCGACGCTCGCCGCGGCGGACGTGGTGACCGTGCCCAGCCGCGACGCCTTCCGGTTCCACACGCTCGGGCGCGCCGGCCTCGACGAGATCACCGAGGCGCTGGTCGACCTTTACGTCGGCGAACAGCAGATCGTGCGCGCGGCGCCCGTCTTCGTCCCCGGTGGCGAGGCCCCCGCGAACGCGGACTTCGAGCTGACGACGACCAACAACGGCGCGCTCGCGGACCTGATCGCGGTCGCGACCTACGCCGAGGTTCGCGTGCGCGACCTCGGCGGGCGGGTCAGCGAGCCCGTGGCCGCCCCCATCGACCTCTTCGTGCCCCCGGCCCTGGCCGTGGGCGACGAGTGCGGCGGTGACCCCTTCGTGGCCGGCAATTGCTCCGCGGAGGACTTCTGCCTGGACGCCGATCAGGACCCGATGACGCCCGCGGTGTGCAGCGATTTGATCCTCGAGTGCCCGGCCGGCTACGGCGAGACGCCCATCGACACAGCCGGGGACGCGCCGTACATCGTTCAGGGCGACTCCACGCAGGGCTCCGCCGACGCCGTCGGCGCGCGCTGCGACCGCGGGACCGGCGAGCACGTGGTCGTGTACACGTTCACCGCCCCCGAGGCGGGCACCTGGCGCTTCGCGACGTCGAACCTGATGGGCGGCGACTCGGTCATCTCGGTCCGCAACGCCTGCGCGACGCCGGCCCCGATCGGCGTGCTCGCCTGCGACGACGACGGCGCCGGGAACCTGGCGAGCCAGGCCGATGTCGACCTCGAGGCCGGCCAGCTGGTCTACGTGGCCGTCTACGGTTACGGGACGGACCGCGAGGGACCCTTCACCCTGACGGCCAGCCAGCGCCCCTGAGCGCCCGGCCACGCCTGAGGGCGTGCGGCCCGCTCAGCGCGGCAGCTTCTGCGGGAAGTACGGCAGCGGATCCCGGTCCGAGGCCCCGCCGAAGTACAGAAACCGATAGGTCGCGTACGAGGAGACGACCCGCTTGGTGTACCAGCGGGCCTCCTCGAAGGTCATGTGCTCCACGAACAGATCGAGGGGCATGTCGCCGCGCGCCTTCAACCAGCGCTTCAGGGCGCCCTCGCCGGCGTTGTAGCCCGCGGGCAGGATGGGCAGCGCCGCGCGCCCGCCGGCCTGGTCGAGCACGTGCTGCAGATAGCGGGCGCCGAGCCGCACGCTCACGCGCGGGTCGGTCAGCGTGGCCAGGGTCACGGTGCCCTCGTCCTCCTTGGTCAGCTCGGCCATGCGCTTCGCCGTGGGCAGGATGAGCTGCATCAGGCCCACGGCGTTGGCCGAGGACTCCACGCCCGGGTTGAAGCCGCTCTCCTCGCGCATGATGCCCCACAGGAACGCAGCGGGCACCCCGGTGTCCGTCTCCGCCTGGGTCACGAGCTCCCGGTAGGGCGCGGGGAAGGCCATGCGCCAGATGCGCGACTGCGCGCCCGTCGCCCCGAACGTGCGGTAATTCTTCAGCTTTCGGCGCAGCAGGTCGTGGCTGTAACGGTAGGCGCCGGCCCGGTCGAGCACCCAGGCCGAGAACCACAGCGTCTCGGGGGTCTCGGCGCTCGCGGCGGCCGCCAGGGCGTCCCGGGCGGGCTGCGCCAGGCCCAGGCGGGCGAGCTGGATGGCCGTCTCGAGGGTCGGCGCGTCGAAGCCCGGGGGCACGGTGAACGACCAGGCCTCGCCGGGGCCGCCGGGCACCTCCGCGCGGGCCGGATCGGTGCCGAGCGCCTTCAGGACGGCGGCGCGCGCGCGCTCGGGGTCGAGCTCGCGCAGGCGGCCGTAAGCCAGCAGGCTGTACCAGCCCAGCGGCATGGCCTGGAAAACGCGCTCGTAGCCCTCGACGATGCCGGGCAGCGGCATCTTCATCTGCTGGGCCACCCGGGCGCGCCAGTAGTCGGTGCGGCCGGCGTCGTGGTCGGTGAAGTAGGGCGGCGGCAGCTTGTCGTTCAGGCGAAGCACGGCCTGGGCGTCCCGCCAGCGGTCGTCGGCCATGGCGGCCGAGGCCACGAAGAACACGGCCTCGCCGACCATGTCGCCCTCGGGGTTCTCGGCGACGAGCTTCTCGGCGATGGCCCGGGCCGCCTTCCAGTCCTTCAGGTCGTCCAGGGCGTGGCGGATCAGGAAGAAGCCGGCGTCGTCGGCCAGCGTGTGTTTGGGGAACCGGGCGCGCAGGCGCTCGTAAGCGGCGGCCGACGCCTTCTCGTCCGACAGGCGTTCCTGGGCCGCGGCGAAGTGGAACAGGGCCCCCGGCGCCAGGTCGCTCTTCGCGGCGAAGCAGGTCTCGGCGGCCTCGCCCAGGCGCGTGCGGGCCTTCTCCCACTGGCGCAGCTTCTTGTGGGCCTTGCCCCGGGCGGCCAGCGCGCGGCACTGCAGGGGCGGCTCCAGGGCGGCCTTGGGCAGGGCGTCCAGGTCCGCCAGGGCCTCCTCGTTGCGGTGGACCTCGAGCAGGCGCTCGGCGCGGGCGATGCGCTCGGCGGGCGTGCGGGTCTCGTAGAACGGGGCGAGCGCGGGCTCCGCGGCGAGCTGCTGCGCGGCCAGCTTGCGGCCCGTGGCCGCGGCCCAGTGCGTCGGGTGCTCCACGTCCAGGCGGCGCAGCGCCAGCAGGGCCTCCTGCCGCGGCCCGAGCGGCTTGGACTTCTTCGGGGGCGGCGCGAGCTCGGAGTGCCAGGCGATGGCGTCCAGCAGCGCCGTGACCTCGGCCTCCGTGCGCGGGGCCTTGGAGAAGTCGGGCGCGTCCGGCGGAAAACAGCGCAGCTCGCGGTACCAGTCGCGCATGCGCTCCGTCGCCGGCGCCGTCATGGGGGGCTCGTAGCCGTGGGCCCCCAGATCCAGCGTCAGCCGCGCCATGCCCAGAAGGCCCAGCGCGCGGTCCTCGCGGTCGGCGCTCTCGATCAGCGCCTTGTAGGCCTGCGCGGCGGCGCCGTGATCGCCGACCTCGCGCAGCGCCCGGGCCCGCAGGCGGCGGGCCTCCGGCGTGGCCACGCAGCCCAGGGCGGCCAGGGCCTCGGGGGCGCGCTCCAGGGTCAGCAGCGCCTCCGCGCGCAGGCTGGACACCAGGGGCGCGGTCGTCGGCAGCGCCTCGGCGAGGCCCTCGGTGGCCTCGACCACCCCCGGCGCATCGTGGGCGCAGTCGAGCAGCCAGGCCTTGACCACGCGGGGCCCGGCGCCCGGGGCGTCCACCAGGCGGGCCGCCTCGGCGCAGCGGCCCTGGGCGGCCAGCGCGCGGGCCTGCACGTCCGTGGCCGGGGTCGTCGACCAGGGCAGGGGTGCCACGTCCGCGTCCGTGAGCGTCGGCGGGAGCGCGGCCCGCGCGGGCACCGCGAGCCCGCCGAGGGCGAGCACGGACGCGACGAGTCGGCCGGCGATGCGCGCGCTCATACGCCGCCGAGCCGCCGGAGCACGGGGCCCGTCTCCGCGACCACCCATTGCCGCGCTTCGGCCCGACGCCGCGCCGGGGTCTCGGGGCCATCCCAGTCCACGCACACCATCTCCAGCAGCGCCACCAGGCGCTCGTAGTCGGCCAGGGCGAATCTCTCCGGTTCGACGCTGCCGCGGGCCCCCATGTTCATCGCGGCCGTCACGGCCACGGCCAGCGCCGCGACGGGGCGGCCCTGCAGCGCCAGCAGGCCCGCGGCCGAGGCGCCCTGGGCGAGCGCGGCGCGCTGGATCGGCGCGTCGGCGGCGTGCTCCCGGTAGCGGGCGATGGCGTGGTCGAGCACGCGGGCGACCTCGGCGTCGAAGAGCGACAGGGCGTCGCCCAGGCAGAGCACGGGCCCGGCGCCGGGCTGCGCGCCGGGCTGTGCGGGCACGCCGTGGACACACAGCGCGACCTGCCCGGGGAGCAGGAGCCCCGCCTCGACGAGGCCCTGCGTACCCGCGAACCCCAGGCCCGAGGCCCGGGTGAAGAAGGCCTGCACCACACACGCCGCGCGCGTCGCCGTCAGGCGGTCGAGCAGGTCGAGCAGGGCGGCGGCCCCGAGGAGCGCCAGGGCGCCGCGGGCGTTCACCTCGGCCCCCGTGAGCCAGACGCCGGGCAGGTCCAGCGTGACGATGTCGCCGACCTGGGCGCGGTCCGTGAGCTGCACCAGCAGGCGGTCGGCGACCTCGCCCAGGTGCCCGACCCGCGTGGAGCAGCCGGAGACGTGCGCCGTGACGAAGCTCTGGCGGCCGTGGACCCGCACCCGCGCCTGCGCCAGGTGGCTGCTCAGGAGCTCGCCGTGCCAGGCGACCTCGGCCGTGTCGCCGGCGACGGCCACGACCTCGCCCCCGGGGTGGTCGAGCGCGGCCACGAAGGCAAGCGGCGGCCCCTCGCGGCGCGCGCCGTGGCCGTCGTAGGTCACCGCCACGTTGCCGTAGGGGTCGCGGCTGGCGGGCAGGCCCCGGCTGCGGGCGAACTCGAGCACCAGCTCGACGAGCCGCTCTTCCCGGAACGGCGCAGTGGGGCGCTCGAGGACGGCGGCGAGGTGGCGCGACAGCGGGTTTGAGCTCATGTAGTCAAACCTATGTTTCTGTCGTACGGTGCGCAAGTGTCTTGCGTCGGGAACGTCGACGCGGGAGGGGTTGTCCAAACGCATGCACGCACCCATGACGCCCGCCGAAGAAACCAGACTCGTAGCGCGCCTGAAGCGGCGCGAGGAGCTCGCCTTCCACGAGCTGGTCATTCGACATCAGCGCGCGATCTATGGGCTTTGCCTGCGGATGATCGGCCAGCCCACGGAGGCCGAGGACGTCGCCCAGGACGTCTTCGTGCGCAGCTTCCTGGCCATCGACACGTTTCGCGGTGACAGCAGCCTGGGCACCTGGCTCTATCGAATCGCGGTCAACCTCTGCAAGAACCGACTGAAGTACCTCGGGCGGCGGCGCTCCTCGAGCGCGCAGACCGTCGACGACGTCCCCGAGGGCGAGCTGGTGCGCAGCGTGGCCGGCGGCCTCTCCGTAGGCGAGCCGGCGCCGCGGCCGGACGAGGCCCTGTCCGGCAACCAGACCGAACACCTGATTCAGCGCGCGCTGGCGGCCGTGGAGCCGGACTTTCGCGAGCTGTTGGTCCTGCGCGACATCGAGGGATTGAGCTACGCTGAGGTCATGACCATCACCGGTCTGGCCGAGGGGACGGTCAAGTCCCGACTCCACCGCGCCCGCTCGGCCCTCAAGGCCGCCTACGAGGCGCTGACCCGATGATGACGACGCTCTCCAGCCGATTGAGGACGACCCGTGCGTGACGACGCTGCACTCCTGACCGACTTTCTCGACGGGGAGCTCCCGCCGGAGCGACACGCCGAGATCGAGCGTCGGCTCGAGTCCGAGCCCGACCTCGCCGCCGCCCTGGCCGAAGCCGAGGCCGGTCGCGCGCTCCTCGGCGGACTCGCCGCCCCGGACGTGCCGCTCGACTTCGCCCGGCAGACGCGCCGCCGCCTCAAGCGCAAGCGCGCGTTCCGGCCGCGCCGCGCCGGCATGGAGCGCTTCGGCGTGGAGATCTTCGCGGTGGTGGCCGCCGTGGCCATGTTCGCCGTGTATCTCTTCCTGGAAATCGAGCAGAGCCGCCCGCTCGGGCCGCTCCGCGAGGTCCCCGGCATCACTCACGGGCCGTGATGTACACCTCCGTGTGATGCAGAAAAGTGAGGAAAATGAACTGCTTGGCGGTTCTATTTTGCCTCTTTATCCTCCTTTGTTACTTTTTCTCTCGCGGCGACCGGTTCAAGTCGCCGCAGAAAACGGGTCGACAAGCGAGGAGTCCATGGGGAAATCGACGGAGACCTTCGGGTCCATGGTGCTGCGCCGCCGCAAAGAGTTGGGCATGACTCAGTCCGACCTGGCGCAGAAAGTCGGCGTTCAACCGAACTACATCGTCTATCTGGAGAAGGGGGAGCGAAAGCCGTCGGACCGAACGGTCCTGCGCATGGCGGACGCGCTCGGCATCGACCGGGCGGACCTGTACCTCGCCGCCAACCCCGAGCTGCGCGACTTCTTGAAGATCAGCGATTCCAACGAAGTGCAGCTCGCCGAGATGCCCTCGGGTCTGCAGGCGCTGGCGGACGATCCGGTGCTGCGCGAGAAGCTCGCGATCACGGACGCCGAGATCGACGCGGTGCAGGGGGTCCGGATGCGCGGCCGAGTGACCTCGGCGGCGCAGTACGCCGCGCTGATCCTGAACATGCGGTGGATCTTCGCCTGAGGCTCGGGCCGCGTCTCAGTGGGTCAGCGCCCGCCCCAGGGCGGCCAGCGCGAGCATCGCGCCCAGCGTCGCCAGCACCAGCGCCAGCACGTAGATCCGGTCGGTCCCCCGCGTCGTGTGGGGCGCATCCTTCACGACCGGTGCGGCCTCGTCCGGCGCCCGCCCGGCCACACCGGCGACCGCGGCGCGCACCTCGGCCGCCCGGTCGGCGGTGAGCCGGCTGTCCGTGGTGAAGCCGCCCGGGGCGTCCGGGTCCACCCGCAGATGGTGACCGGCCAGGGCCACCTCGGCGCCGGCGGGCAGCGGCACGGCGCGTCCCGGCGGGAGCGGCTCGCCGTCGAGGCGGGCGCCGTGGCGGCTCTCCGCGTCGACCACACTCGCGGCGTGGTCGCCCAACAAAAGGCGCAGGTGCACGCCGCTGATCTCCGCGGCCTCGAGCCGCACCCCGCAGCTGGCGTCCCGGCCGACGCGCACCTCGCCCGGGCCGAAACGCCACGTGCGGCTCGTCGCGTCCGGCGAGCGCACGGTCACGATCCACCCGGCTCGGCTCACGTCACGGCCCCCGAGGCGCGAGAAGCGCCGTGTTTTCGCGATGATACCCGCTCATCTTCAGGCCGCTCTCCGAGAACTCGACCCGCACCGCGCCGTCCGTGTCCGTCTGCCACTGGGCGACGCCACGCTCAGCGTACCGAGCCTGGATCTGAGGACGCGGGAAACGGAACCGATTTGCGCGCCCCGTGGTGAAAATCACCGCGCGGGGGTGGATCCTGTCCAGAAAACGCGGCGTGCTGCTCGTCCGGCTGCCGTGGTGGGGGGCCTTGAGCACGTCGATGGGCCCCAGCGGGGCGACGGCGTCCGCCACTGGGCCCTCGGCGCCGGCCTCGATGTCCCCGGGCAGCAGCGCGGCGCCGCCCGGGCCGTCCACCCGCAGCACCAGCGAGGCGTCGTTCTCGTTGGCGTTCGGCGCGCCGGGCGTGTCCTCGCCATGGTCCCAGGCCCCGGGCAGGTTGAAGAAGCGCAGCCAGAGCTCGCCGAAGCGGAAGACCTCGGCCGGGGGCCCCGCCGGTACCAACCCCGTGGGGGACAGCAAGCGGGCCAGCGGCGCGCCGATGTCGCCCACGGCCAGGTGCCCGTTCGTCCACAACGCGTCGATGGGCACGGCGTTGGCCAGCGAGACCAGCCCCCCGAAGTGGTCCGGGTGGGCGTGGGTGATGACCACGGCGTCCAGGTGGGACACCCCGGCGTGCCGCAGCGTGGCGCGCAGGAGCGTCGCGTCCGGGTCGGGGCCCGTGTCGACCAGCAGGGCGCGCCCCCCGGAGCGCAGCAGCAGCGCGTCCCCCTGCCCGACGGCGAGGGCGTCCAGCGTGGTCTCCGGCGGCCGCAGGCCCAGCGCCACGGGCAAAAGCGCCGCACCCAGCGCCAGCGCAGGGCGCAGGCCGACCCAGTGGTACACCATGCCGCACAGCCCCGGCACGCCCACCAGCAGGGCCGCCCAGGCGCCCGGCACCCACAGGCCGCCGCCGAGCTCGGCCAGGACCTCCGTGAGGCACGCCAGCCCCAACGCCGCGTGGGCGGCCAGCGGCGTCAGCCCGGGCCAGATCGGGTGCAGCACGAGCCCCAACAGCCCCAGGGGCACCACCACGACGGAGGCGGCCGGCACGACGATCAGGTTGGCCAGCGGCGAGAAGGGCGCCACCGTGCCGAAGTGCGCGCACTGCACGGGGAACGTGATCAGGCTGGCCACCACGCTCGCCCGCAGCAGGCCCGGCAGGCCGGCGCCGTCGCCGGCGAACAGGATCAGCGCCAGCACGGCGAAGAACGAGAGCTGGAACGCCGGCTCACGCACGAGCCCCGGATCGTCCGCGAGCACCACCAGCGCGGTGAGCCCGAGCACGTTGCGGCCATCCGCCCGCCGCGCCATGAGCTTCGCCGTGAGCGCGAGCACCACCATCAGGCCCGAGCGCACGCCGGCCACGGGGAACTGGGCCAGCGCCACGAACAGCGTGGACGCGGGCAGCGCCAGCAACGCGCCGGGGACCTCGGGCCGCAGCGCGCCCAACCGCCGCCCGAGCGCATGCCCCAAAGCGAACACGAGCACGGCCACGCCGGACACGTGCAGCCCGCTCACGGAGAGCAGGTGGGTGGTGCCCGTGGCCTCGAAGGCCCGCGCGATCCAGGGCGGGAGCTGCGACTGATCGCCGAGCAGAAGGCCGAGCAGCAGGGCCGCGCCCTCGGGCGGACCGGACCGGGAGAGCACCCCCCGCGCCGCCTCGCGGGTCGAGATCACGGCGTCTGCGGCGACGCCGGCGGGCGAGAGCACCTCGACGCCGCCGTGGCCCACCCAGGCGATGCGCCGCCGCGCGCACCACGCCGCGAAGTCCAGCGTGCCCGGGTTGTCCGCCGGGTCGGGTCGTCGCAGCGCCCCCGTGACGAGCACGCGTGCCCCCGGCGCCAGCCCCGGCGGGCGTGTGGGCACGGAGATCCGGACGCGGTGGCCCGGCGCGGCGTCCGGGGCGACGGTCACCCGCGCGGCCTCGGCGCCCACGTCCACGAACAGGACCTCGCCCGAGAGCGGCGTGGCCGGCGCGACGGGTCGCGCGTCCAGCCAGGCCGCGGTCGAGAGCGCCGCGGACAGGCCCGTGAGCAGCGCCCCCACGCACAGCCCGACGAACGACCGCGCCCAGCCGCGCCGGCGCCCGAGCCAGACGAACGCCAGCGCGCCCGGCAGGCTGAGCCACGCCGGGCCTTCGGCGCCGAGCAAGAGGGCGAGGGCCGCCCAGAACCAGGGGATCCGCATCGACGCGCACTCCGCGGAGCCCCGAAACGCGGGCCCCTACAGGGTTCGTCGGCCAGCGGGGGCGCGTGTCGCAGAAAAAGCGACACGGGCGGGCGGAAAAGCGACGTGGCGGGTCAGAAGAAGGCGACCCGAACGCCCCGGATCGCGGCCGGCAGCCAAGCAGCAGTGGTCAGGATCATGCCGATGAACAGCCATCCGAAGCTCTGTAGCTGGGCGCCCGCGGCGATCATCCCGGGGCCCATCGCGCCGAGGTACATGATGGCCAAGGCGCCTCCGTTCAACTCGGCCGCGCCCGCCGCGATCAGCCCGGCTCGAACGAAAGGTATGGCGGCGACGAACCCGATCGGGAAGACGGCCGACGCCGTGTCCGTCCCGAGGAGAACGACGGTCGCCGTGACCGAAAGGGTGGCCGGGAGACCGCAGGCGAGCGCGAAACGGGTGGCCAGCCGCAGCCGGTCCGCGGTCGCCAACGGCAGGCAGAACGCCGTCGTCAGGCCGGGCCGACCCGTCGGCGCGCGCGTCCCCACGACGAGCCCGGCGAAGCCAATCACGGCGGATTCCGAGACGGCCCAGAAGATGTAGCCGATGTTGCTGACGACCGACCGTCGCATCGCCTCGGAGTCCGTCAGTGCCGTGGTCACGACGAAGACGGCCACACCCGTCCCGACCAGGTTCACCGAGAGCCGCCCGAGGCGGAGGCGGGCGAGTCGACGCAGCCGCGCCTCGGCCGACTCCGCGGGACGGACCTCGAGCTGCGTGGCCCGGACGAGCGTGCGCCCGACGACCGTGGTGGTCTGGGCGGCGCGCGCCGCTGCGGGGGACCTGGGCGGCACCGCCGACGTGTACCCGATCAGCAGTGCGAACATGGCGATCGGGGCGAAGATGGGAAGCTCGCGGTCGGAGACACCGGTGAGCGCGGCCGGGAGAAGCGCGACGAGGAAACCCGTGCCGACGGCGATCTGCGGCCAGCGCCCGGGACCGGCGAGCGGGATGCTCCCCATCAGCCATGCGGCCGGCGCGACCGCCAGACCCGCCGAGAGCCCCAGACCGTTGGCCTGGAGGATCAGCACGACCGGGAGCACCCCGAGCGCAATCCAGCCGCCCGAGGTGACCAGGTTGCCGGCGAACTCGAGGCCGAAACGTCGAGCCGGCGTGACGGGCAGCAGCGGCAGTGCGAGGTCGCCGAGGCGCACCCGGGCCCGGCCGAAGGGGGGCGGGGTGAGCGTCCGCCGGAGGGCGGCCCGCACGAAGAGCGCGGCGATGGGCACCATGAGCCCCGTGCTGGCGACGTCACCGCTTCGCGCCAGCGCCTCGCCGGCGGCGGCGGCCACCACCCCGGCCAGCGCCCAGGCGAGCACGGCCAGGCCCGGCACCGCCGGCGGCATCCGCCCCATCATCGCGGCCTGCGCCCGCCATCCGGCGCTCACGCCGCACCTCGCTCGAGGAGCACCTCTTCCAGCGTCCGACCGTCGCCCACCAACGACTCCGTCAGCTCGTTTGCGATGATCCGGCCGGCGCGCACGACCAGCAGGCGGTCCGCGATGCGCTCGAGGTCGGCGAGCTGGTGCGAGCTGACGAGCACCGTGCGGCTCGAGTCCGTCGTCACCTCGAGGAGCGTCGTCAGGAGCGCCCGGCGACCGGCCAGATCCAGGCCCGTGGCCGGCTCGTCCAGCACCACCAGGGCGGGGCGGTGGGCGACGGCGAGCAGGGTGCGCAAGCGGGCGCCCTGCCCCTTGGAGAGCTCGCCGGTCTTCTGTTCGGGGTCCAGCTCGAAGCGGCGCAGCAACTCCGCGACCAGGCCGGCGTCCCAGGTGGGGTAGAAGCCGGCGAGCAACTCCAGCAGAAGGCGAATCGACACGTCGTACAAAGGCAAGTCGTCGCACATGTAACCGAGCTGCCTTCGCAGCGTCGTGGCGTCGCCGACCGGGTCGAAGCCCAAGGTGCGCACGCGCCCGCCGGTCGGCGTACTCAAGCCCACGATGGCGTCCAGCAAGGTGGTCTTGCCCGCGCCGTTGGCGCCCACCAGGCCGATCACCTGCCCGCGGGGCAAGGTCAAGGCCGGGATCTCCAGCCGGAAGCTGCCTTGTGTCACCACAAGGTCCTGAATCTCCACGCTCGTCGTCGCTTCGCTCATCGTCTCCCCCGAAGTCTCATCCGAGGGGCCGCAAGTCAGGCCCCGTCGCATGATGGAGTACTGAGGTCGCGAGCGCTTCTTTCCGGGTCGCCCGGACTACTTCGGCTCCTCGCAGAGGTAGTCGCCGTAGAGTTTGTCCATGCCGCCGCGTTTGAAGGTCACCGCGCCGAACGCGTTCACCACGATGCCGAAGATGATCATGCCGCGGAACACGCGGTCGATGGGGCGGTCGCCGAGCGCGAGCAGGCCCACCAGGTAGGGCATGAAGTCCAGCGAGAACCGGAAGCCGTACTGCTCCCAGCCGGTGTTCTGATAGAAGAAGATCGGCACGGCGATGGTCAGGGCGGCGATGCCGAAGCCGCGGGAGAGCACGTGGCTGCGCCGGGGCCACAGCAGCCAGACCAGCGGCGGCGTGGTCAACAGCAGGCTCATGCCGTGTTTGCTCAGGTGCAGGTACGGCGCCTCGGAGTCGATGTTCGGCAGCAGCGTGAAGGCCGCGGCCAGGTTGCGGCTCAGGAAGTGCGTGTTGAACAGGCCGAAGTCGCGGATGCGCGCGATGGTGCCCGTGGCCAGGTACGTGTGGCCGAACTCGGTGGGGTTCTCGAAGCGGGCGTAGTTGTAGACCAGGAGCAGCAGGCCCGTGGCCAGGCAGGGGAGCCCGAAGAGCGCCAGCTTCTTCACCGCCTCGGGCATCGTCGGGCGGCGCCCGTGGCCGGGGAAGAACACCTGATGCACGAAGAAGATCGCCGCGAACAGCAGCGGCGTGCGCGTCGAGAAGGCCGCGGCCAGGGCCAGGCCGGCGAGCACGGGGCGCCGCGCGTCCAGCGAGAAGTAGATGTAGAGCAGGTTGCAGGTCACGCCGACGATCAACGCCGTGAACCACACCTGCCCGAGCACCGAGCACCACAGGTGCACGCTGCCGAAGCCCAGCATCGCCGTCAGCCACAGGTCGTCCCGCTGGGTGCGTCGGCTGTAGCCCAGGGCCACCAGCTTGCGCAGCAGCATGAACACCAGGCACACGTTCAGCGCGGCGAAGAGCACGGTGAAGAGCACGTCGTTGGCGCCGAAGCCGCTGACGGCCACGAAGGGGATCATCAGCACGCCCGGGAACGGCGGGAACGAGACGAAGTATTTGCGCTCGGTCGTGCCCCGGTCCGCGGCGGGGACGTCGATCTCCTGGCCATTCAAGAGCCTGAATTCGTTGGGTTTTCCGCCGCGTTTCGTGAAGAAGCCCTTCACCACCTCGCCGTGGGCCGCCGCCGAGGCGCCCTTGAGCGGCAGGACCTCGTAGCTCGCCCAGTCGTTCTGGTGGTGCGGCTTGCGGGTCAGCTCGGCCTGCCCGTGGATGAACGCGTCGGCCAGGTACACGAAGTGGTTGTCCGGGCTGTGGATGATGACCCGCGGGCCCGCGAAGGCCGCGAAGACGGCCAGCGACGCGAAGAACAGGATCAGGTACACGCGGCGGAGGCTCGGCGGGGGCGCCGGCGCGGGATCGGGGGCGTCGGTGGGTTCCATGGCGCCGCGGATTACCATGGCCCCCCGCACGGGCGCAACGCCGCGCGCCGGGCCGTTTCTGGCCGCCTGCGGGGGCGGGTGTTATAAGGCTGCCATGGCATCCGCCCACGTCCTCGTCATCGAGGACAATCCACGCATCGGAGACAAGCTCACGGAGGTCCTGCGGGGCGCCGGGTTCGAGGTCACGCTCTCGCGCGACGGCCAGGCCGGCCTGCAGGCGTTCGCGGCCTGCCGCCCGGATCTCGTGCTGGTCGAGCACCTGATGCCCGGGGTCGAGGGCGGGCGCCTCGTCGACCGCATCCGGCGGACGGACGAGGAGGTCCCCATCGTGGTCATGGCCACGACGGGCCGCTCGCAGACCCGCCTGCTGCAACAGGGCGACGCGTTCATCCAGGGGTTCCTGGTCAAGCCGTTCCGGGTGCCCGAGCTGCTCGCCGCCGTCGAGGCCGCGCTCGGCGGACGCGAGACCGGCCCCGCGCCGGACGCCGCCGCGCCGCTGACGCTCTCGGGCGTGCTCGGACCGGACACGCTCGCCGCCGTGCTCGTGACGCTCCTGCGCCGCGGCGCCGTCGGCGTGCTGCGCCTGCAGAAGGACGGCGCGCGCCGGGACATCTACGTGCTCAACGGCCTGCCCGTGTTCGCCGAGAGCAACCTGCTGAGCGAGACCTTCGGGCGATACCTGCGCACGCGCGGGACCATCGATGAATTGCAGTACCGCGCCGTGCGTCGCTACATGGAGTCCCATGGCGTGCGGCAGGGCGAGGCGTTGGTGGCGCTCGAGATCCTGAACAACCAGGAAGTCTACGGCCTCCTGCGCGGGCAGGTCCGGGAGCGCGTGGCGCGGTGTTTCACCTGGGACGCCGCCGAGTACGCCTTCTTCGAGGACGCGCGGTTCCTCGACGACAAGCTCATGTTCCCCATGAACCCGCTGGCGCTGCTGGTCGAGGGTGTCCTGCGCCGCCGTACGCCGCAGGAGCTGCAGGCCCGGCTCGAGGCGCAGCGCGACCAGGTCGTGACCGCCACGCCGCTGGCCGCGGAGCTGGCGAGTTTCCTGGACCGGCTGCAGCGCGAGCCGCCCCTGACCTCGCTGCTCGAGGCCGGGCTCACGGCGGGCGAGCTGGCCCGCGCGATGCACCTCGTCGAGCCCCGGGTGGCGGCGCTGCTCGAGGCCCTGCACGCGGCCGGCGTGGTCGTGGTGGGCGACGAGGCCCTGCCCGAGACGCAGACGGTCCCGGGCGGCCCCGCCGGCGACTTTCTGCTGGAGTCCGCCGAGCAGCTCGATCCCGAGCGGACCTCGACCGTGGACCCCATCGCCGAGCAGGTGCTGGCGCGTTACCTGGCCACGCGGGGCGGCGACCACTTCACGGTGCTCGGCCTCCCGCGGGACGCGGACGAGCAGGCCATCGAGGCCGCCTACCTGACGACGAGCGCCTTCTTCCACCCGGACCGCTTCACCGAGCACGCCGATCTGGACGTGCGGATGCGCGCCAAAGAGGTCTTCATCAAGGCCGGTCAGGCCTTCGGCGTGCTCTCCGACCCGCAGCAGCGCGAGATCTACCGCCGGCGGCTGGCCGAGCAGGCCAGCGTGTCCGGCGTCCGCTTCGCCGCCGAGGACGAGATGAGCCGGGGCGAGGGCCTGCTGGCCAACGGGGACGTCCGCGGGGCGCGGCTGTGTTTCGCGCGGGCCCACGCCGAGTCGCCCGGGGAGCCGCTCTTCTCGGCCTGGCTCGGCTACGCGACCTTCCTGGCCGCGCGGGACGACGACGAACGTGAAGAGGGCGAGGAGCTCTTGAAAGAGGCCGTCGCGCGCGAACCGTGCCTGGAGGTCGCCCACGATCTGCTCGCGCGGCTGTACACGCACTCCGGCCGGGTGCAGGCCGCCGCGGTGCTGGTCGACCGGGCCACCCATCTGCGGGCCGAGGCCAGCGGGACGGGCCTGACGGCCGAGCGCACCATCGAGGTGCCGTGAGCCGGAAACGCCGCAAATCCATCGCGCCGGGCGCGCGAGCCGAGGGCGCGCTGCCCCTCCTGGACACGCCCTTCGGGGAGGAGCCGGAGCCGGTGGCCGACGACGAGATCGTCAGCGTGGAGCGCACGGGCGCCCACGAGCCGCTCAGCATGGACAGCACCGGCGCGTCCGTGGCGCTCGACGTCGACGAGAGCGACGAGCTGCCGGCGGTGCTCTCCTCCGTGGCCGGCGAGGTCCTCGACCCGCCGAGCCTGCCGGGTCTGCCGGGCCTGCCCGAGACCGACCGCACGGCGGCCTACGACCCGCCGCCGGAGCTCTTCGCGGACATTCCCGATCCCGAGGCGAACCCGGTCCCCGTCGCGTTCCACGAGCAGTCGACGAACTTCATCCCGGTCGCGCGCATCGAACGCGGCGAGGAGGCCCCCGCCGCGGCGCCGCCCCGCGCCCAGGCGCCGGCCCCCGCGCGCGAGGAGCGCGAATTCTCGCTGTTCGAGCCCGACCCCGAGCCCGAAGACGCCGCCGCCACCCGGGCCCGCCCCGCCGCGGCGCCGGCCCCCGCGCCCCCCCCC
>CAINDO010000529.1 GCA_903847385.1 uncultured Myxococcales bacterium
CTTCGACTTCCTCTTCGACGAACTCTTCGCCCTCGGTCTCAGCACCTTCGGCCTTGGGGATGCGCTTCTTGATTCGCTTGACCACGTCATTCTCCGGCGTCGGGACCGCCTGATCCCACACGAAATCGGGCCGCGCATATAACACCGCGTAATTGCGTGTGTCAACGCGCGGACAGGCCGTTGACCATCGTCGCGCGGGGGCCGACGATGCGCCCATGAACCGGACCCTCCGCGCCGTGGGCGCGACGACCTTCTGCGGCCTCCTCGGGACCCCGCTCGCGGCCTCGGCAGCGTTCGGCGATCCCGAGATTCGTGCTGGATTTTCAGCGGGTTACAATTGCTATGCCGACGACCGCCGCTTTCACGGTCTCGGCGGCGCGCTGGACCTCCAGTACGCCTTCGGGCCCACCTGGTCGCTGATCTCGCGCTACGGCTTCGGGGCTCACCACATCCGCGAGGCGTCGTTTCGGGTCCAGCAGTTGACGCTCGGGGGTCGATTTCAGCTCGACGTGTTCGAGTACGTGCCGTGGCTCGAGCTCGCGCCCGGCGCCTATCTGAGCGGCGGCGAAGGCGGGCCGAAGGACGATTTCGCGGGCGGCGTGCGGGCCGGTCTCGGCTTCGATCGCCTGCTCAACGAACGCGCCGCGATCACCTTCGGGGCGCACTACCACCAGCTCTTCGGCGAGTCGCGGTTCCCGGCGTACCTGGAGGTCCATCTGGGCTTCGACTTCCGCTGGAGCCTCGGAGATCCGCTCGCACCTTGACCTTCCCGGGTCGGTGTTCATGGTCAGCCAGTACCCCGAACACCCCGAACCCGAAAGGTCGACCATGAGCAAGAAGTCCACCGCGCTCGCCGCCGTGACGCGCATTCCGTCCGAGCTGCCCGCCATCGCGGTCAAGAACGCCGTCGTTTTCCCCGTGCCCGGCATGCCCGTGCCCCTGGCCGTCGGTCGCGGCAAGACCCTGAAGAGCATCGAGGTCGCCGCGGAGTCCCACGGCCTGCTGTTCGTCGTCACGCAACGCAACCCCGACGACGAGGATCCGGGTCCCGCGGACCTCTATCGGATCGGCACCGTGTGTCGCATCACGCGGCTCGGGCGGAGCGCCAACAGCACCCAGGAGCTCGTGATCGAGGGTGTGGCGCGTGCCCGCATCACGCGGTTCATGGAGTTCTCCGACCGGATTCAGGTCGAGGTCGAGGTCATCCCGGACACGCGCAGCGCGGACGCCGAGACGCAGGCCCTGCTGCGCAATCTCCGCGAGATGGCCGGCCGGGTGATCGAGCTGTCGCCGCGGATTCCCAAGGAGGCCGCGCAGGTCCTGGAGAGCATCGAGGACCCGGCCCACCTGACGGATCTGATCGGCGCGCAGATGCGCCTCAGCGTCGTCGAGAAGCAGCAGTTGCTGGAGACGGCCGACGTCAAGACGCGTTTGTCGCGCATCATCGAGCACCTCGCGCGTGAGGCGGAGGTGCTCGAGATCTCCGACCGCATCCAGACCGAGGTCCGGGACAGCCTGGACAAGCATCAGCGCGAGGTCTACCTGCGCGAGCAGCTCAAGGCGATTCGCAAGGAACTCGGCGACGACGGCGACTCCGACGAGGAGTCCGACGAGGTCGGCGAGCGCGTGGCCCGCGCAGAGATGCCCGAGGCGGTGAAGAAGGCCGCCCAGAAGGAGGTCCGGCGCCTGGCGCGCATGAACCCCCAGAGCGCCGAATACACGGTGGCGCGGACCTACATCGACTGGCTGCTGGACGTGCCCTGGTCGCGTCGCACCCAGGACAAGAACGACCTCGGCGAGGCGCAGCGGATTCTCGACGAGGACCACTACGGCCTCGACAAGGTCAAGCGCCGGATCGTCGAGTTCCTGGCGGTGCGCAAGCTGAAGGGCGACATGAAGGGCCCGATCCTCTGTCTGGCCGGGCCGCCGGGCGTCGGCAAGACCTCGCTCGGCAAGTCCGTGGCGCAGGCGCTCGGCCGTGAGTTCGTGCGCATCTCGCTCGGGGGTGTCCGCGACGAGGCCGAGATCCGCGGCCACCGGCGCACCTACGTCGGCGCCCTGCCCGGTCGCATCGTGCAAGGCCTGAAGCGCGCCGGCTCCATGAACCCCGTGTTCGTGCTCGACGAGATCGACAAGCTCGGCAACGACTTCCGCGGTGACCCCTCGTCCGCGCTTCTCGAGGTGCTCGACCCGGAGCAGAACGACGCCTTCAGCGACCACTATCTCGAGGTTCCGGTGAATCTGTCCGGTGTCCTCTTCGTGACGACCGCCAACCGCATCGACACCATCCCGCCCGCCTTGCGCGATCGGATGGAGATCATCGACGTGCCCAGCTACCTCGAAGAGGAGAAGGAGGAGATCGCTCGGCTCCACCTCGTGCCGCGGCAGCTCGAGGAGCACGGGCTGAAGCCGGAGCAGGTCAGCGTCACGGACGCGGCGCTCCAGTTCCTGATCGGGCGCTACACCCGAGAGGCCGGGGTTCGGAACCTGAGCCGCGAGATCGCCAGCGTCCTGCGGTCCGTCGCTCGGGACGTCGCGTCGGGCGAGGTCACGGGACCGGTCGTGGTCGACCCCGCCCGCGTCCGTGCGGCGCTGGGGGCGGAACGCAATTTTCCGGAGTCCAAGGAGGACATCCAGGAGCCCGGTGTGGCGGTCGGCCTGGCCTGGACGCCCGTGGGCGGCGATATCCTCTTCATCGAGACCACCGACATGAAGGGCAACGGCAAGCTGACCCTGACCGGACAGCTCGGCGAGGTCATGAAGGAGTCGGCCCATGCCGCGATGTCCTTCATCCACGCGCGGGCCGAGGAACTCGGCATCCCCGAGGAGATGTTCTCGGAGCGCAACTTCCACCTGCACCTGCCGAGCGGCGGCATCCCCAAGGACGGCCCGAGCGCCGGGGTGACGATCCTGACGGCGCTGACCTCGCTCATGACCGAGAAGCCGGTCAAGCCGGGCCTGGCCATGACCGGCGAGATCACCCTGCGAGGCATGGTGCTGCCCGTCGGCGGCATCAAGGAGAAGGTCCTCGCCGCGGTCCGGGCCGGCTTCACCGAGGTCATCATGCCCCGGCGCAACGCCGGCGATCTTGAGGAGATCCCCGCGCACCTGCTCGCCAACCTGAAGGTCCACTTCGTCGACAAGATGGACGACGTGTTGCAGCTCGCGCTCGGGGTGCGGTCGAAGCGAAACCGCCCCCGGCGCAAGAAGCGGAAGCTCCCGGAGCCGGAGGCCGCCGTGAATTGACCTGAGGCCGCTCCGGCGGCCGGCCGACGCGCTGCGGCTTGACATGCCGCAGCGCGTCAATAACCATCGTTTCGTCACTGAATGAACATTCATTCACCTCTCGGACGGAGCGAGCCATGAGCGCGATCGAGCCCGAATCCGGCGTCGGTTTTCTCCTCACGCCGGCCACGAGCCACCGGATCCTCTCCCCCGATGTCTTCTCGGACGAGCAGCGCATGTTCCTGCGCACCGCCGAGGAGTTCATGGAGAAGGAGGTCCTGCCCAACAACGAGGCCATCGAGCACCTCGACTACGCGCTCTTGCGCAAGTTGATGCGCAAGGCAGGCGACCTCGGTCTGCTCTCCATCGACATCCCCGAGGCCTACGGCGGCCTGGGCCTGGACAAGACGACCTCGGCCCTGGTCTCCGAGGCCGTGTCCGTCCAGGGCAGCTTCGCCGTGACCTTCGGCGCGCACGTCGGCATCGGCACGCTGCCGATCGTCATCTTCGGCACCGATGACCAGAAGTCCCGCTACCTCCCGGCCCTGGCGACGGGTGAAAAGCTCGCCGCGTACTGCCTCAGCGAGCCGGGCAGCGGCTCGGACGCCATGGGCGCGAAGACGACCGCCGTCCTCGACGGCGACACGTGGGTCCTCAACGGCGTGAAGCAGTGGATCACGAACGCCGCCATCGCCGACGTCTTCATCATCTTCGCCCAGGTGGACGGCCGACTCTTCAGCTGCTTCATCGTCGACCGCGAGACCCCGGGCGTGACGATCGGCGTCGAGGAGAAGAAGCTCGGCCTCAAGGGCTCGTCCACGGCACAGGTCATCCTCGAAGACGTCCGCATCCCGGCCGCCAACCTGCTCGGCGAGGTCGGCCGTGGCAGCGTCATCGCGTTCAACATCCTGAACATCGGTCGCTACAAGCTCGGCATCGGCTCTGGCGGAGTGGCGAAGCGGGGGCTCATGAACGCCGTCCGCTACGCCCAGGACCGCCAGCAGTTCAAGACGCCCATCGTCCAGTTCCCCGCCATCCGCGAGAAGCTCGCCCGCTCGGCGGCCTTCATCTTCGCCAACGACTCCATGTCGTGGCGCCTCTGCGGGGCGATGGACGCCCGGATCGCGCAGTTGCACGAGAGTGATCCGGACGACTGGAAGAGCGCCGTCGAGGTGCTCAAGGACTTCACCATCGAGTGCTCGATGCTGAAGGTCTACGGCTCCGAGGGCGTCGGCTACGTGCTCGACGAGGCCCTTCAGATTCACGGCGGTTACGGCTTCACGCGGGAGTACCCCATCGAGCAGCCGCTGCGCGACGTGCGGGTCAACCGCATCTTCGAGGGCACCAACGAGATCAACCGACTGCTCGTGCCGGGCACGCTGTTCAAGCGCGTCATGCAGGGCAAACTCAACCTCATGCCGGTGATGATGGCGCTCGAGGCCGAGGTCAAGTCCGGCGTGGCGACCGAGGTCCCCGACGGCGCCGCCCCCCTCGCCCTCGAGACCTTCATGAACGAGCAGGCGAAGAAGGTCTTCACCTATGCCGCCGGTGCCGCGGCGCAGAAGTACATGGCCGATCTCGACCGTCAGCAGGAGCTGCTCCTGGCGCTGGCGGACATGCTCACGGACGTCTGGGCCTCGGACTCCACGCTCGCCCGCGTGCATCAGTATGTCGCCGATCACGGCCCGGAGAAGGCGCGCAGCCGCCTCGCCGTCGCCCGCGTCGTCTGCACGGACGCCTACCGCAAGGTCGCCGGCCGGGCCCGAGAGATCGCCTGCCACCTGGCCAACAACCCGGCCCGGATGGTCGCCGGCATCGACCGCCTCGCGCCCTACGTGCCGACGGACCTCATCGCCGCGCGCAGCGAGATCGCCGACGCCGTGGTCGCTGCCAATCGGTACCCGTTCTGAACGGGTCCGCGGGCCGCGCGCTCGTCGCGACGCTCGCGGCGGAGAGCTTGCCTCCCCGGGGGCAGGCGCTGGCGGTGGACGCCCTTTGGGAGGGCCACACGCTGCCCATGGTGCTCCTCCGGTGGACCCAGGGGCGCGTCTGCGCCTACCTGAACCTGTGCCCCCACATGGGCGTTCGCCTGAACCGATCGGGGTCGGCGCTCTTCGACCGCGGCCGGCGGCATCTGCTCTGCACGACCCACGGTGCGCTCTTCCGGCCGTCGGATGGCCTCTGCGTGTCCGGCCCCTGTGGGGGCGACCACCTCGACGCCCTCGAGGCCGTGGAGGTCTTCGGGCAGGTGCAGGTGTTCCTGCCCCCTGCCCTGGCCGATCAGCTCCGGCGCCAGCGCGGCCTGATCACGGCGCTTGAATCACCGACGACAGCACCTGGCGCGCCAGGTCCATCTGCTCCGGATGGCAGTACACCCGAGTGAGCGGCGTGGGCTGCTGGTAGCGCTCGTAGATGCGTGAGTAAGCGTCGATCGTCATGGCCTGCCGCAGCGGCTCGTTTCGCACGTAAATCGGCAGGCCGGTCATGCCCTCCATGCCGTAGTACTTGCTCAGGACGCCGTGGTCACGCGAGACGAAGTGCTCGACCTCGGCGGCCGTCAACGCCGCGGAGATCGCGTCCAGGTCGGCGGTCGTGCCCTCGGCGTTGATCTCCAGCAGGCGGCGGAAGGCCTGGCGGCGGGCGATGCGCATGGCCCACCGGTTCTTCGAGGCGCGGAGGACGGCCCAGAGCGCCATGTCGTCCATCGCGAGGTACTGCTCCAGGTCCGTCGAAAGAGTGAACTCCCCCGGCGCCTCCTGGAAGAACCGCAGGAGCATCGTGTCGTACCCCACCGCGATGTAGTGGTAGTAGACGCTGACGAACATGTGGTAGCGGCTCAGCAGGAAGTCCTCGAACGCGAAGACCGCCCGGTGCGAGAGCGCGAGGTAGGCCCGGCCGTCGACCACGTGGGTCGCCAGGTTCTCCACCAGCCAGCCCTGGTCGAACTTGCCGTAGTTCACGCCGGCGTAGAACGAGTCCCGCTGGAGGTAGTCCATGCGGTCCGCGTCCATCTCCCCGCTGACGATCTGCGTCAGCAGCGGGAAGTACTCGACCCCTTCGGAGAGGAAGGTCGACGTCCGCTCCGGGTAGCGGCCGGTGATCAGGTGCGCGATGTCCTCGGGCCGCGCTTCGACCCGCTCCAGCGCCCGAGCGAGGGTCGGCGTGAGCTCGGAGTGGAGCAGGAGCGCGAGCGTGTAGTCTTCGTGGCTGGCGCGCTGCGTCTGCTCCTCGGCCGTGAACCGGTCCAGGCCCAGGCCGGCACGGAGCGGCATGCACGGCTCGCTGGCGTGGGAAGCCGGCGGATGGCCGACGTCGTGGAGCAACACCGCGAGGCGCAGACATTGCCGGAAGCGGGTTCGGTCCCGCGTCGGCAGAAGCCCCGGCTCCAGGGGGAAAAGCGCGTCGAACATGCGCGTGGCGACTTCCATCGCGCCGAGCCCATGGGCGTACCGGGTGTGCGTGGCGCCGGGGAAAGCCTGGTCCGTGAAGCCGAGTTGTTTGATGCCGCGGAGCCGCTGGTACACGCGACTGTCCACCACGGGCAGCTCGTCCTGCGTCACCGGGATGCTGCCGTGGATCGGGTCGCGGATGCGGATCATGCCGGGAGCGCTTCGGCGAAGAGCGTGTGACTGGTGGCGTCCGTGACCCGGGCCCGCACGAGCTGTCCGGGTTCGAATTCACCGGCGGCGAGCACCGTGGTCTTGAAGCAGCTCGTGCGACCGACGAAACACGCCTCGTTCTTGCGGCTGCGCCCATTCAGGAGCAGCTCGACCTCGCGGCCGATCATCGCGGCGTACTTCTCGCGGCTGATCGACTCCTGGAGCGCGATGATCTGCTGCAGGCGTTCGCCCTTCACGGCCTCCGGCACGTCGTCCGGGCGGTTGCGCGCCGCCTGCGTGCCATCGCGCTCGCTGTAAGCGAAGGTGAAGGCGCTGTCGAAACGCAGGTCGCGCATCAGCGCCATCGTCTGCTGGAAGTCCTCGTCCGTCTCGCCGGGGTAACCGACGATCACGTCCGTGCTGATCGCGTGGTTGGGCAGGCGGTCCCGGATGCGCGCGACGAGGGCCCGGTAGCTCTCCGCGGTGTAGCCCCGGCGCATGTCCTTCAGGATGCGGGTGCTGCCGCTCTGCACGGGCAGGTGCAGGTACTGACCGACCTTCGGAAGGTCCGCCAGGGCATCGACGAGGCGCTCGCCAAAGTCGTTCGGATAGGGCGACGTGTAGCGGATGCGGGCGATGCCCTCGACCGCGGAGACGGCCTTCAGGAGGTCGGCGAAGTCGCGGCCGCGCTCGTAGTAACTCGACACGGTCTGCCCGAGCAGCGTGACCTCGCGGAAGCCGGCCTTGGCCATCGCCTCGACCTCGGAGACGACCTCCTCGGGCGGCAGGCTCCGCTCGCGGCCGCGAACGAACGGCACGATGCAGAACGTGCAGAACTTGTCGCAGCCCCGCATCACCGTGACCCACCCCGAGACCCCGGGCACGCGTTCGACCTGCACGCCCTGATAGGTCTCGTTGCGGTCGAGGCGCACGTCGATGAGCGGGTCGTCGTCGACGTCCCGGGCGCGCTCGATCAGGTCCGGCAGGCGGCGGTAGGCGTCGGGGCCGACGACGAGGTCGACGTACGGCGCCCGGGTCACCAGGTCGTCCCGCATGCGCTCGGCCATGCAGCCGGTGACCCCGAGGACCATGCCCGGCTTGGCCGCCTTCATGGACTTCAGCCAGCCGAGCCGCCCGAAGATGCGCTCCTCGGCCCGTTCGCGTACGGCGCAGGTGTTCAGGAGCACCACGTCGGCCTCTTCGGCGGTCGCCGCCACGGTGAAGCCGCGGTGACGCAGCAGGCCCGCCATGAGCTCGCTGTCCGCCTCGTTCATCTGGCATCCATAGGTCTCGACGAAGACGCTTCGCGACATGGTCTGCTTTCCTGCACCGAAGTGCGCCTCCCGAAGATCGGCCTGGGAAGCGGCTCGAACAAAGGCGCACACGCTACGGATCGGTCCGTGCAACGTCAAGCTGGTCGCCGACGCGCGTCTCTGACTTAATGTGCGCCGGGAGGGAAGCCGACGGCGCACGAAAGGCCCCGTTTCATGGACCCACAGACACGCGTTGCGCGCCTCGAGCGCCTCCTTGCTCTGAACAAGCGACTCCTCGAAGAGGAAGAGGTCGGCCACCTGCTCGACCTCGCGCTCGAGAGCGTCGTCGAGTTCGCCGACGCCGACCGGGGCTTCATCCTCCTGCGCGAGGCGGACGGCAACGTTCGCGTCAAGGCGGCGCAGAACATCGACCGCGAGACCGTCCGCAGCGACCGCTTCCGGCCGAGCCGGGCGATCGCCGATCGCGTGCTCTCGGCCGGCGAGGCCGTCGTCAGCAACAACGCACTCGACGACGATCGGTTCCTGGCCAGCGAGTCGCTGCACGAGATGGCCATCAAGTCCGTCATGGCGATCCCGATCCGGACCCGCGAGCACGTGCTCGGCGCCGTCTACCTCGATCGCATGACCTCGGGCCGCCCCGGCTTCAACGCCGACGACCTCCGGCTCCTCCAGGACTTCGGGGACGTCGCGGCGATCGCCGTCGAGATGCGGCGCCTCGTCGAGCGACTCGAGGTCCAGGGCGAGGAGCTCCGGAAGGCCAAGGCGAGCCTCGAGCGATTGACGGCGACCCTGCAGGACGACGTGGCCGCCAAGTCCGTCGAGATCGCCCGCGTCGAGCGGGACCTCGAGGCCAAGAACCGCGCGCTCGGCCTGAAGTACACCTTCGGAAACATCGTGGGTCGCAGCCCGCGGATGCACCGCATCTTCGACACGCTCAGCCAGGTCATGGACTACCCCGTGCCCGTGCTGATCACCGGTGAGAGCGGCACGGGCAAGGAGCTCATCGCGCGGGCGCTCCACCACGGCGGCCCCCGCAAGGTCCAGCCGTTCATGGCCATCAACTGCGCGGCCATCCCCGAGAACCTGCTGGAGAGCGAGCTTTTCGGCTTCAAGCGGGGCGCGTTCACGGGCGCTACGGCGGACAAAGAGGGCCTGTTCCGAGCCGCGCGCGCCGGCACGGTCTTCCTCGACGAGATCGGCGAGATGCCGCTGTCGGTCCAGAGCAAGCTGCTGCGCGTACTGCAGGAGAAAGAGGTCCGCCCAATCGGCGGCCGCGACTCCGAGAAGGTCGAGGCGCGGATCGTCGCGGCGACGAACCGCGAGCTTCGCCGCGAAATCGCCGCCGGTCGGTTCCGCGAGGACCTCTTCTACCGACTCAACGTCGTCGAGGTGCATGTCCCGCCCCTGCGGGAGCGCCTCGAGGACATCGCCGCGCTCGTCGACCACTTCCTCGAGCAGGTGTCGTCGGAGTTCGGGCTGCCCCCGCGCCGCCTCTCCCCGGACGCGCTGCAGGCGCTCCTGCGCTTCGATTGGCCGGGCAACGTCCGCCAGCTCGAGAACTCCGTGAAGTCGAGCGCCATCCTTTCGCGGGGGGCCATCGTCTCCGCGGATGAACTGCGCCTGCCGACCTCGGACCGGGGCGAGCCCGCGCCGAGCCGCGTCGAGCCCGTGCGGGTCGTCGCCGAAGAGGTCGCGCCCCCTGCCCCGGCCCGAGGCATCCGGACCCGGGCCGACTGGGAGGGCGCCGAGCGACAGCGCATCCTCGACGCGCTCGTCGAATGCAACTGGAACAAGTCCAAGGCGGCGGTCCTCCTGTCCGTCTCCCGTCGGAACCTGTATCGCAAGCTGACGCGATACGGCATCGAGGGCGGCACGGACTGACCGGGACGACGGACCCCGAGCGGGTCGAAGGAGAGTGGTTTCATGAAGGTGCTCGTCACCGGGGCGAATGGATTCATCGGGCGCGCGCTGTGCCGGCACCTCGTCGACGAGGGCGTGTCCGTGCGCGGCCTCGTCCGCCCGGGCAGCACCTTGGGCACGCTGACGGACATCCCCGCGGTGGAGGTCACCCACGGTGACGTCCTGTCCACGGAGTCGCTCTCCCGCGCCCTCGAGGGCGTCGACGCCGTGGTCCATCTCGCCGGCGCCGTCGCGGCGGGGCGCGACAGCACGTATGCCCGGGTCAACGTCGAGGGCACGCGGAACCTCTCCGAGGCCGCCAAGGCCGCCGGTGTGCGTCGTGCGGTGTTCATGAGCAGCCTGGCCGCCCAGGGGCCCTCGCAGCCCGGGCAACCGCACCGGACCGCCGGAAACGAGCAGCCGCTGAACAGCTATGGCCGCAGCAAGCTCGAGGCCGAGACCATCTTGCGCGAGATGCTGGGGGGCGCGGCGACGATCCTGCGCCCCGGGATCGCCTACGGACCCGACTACGCCGACCTGGCGCAGGTGGCTCGCTGGGTCCGGAGCCGGGTCGTGCCGTTCGTGCCGGATCTGGAGCTCTCGTTCGTTCACGTGGACGACCTCGTGTCCTTGGTGGGGCTGGCGTTGCAGGCCGAAGGCGAGGCCGTCGGGCCGTACTTCGTGTCCGACGGTGTCGTGCAGCGCATGGAGCGTGTCGTCGACCGTCTCGAGTCGCTGGTCTCCGAGCGGCCGGGGCTTCGTCTCCCGCTGTCGGCGAAGGTCCTCGGCTGGCTGGAGCCGGTCACGCAGCGCGTCGCCGACACCGCCGGCCTCGGGGCGTCGATCTCTCGGCTGATCGCCGAGGTCCGGGCGCCTGGTTGGGCCTGTGTGCCCGACGAGGCCGTCGAGCGTTTCGGCTTCGTGGTCCGGCACCCGTTGGACACCGCGCTCCCCGAGGTCATGGCCTGGTACCGCGACCGCGGCTGGTTCGACGCGCCGCCGCGGGGCGGCTCCGCGGCCGGCCAGACCAGCAGCACGTAGTCGACGACCTCCGTCGACGCCGCGGCGATCTTGACGCGGTACCACCCTTCGACACTGGCTGTGACCTGCGTGCCGACCTCGCCGGGGGCGCGGTAGGCGCGGCCGATGGGCCGCCGTTGTCGTGGCGGAAAGACCTCGGGCGGGGCCGTCGTGTCGCCGCGGTCGTGGAGAACGCCGATCCGGACGCGCTCACCGCGGTCGAGGTGGACGGCATACCAGTCGACGTCCTCCGCGCAGAGGCGGCCGTCCGCCGTCACCCCCTGGACTCTTCGGGCGTGGGGACGGTCGTCGTTGGGTTCGTGGGCGTCGAAGCCACAGGCGTCCGGGGACGGTGGGGGCAGCCGGGCGGGCCACGCCAGCCAGACGAGAGCGAGCAGATGTGCGAGCATCGGGACCTCCTGAGGTGGGTGCCCCCGGACGATTCGCAGGGACCATGCCGTGCGGAGGACGGCCAGGCGCCGTGGTCGCGTGGAACGGCGGCGTCCAGGATCTGGACACCGCGTCCAGATTCTGGACACTCGCCGCAACACGGTGGGGGGGATGCTCGATGGGGAAGATCCGCGACCTTCAGCGCGCGTTGGAACTGGCGCACTACGCAGCGCGAAATCGCGGTGCCCTGCACGTGGCGGTGCTCGGCGGGACGGTCACCGTGGCCGAACTGCAGCTCGACCTGCGGCTGCTCGGCGCGTACGGCATGCGCAGCGTCGTGGTGGGGCATTGGCAGGGCGGCGCGGCCCGGGACCTGGTCGCCCTCGCGCGCCGGCAGGGCTTTCCGCTGGAGCTCGTGGACGGCGACGACGAGAGCGCGTACGTGCTGCGTGCCGTGGTCCGGGCGCTGGACGCCGGGCGCGTGCCCATCGTGCTCGTCCCCGAGCGGGCCCGCGCCCAGGGGCGGCCGGCGGCGGAGTTGCTCGGTCGCGAGATCGCCGTCTCGCTCGGCGCGCGGCGACTTCTGCTGGTCACCTCCGACGCACGGGCGATCCTCGGCGACGACGAACGGCCCCACCTGACCCGCGAAGAGGCCGAGGCTCGGGCCCGGGACGGTGACCCGGCCCACGAGGGCACGTGGAGGTTCATCCTGGGCCTGCTGGACGCGGGCATCTCGGGGGTGGTGGTGCTCGAGGGCGAGCCCGGCGTGGTCTTCGAGGAGCTCTTCACCCACCAGGGGGCGGGTGTGCTCGTCGGCGGTCAGCTCTCCGAGGAGGTCCGCCGCGCGACGCTCGCCGATGCGGCCGACATCTCGCTCCTGCTGCGCGCCGAGATGGAGCGTGGCGTGGTGCGGCCGTTCACCGAGGACCAGCTCCTGGCGACCATCGATCAGCACCTCGTCTACGCGATCGACGGGATCGTCGTCGGGACGGCCAGGCTGGCGCCCTATGGCGAGTGGGCCGAGCTGTCGCGCTTCGCCACCCTGCCCCGTCACCGTGGCCGCGGACGCGCCCGGCGCCTGGGCCTGGCGCTCATCGACTGGGGCATCGAGGCCGGTTACTCCGACCTGTTCGCGCTCTCGATCGACGAGCGGATGTGGCGCTTCTTCGAGGGCCTCGGATTCACGGGCGTGCCCCGTGAGTCACTGCCCGAGGCGTGGCGGAAGGGCTACGACTTCACGCGGCCGAGCCGGGCGTTTCACCGCCGGCTCGCGGCCCCTGGCGCAGGGTCTTGATCAGGCCGAACAGGCCGACCAGCGCAAACGGCGCCGAGAGGTACTGGCCCATCGTGAAGGGCGACTGCTCGGCCGTCAGCGTCTGGAACTCTTTGTAGAACTCGCTCACGCAGCGGCCGCCGAAGTAAAGGAACAGGAACGTGTAGGCGAAGAGGCCGCGACGGCGGTGTTCGCCGAGCTTGCGATCCATGGCGTACAGGACCCCGAGCACCACGAGCCCGATGGCGGCCTCATAGAGCTGGGCCGGGTGGCGCCAGGGGACCTGCGAGAAGTCCCCGGTCGCCAGGTTCGCCTTGGCACGGTCCTCGATCGATCGCACGAACTTCACCGCGAACGGCGCCGACTCTGGATCGGTGATCCGGCCGACGATCTCGCTGTTCGTGAAGTTGGCGAGGCGGACGAAGACCACCCCGATCGCCGCAGAAAACGAAAAGCGGTCCAGGACCTCGATGAACTGCATCTTGTACTTTCGGCTCCACCACAAGGTCGCGAGCAGCAGACCGAGGGTGCCGCCGTGGCTGGCGAGGCCGCCCTCCCAGACCTTGAGGATCTCCAGCGGGTGACGCAGGTACTTCTCGGGCTCGTAGAACAGACAGTGCCCGAGCCGCGACCCGCCGATCGTGGCGATCACGCCGGCCATCAGGAAGGCCTCGGACTCTTCCTCGGTCTTGCCGGCGCGCAGCATCTGCCAGCGCCACGCCTGGAAGGCGATCATGAGCATGGCGGCGAACATCACGCCGTACCAGCGAATGGGCAGACCCGAGATGATCTCCGGTTCGAAGTTCCAGGTCAGCATGTTGGGGCTCCGGATGCGGTCGAAAGGGCGCGCAGGATGTCACAGGGCACGAAACGTGTCCCGCCGAAAACTGCGACGCCGCCGGCCGTTGTTCCCCTTGCGACGGTCGGGTCGCGCAATTCTCCGCCTCAGGCGAACCAGAACCAGAGGGCGCCCACGAGCAGGACGCCGAGGCCGATCAGGGCCGGCAGCGGGAGCCGTGGCGAGGGGGGCGGTGGAATTTCGCCCAGCAATCGGGTCACGTGGGACAGCATGAACCCCGGCTGCGCCGCGCGCTCGGCGAGGTCGAGCAGGGCCTGGCAGTAGTGGGCCGTCGCCCGGTTGCGGGCCTTGCGCTCGGCGCGGGTGCCCTCGAAGACGAGGGCGCGCACCTCGGCGATGGCCGCGAGCTCGGTCAGCACGCCGCGGACGAGCGTCAGGGGGGCCAAATTGTCCGTCTCTTCGCGCCGGCCGATGACCGTGTCCATCACGTCCAGGCCGAGTTTCCACTCGGGTGCCTCGGCCCCCCGCGGCAGGATGAACAGCCGCAGGCCGCCCACGTAGCGCAGGCCGCCGTCCCCGATGATGCGCACGTAGGTCTCGAGGGTCTGCACGAAACCTTGCATGAGCTTCGGCAGCTCCTCGGGGGGCGGGAAGTAGCCGCGGGCGTCCCCCGGGTCGTGCCCCACGCGGCGAGCGACGGAGACGATCATGCACGTCTCGAAGAACACCTGCTTGACCACCCGGCCGAGGTTGGTGCGCTCCAGGTACTTGTCCAGGCGGGCGATGCGGCCCTCGGCCCAGGCCTTGAACTCCTCGGGGGGGCGCTCCGCCGGGCGCGGCAGGGCCAGCACCAGCTGGTCGAAGATGCCGGGATGGGGCGACTCGACCTTGAGCATGGCCCCATGGCTGTGGATCACCCACTCGGCGTTGGAGGACGCGCGCTCGCCGACCGCCTCGACGAGGCGTGGGCCTTTGGACTGAATCAGTTCGCGCACCCGGTTCAGGGCGACGCGCTCCTCGGCATTCACGCGCTCGACCCTACCAAGCGCGCCTCGCCGATGCCAGACTGTGGCCCATGTGCACGCACAATCCCCCACCCGACGCCGAGCGTCGGGCCCGGGCCGAACGATGAAGCGACCCACCGATCCGGCCCTGGCGCGCGCGCTCGGCCGCAGCACGGTGATCTCACGACACTTCTACCGGGTGCGCAGCGCGCGCATCCCGGCGGGCCATCGGGTGCTGCGGCTCGCCCACCTCACGGACGTCCACGTCGGCCGGATGACGCCGGAGGCACGTCTCGAGGGCGCCATCGACGCGATCAACGCGCTCGCGCCGGACGTGGTCTGCATGACCGGGGACTATGTCGCGCACAGCCTGCAGTACCTGCCTCGGTTGACCCACCATCTGGGCCGCCTCACGGCCCCGACCTTCGCGACGCTCGGCAATCACGACCACTGGCACGGAGCGCCGGCGGTGGCGCGAGCCCTGGAGCACGCCGGGGTCACGGTCCTCGTGAACCGGTCGGTGCGATTCGAGGCCGGCGGATCCGCGTGGCGCATCGTGGGCATCGACGACGCCGTGACCGGCCACCACGACGTCGATCGCGCCTGGTCGGAGCCGGGGGACGAGCCGTCGCTTGTCCTGAGCCACCTGGCTGAGCTGGCCAGCGTGGCCGACCGCCGCGGGGCCGCCCTGGTCCTCAGCGGGCACACCCATGGCGGGCAGATTCCGAACGGCGGCGTCGTCGAGCGGGTGATGCGCCGCATGGGGCATCGCTACATCCTCGGCTGGTACACCGTCGGCGAGACGCCGGTCTACGTGAACCGGGGCATCGGCGCGGCGGTGTTTCCCTGGCGCACGCAGCCGGCGAGCGCCGAGGTCGCGGGCATCGAGCTCGGGCCGGTCGGGGCGCCGGGGGCCGCCGTCGCATTCGGTGAGGGCGTCGAGGAACTCCGGTCCGTGGTGGCCTGGCCGGGGCCTCCCGGGACGTTCTCGGACGAAATTGCTTGACAGGTATGCCCTCCATCCTATGTAAAACCCCGCGTCGGCCCGTCGGCATTTGCGTTTCCGGGCCGCGGTTAACGTGACCTGAGCGTCCCAAGGAGAACGTCATGCTGAAGCTGTCCGCCCTCGTCGCCGCCGCCCTCATCGCCCTCACCGCTTGTGGCGGCGCCCCCCAGGTCCCCGACGCCCCGGCCGTTCCGGCGGCCCCCGAGGCCCCGGCCGTGCCCGCGGCCCCCGAGGTCCCGGCCGTGCCCGCGGCCCCCGAGGCCCCCGCCGTTCCCAGCGTCCCCTGACGCTCGACGAGCCGGCCGACCCCCAAGGGTCCTTCGTCTCCGAAAGGCGGGTCTGCGCAAGCGGCCCGCCTTTTTTTTCAGCATCGTCGGTGATCTTGCAGCGCCGACGACCGCGACCGAATCCGCGTCGCGGGTCCGAGCATCCTGGGAGGAGTCTTCGACCATGGCATTTCCGGAGGGGCCCTTGAACGGCGCCAACCTGGCCTTCGTGGAGTCTCTCTACGAGCAGTACCTCGCCGATCCCGAATCCGTGACGCCCGATTGGCGCGCATGGTTTGCGGGGTTTCCGTCGGATCTGCCCGCGGGGGCCCGCCAGGGCTTCGGCCCGACGCTGCGTCCGGCCAGCATCTTCCACGCGCCGCCGGCCGCGCCCGCCGCGCCCCGGCCCCGCGCCGTCGTCGACGCCCCCGAGGGGACGGATGTCGCCGCCCAGCAGGACAAGGTCGACCAGCTCCTCCGGGCGTTCCGTGTGCGCGGGCACATGATCGCCAACCTGGATCCGCTCGGCCTGCCCCGGCCGCCGCACCCCGAGCTCGAGCTGGAGTACTACCAGCTCGGCGAGGCCGATCTGGACCGCGTCTTCTCGAGCCGCACCATCGCCGGGGCCGGCTCGCACATGACGCTGCGCGAGATCCTGGACGTGATGCGGGCGACCTACTGCGGCTCGCTCGGCGTGCAGTTCATGCACATCGACGACCTGGAGATCAAAACCTGGCTCCAGACCCAGATGGAGCAGACGCGCAACCAGGTCACGCTGACCCGTGAGCAGCAGCTCCGGATCCTGACCAAGCTGATCGACGCCGAGATCTTCGAGCACTTCCTGGCGAACAAGTTCGTCGGCGCCAAGCGCTTCTCGCTCGAGGGCGGCGAGAGCCTGATCCCGCTTCTGGACATGGCGCTCGAGGCCGCCGGCGAGCACGACGTGCGCGAGGTGGTCATCGGCATGGCCCACCGCGGCCGGCTCAACGTGCTGGCCAACGTGATGGGCAAGAGCCCGGCGCAGATATTCCGGGAGTTCGCGGACGCGGATCCCGACCTGCACTTCGGCCGCGGCGACGTGAAGTACCACATGGGCTACAGCAGCGACCACGTGACCCGCACGGGCCGCACGGTGCACCTGTCGCTCTGCTTCAACCCGAGCCACCTGGAGTTCGTGAACCCCGTCGCCGTCGGCCGCGTGCGCGCCAAACAGGACCGCAACGGCGACCGCGACCGCCGGCACGCCGTACCCCTGCTCATCCACGGCGACGCCGCGTTCGCCGGCCAGGGCATCGTTCAGGAGACCCTGAACATGAGCGAGCTCGGCGGCTACCGGGTCGGCGGCACGATTCACATCATCGTGAACAACCAGATCGGCTTCACGACGCCCCCGGAGTCCTCGCGGTCGACGCCCTACGCGTCGGACGTCGCCAAGATGCTGCAGGTGCCCATCTTCCACGTGAACGGTGAGCACCCCGAGGCCGTCGCGCAGGTGATCCTCCTCGCGATGGAGTTCCGGGCCCGCTACCAGAAGGACGTCGTCATCGACATGTGGTGCTACCGGCGCCACGGTCACAACGAGGCGGACGATCCGGCGTTCACCCAGCCGCTGATGTACGCCGCCATCCGGCAGCGCAAGTCCGTGCGCGAGGCCTACCTGGAGAACCTGCTGAAGCTCGGTGGCGTGCAGCGCGCCGAGGCGGACGAGGTCACGATCCGGCGCCGCGAGCACCTGGAGCACGCGCTCTCCGAGGCCAAGAGCCCCGAGTACGCCTACAAGACCGACTTCGGCCGGGGCGTCTGGCAGGGCTCGGCCGGCGGTCCGGAGAGCACCGTCGCCGAGCCCTCGACCGAGGTGCCGCGGGCGACGCTCCAGATGCTCCTGCGCATCCAGACGGACCTGCCGGCGGGCTTCACGGCCCACCCGAAGATCGGCAAGTTCCTGGAGACGCGGCGCGAGATGGCCGACGGCCTGCGCCCCCTCGACTGGGGCGGTGCCGAGGCCCTCGCCTTCGCGACGCTCGTCGCCGAGGGTCACCCCGTGCGCCTGAGCGGCCAGGACAGCGGTCGCGGCACGTTCAGCCACCGCCACTCGGTCCTGCACGACGCCCGGACGGGCGAGCGCCACGTCCCCCTCACCCGCTTCGGCCGCGGCAGCTTCGAGGTCATCGACAGCCCGCTCTCCGAGGTCGGCGTGCTCGGCTTCGAGTACGGCTACAGCCTCGACCGGCCCGAGGGCCTGACCCTCTGGGAGGCCCAGTTCGGCGACTTCGTCAACGGCGCCCAGGTCATCATCGACCAGTTCATCGTGAGCTCCGAGGACAAATGGCGCCGCCTGACGGGCCTCGTGATGCTGCTGCCGCACGGGTTCGAGGGCCAGGGGCCGGAGCACTCCAGCGCACGCCTCGAGCGCTTCATGGGCCTGTGCGCGCAGGACAACATCCGCGTGGTCAACCTGACCACCCCGGCCCAGCTCTTCCACTGCCTGCGTCGCCAGGTCCACTGGTCGCTGCGCAAGCCGCTCATCGTGATGACGCCCAAGAGCCTGCTGCGTCACCCGCAGGTCGTGTCGGGCCTGGACGACCTGGCGACGGGTCGCTTCCACCCCGTCCTGGCCGACGCCGTGGCGCCGGAGCCCGCGGCCGTCCGGCGCGTGCTGCTCTGCAGCGGCAAGGTCTACTACGACCTGGAGGCCGCTCGCGAAGCGATGAGCGCGCACCACGTCGCCATCGTTCGCCTCGAGCAGCTCTACCCGCTGCGCATGAACGACCTCGCCGCCGCGCTGGCGCCCTACGCGCCCGGCACGCCCGTGGTGTGGGTGCAGGAGGAGCCGCGCAACATGGGCGCGTGGCCGTTCCTGCGCGCCACGCTGGGCGAGCGCCTCCTGGCACGGCACCCGTTCAGCGGCGTCACGCGCAATGAGAGCGCGAGCCCGGCGACCGGTTCGGCTGCGAGCCACAAGATGGAGCAGGAGCTCCTGATTGAAAAAGCCTTCGAGATTGCGTGAGCAGGGAGACTGACGAATGTCCGTGGAGCTGAAAGTGCCCCCCGTCGGGGAGTCCATCACCGAGGTCGCCGTCGGCGAATGGCTCAAGGCCGAGGGCACGTTTGTGAACCTCGACGAGGCCGTCGTGGTCGTCGAGTCCGACAAGGTCAATCTCGAGGTGCCGGCCCCCGCGGCCGGCGTCCTCGTCCGCGTCCTCAAGAAGCGCGGAGAGATGGCCCGCATCGGCGAGGTCATCGGTGAGATCGAGCCCGGCGAAGCGCCGGTCGTGAAGCCCGCCGAGGCGCCCGCGGCCACGCCGGAGGTGGCGAAGACCGTCACCGACGCTCGTGTGATGCCCGCGGCCGCGCGGGTGCTCGGTCAGGCCGGCCTGGACGCCGCCGGCGTCACGGGCACGGGCCCCGGGGGTCGGATTCTCAAGGAAGACGCCGTCGCCGCCGTGGCCGCCGCGAAGGCGACCCCGGCGAAACCCGCCGCGGCGCCTGCGCCCGCCCCCACGCCCGCCGCTGCCACGTCCTGGGGCCCGCGCGACGAAGAGGTCGTCCCGATGACGCCGCTTCGGCAGACGGTCGCACGGCGCCTCGTCGAGGCGCAGTCCAACGCGGCGTTGCTGACCACCTTCAACGAGATCGACATGTCCGCGGTCATGGCGCTGCGCACCGACCACAAGGACGCCTACGAGGAGCGTTACGGGGTCAAGCTCGGCTTCATGAGCTTCTTCGTCAAGGCCACGGTCGACGCCCTGCGGCAGTTTCCGGCCATCAACGCCGAGATCCGCGACAACACCATCGTCTACCGGCACTACTTCGACATCGGCATCGCCGTCGGTGGCGGTAAGGGCCTGGTGGTCCCGATCCTGCGCAACGCCGAGCGCATGAGCTTCGCCGACGTCGAGAAGCAGATCGCCGAGCTCGGCCGCCGCGCCAAGGACAACAAGCTCAAGCTCGAGGAGCTGCAGGGCGGCACGTTCAGCATCACCAACGGCGGCATCTACGGCTCGCTGCTGTCGACGCCCATCGTGAACCCGCCGCAGTCGGGCATCCTGGGCATGCACGCCATCCAGGACCGCCCCGTGGCCGTCAACGGTCAGGTGGTCATCCGACCCATGATGTACGTCGCCCTGACCTACGACCACCGCCTGGTGGACGGCCGCGAGGCGGTCGGGTTCCTCAAGCGGGTCAAGGCCTGCGTCGAGAACCCCGTCCGCATGCTGCTCGAGGTCTGAGCCGATGGACACGCACACCTTCGACCTCGTCGTCATCGGCGCCGGCCCCGGCGGCTACATCGCGGCCATTCGCGCGGCGCAGCTCGGCCTGAACGTGGCCTGCATCGAGAAGGAGGCCGCCCTCGGCGGCACCTGCCTGCGCGTCGGCTGCATCCCGAGCAAGGCCCTGCTGGAGTCCAGCGAGCGCTTCGCCGACGTCAAGCACGGCCTGGGTACCCACGGCATCAAGGTCCAGGGCGTCGAGCTCGACCTGCCGGCCATGCTCAAGCGCAAGGACTCCATCGTTCGTCAGCTCACGAACGGCGTGGGCGGCCTGTTCAAGAAGAACGGCGTCACGCGCTACACCGGCACCGGGCGGCTGCTCGGCGGCGGTCGCGTGGCCGTGGACGGAACCCAGCCCGTCGAGCTGCAGGCCAAGCACATCCTGATCGCCACCGGCAGCCAGGTCGCCAGCCTGCCCGGCATCACCTTCGACGGGGACCGCATCGGCACCAGCACCGAGGCCCTCGCCTACCCGTCCGTTCCCGGTCACCTCGTGGTGATCGGCGCCGGCGTGATCGGACTGGAGCTCGGGTCCGTCTGGTCCCGGCTCGGCGCGAAGGTCACGGTGCTGGAGTACCTCGACCGCATCCTGCCCGGCACGGACACCGAGATCGCGACGCAGGCCCGCAAGTCCTTCGAGAAGCAGGGCCTCGTGTTCCAGCTCGGCGTGCGCGTCACGGGGGCCGAGGTCCAGGGCGACCAGGTCGTCGTCACGCGCGACGGCGGAGAGCCCATCACCTGCGACCGGGTGCTCGTCGCCGTCGGCCGCAAGCCCAACACCGAGGGCCTCGGCCTCGACGCCGTCGGCCTCGAGACGGACAAGCGCGGGCGCATCCCCGTAGACGCCCACTTCCAGACGAGCGTGCCCGGCCTCTACGCCATCGGGGACGTCATCGCCGGCCCCATGCTCGCCCACAAGGCCGAGGAAGAGGGCGTGGCCTGCGTCGAACGCATCGTCACCGGCTACGGCCACGTGAACTACGACACGATCCCGAACGTCGTCTACACGATGCCCGAGGTCGCCAGCGTCGGGCGCACGGAGGAAGAACTGCAGGCGGCGGGCATCCCGTATCGCAAGGGCAGCTTCCCCTTCATGGCCAACGGCCGCGCGAAGGCGCTCGCGATCACGGACGGCCAGGTGAAGATCCTGGCGCACGCAGAGACGGACCGTCTGCTCGGCGTTCACATCTTCGGGCCGTGGGCCGGCGAGCTGATCGCCGAGGCCGCGGCGGCGATGGAGTTCGGGGCGACGGCCGAGGACCTCGCCCGCACGTGCCACGCGCACCCCACGCTCTCCGAAGCCATCAAAGAGGCGGCCCTGGCCGTCGACGGCCGGACGCTCAACTACTGACGCCGCTCGATGCCGGGTCGATGCCCAGGATGCGGTCGACGACGGCGACCATGGCATCCGCGTGCGTCTCGACGATCTCGGGCGCCGTGGGCGAGCGCCCGGTCAGGGCCTCGAAGAAGGCCGGGGCGGAGAACATCAGGTTCGCGCCGCCCATGGCGACGAACACCACGTGGAGCGGCGGCATGACCTCGGCTTGACCCGAGGGCAAGGACGCCGCGAAGAGCTGCGAGATGCCGGCGATGAGCGGTGACAAGTGCCGCTCCACCAGCCAGTCGAAGCGCGGGTTCCGGTGGGTGCCCTCGCGCAACACGATCTGCGCGATCTCCGGCCGCTCGGCGCATTGATGCACGAAGCGGCGCATCAGCGTCCGAAGCAGGTCGCGGGGGCTCTGACCCTCGCCCTCCAGCCGCATCTGGCCGAAGCGGCCCGTGACCTCGGCGAAGAGCAGGTCGACGGCCTCGCGCCAGAGGTTCTCCTTCGAGGCGAAGTGGTAGTGGATGAGGGGTTGCGTCACGCCGCACAGTCGGGCGATGCCGGACGTGCTCGTGCCCTCGAAGCCGTGCGCGGCGAACTCGTGGATCGCGTGGCGCAGAATCGTTTCGCGCGTCGGTGACATGCTTCCTTATAGACAACTCAGGAATGCGCTGATAGTTCTGAAAGGCGTCCCCCGAACACCCAGGAGGTAGGCGATGTCCATCGTAGGGCTCTTCGAGAACTCCGCCGTGAGCAAGATCCTGCCCTCCAGCGTGCGGCAGACTGTCGAACGCTGGGGCGACCACGTCAACGTCCTTCTGGCCGTGCGCAACCCGGCGGTCATCCAGCAGATGGCCCCGTCGGCGATGCGCGGCCTCTTCCTGCGACAGGGGCGGCGGGAGGCCCCGACGCTGATGCAGGCGAGCCATCAGGCGCACTTCGACTGGAGCTACCGCAGCGACTTCCCCGAGTTGCAGGCGCTCTACCAGAAGGCCAAGCGCATGCAGTGGAACGCCGCGACGGACATCGACTGGTCGTTGAACGTCGAGCCGGTCTCGCCGGAGAATCCCCTGTTGCCCCAAGACTTCCTGGCCTGGGACGACCTCGCCTCCCACGGCGTGCACCTGTCGCCGCCCGAGCAGCGTCGGGCCCTGTACCTCGTGCTGACGTGGATGCTGAGCCAGTTCCTGCACGGTGAGCAGGGCGCGCTGCTCGCCTCGGCCCAGGTCACCGAGACGGTGCCGTTCACGGACGGCAAGTTCTACGGCGCGACGCAGGTCGTGGACGAGGCGCGCCACATCGAGGTGTTCCACCGCTACCTCGATACCAAGCTGAACCGCCTCTACAACATCAACGACAACCTGTTCACCATCATCGACAGCCTGATGCACGACGGCCGCTGGGACATGAAGTTCCTCGGCATGCAGATCATGGTCGAGGGCCTGGCTTTGGGCGCCTTCAGCCTGCTCTACAAGGTCACCAAGGAGCCGCTGCTCCGGCAACTGCTCCGCCGCGTGATCCACGACGAGGCGCGGCACGTGAACTACGGCGTGCTCGCGCTGCGCGACTTCTACACGAAGCAGCTCACGGACAAAGAGCGCATCGAGCGAGAGGACTGGGCCTTCGAGGTCGCGGTCCTCATGCGCGACCGCTTCCTCGCGCACGAGATCTACGAAGAAGAGTTCGCCAGCCACATGACCCGGCGGCAGTGGAACCAGTTCGTCGACCGCTCGCCCGGCATGTCGATGTTCCGCAGCACCATGTTCTCCCGACTGGTGCCGAACCTTCGGGAGATCGGTCTTCTGACCGAGCGGGTCCTGCCGCACTACGAGCGGGTCGGACTCGCGAAGTACATGAATGGCCGCTCTGCCCTCACCCTCGACGGCGACGACCTCGTTGAAGGTCGTGCCGCCTGAGGTGAACGACGCCATTGCGTAATAGCGTCCCCAGCGGGATTTGAACCCGCGTTACCGGCTTGAAAGGCCGGCGTCCTGGGCCTGACTAGACGATGGGGACACAGAGCGCAAAGGCGGTTGTGGGCCGTCTGGGACTCGAACCCAGAACCAACGGATTAAAAGTCCGCTGCTCTAACCATTGAGCTAACAGCCCATGGCGACCACAAGTGCGCGGACTGATAACCCGCCGCGAATCGCGTGTCAAGGGGACAATCGTCATTCCGTTGACACCGCTCCGGACGGGCCATAGAGTCCGGGGGCTTGCCACCATGACGCACGAACTCACCATCGCCGGTCAGCATCTCACGGTCCGTTCGTCCGCAGACGCGGCGTACGTCCGTTCGCTGGCCAGCCTGGTCGAGGAGCGCGTGCGTCGCGCCGAGCAGCAGGGCGCCACCTCCGTCCACGCGTGGATGGTCGTCGCCCTGGGCCTGGCGGACGAGGCGAGTCGATTGCGCACGGAGCTGGGCTCGTTGCGGACCACCGTCGAAAGTGGCGCGGACGAGCTCCTCGGTCTCCTGGCGCAGGCGACCGCCCCGCTGGCCAGCGAGCGTGGCCGACCTTTGGCCGAGAACTGCGACGCTTGACCTGCGCGGCAGCTCGCTGCCGCGTTGACCGATAGCGCGCCCCGATTGCAACAGGGCTGCGTGACTCCGAAACCCTCCAGGCGCCGCACACCGCGGCCGTTCTCCCGTATTCGCGAATCCGCCTGCGCGCGCTCGTTCGAGCCCGCTTCGGCGCGCGAGGGAGAGCCGCATGTGCGCGCCGAGCGCCTCCGGGCCCCCGAACGCCGCCTCGTCGGTGTTCCCGTGGCCCGAGGGACGATGCGGCCGGCACGATGCCGGGCCGCCCACCTTTCGTTCGGAACGAGCTGACGACATGGAAATCATCATCGGCATCATCCTCGGCGCCGTGGTCGGCCTCATCATCGGCCGGACCTTCGCGCGCCGCACGGGGCCTGGGCCGGAGGCGCTCGCGCACGTCCGCGCCGAGGCCGAACAGGCCATCGCGCAGGCCCGCAAAGAGGCGGAGATCGCCGCCCGCGAGGACGCCATCTCCCTGACCGCGGACGCGGAAAAAGAGGCGGCGCGGATCCGTCAGGAGCTCGCGCGCCGCGAGGAGCGCCTGCACAAGAAGGAAGAGAGCGTCGATTCCAAGGGTGACCAGATCTCCAAGAAGGAAGCGCAGGTCACCAAGCGCGAGAAGGACCTCGCGCGCAAAGAGAAGAAGATCCAGAGCACCGAGACCGAGCTGGAGTCGGCCACCGCCGAGGCCCGTCAGAAGCTGGAGCGGCTCGCCGGCATCTCGCAGGAGGACGCCCGGAACCTGCTCATCGACGAGGTGCGGGACGAGGCGCGGCGCCTGAGCGTGGACGAGATCCGCAGCGTGGAGGCCGAGGCGCGCAAGCTCGCCGAGGAGCGCGCTCAGACGATCGTCGCCGCGGCCATCCAGCGCTATGCCAGCGAGCACGTCGTGGAGCGCACGGTGAGCGTCGTGGCGCTCCCGAGCGAGGACATGAAGGGACGCATCATCGGTCGCGAGGGCCGGAACATCCGGGCCTTCGAGGCCGCGACCGGCTGCGACCTGGTGATCGACGACACGCCCGAGGCCGTGGTCGTCAGCTGCTTCAACCCCGTGCGGCGCGAGGTCGGCCGCATCACCCTGGAGCGCCTCCTCGCCGACGGCCGGATTCACCCCGCCCGCATCGAGGAGTTGGCGACCAAGGCGCGCAACGAGGTCGAGCAGCAGGCGCGGCAGCACGGCGATCGGGCCACGCTGGAGCTCGAGCTCTCCGGCCTGCACCCGGAACTTGTGAAACACCTCGGGCGCCTGCACTACCGCACGAGCTTCGCGCAGAACGTCCTGCAGCATTCCATCGAGGTCGGTCACCTCGCCGGGTTGATGGCCACGGAGCTCGGCTTCAACGCCAAGGAGGCCCGGCGCGCCGGCCTGCTGCACGACATCGGCAAGGCCATCGACCACGAGGTCGAGGGCCCGCACGCCCTCGTCGGCGCCCAGCTCTGCAAGAAGTACGGCGAGAGCAAGGCGGTGGTGCACGCCGTCGCCGCGCACCACGAGAACGAACGCCCGGGGAGCATCCTGGCGCACCTCGTGGCCTCGGCCAACGCGCTCTCCGCCGGGCGGCCCGGGGCGAGGCGCGAGCAGCTCGCGGCGTTCATCAAGCGGCTCGAGGACCTCGAGGCCCTCGCCCAGACCTTCAACGGCGTGGAGAAGGTCTTCGCCATTCAGGCCGGTCGCGAGATCCGGGTCCTCGTCGAGAACGCACGGCTGTCGGATCAGGACGCCGAGCTGCTCGCCCGGGACATCGCGCGCAAGGTCGAGACCGAGCTGACCTACGCCGGCGAGGTCCGCGTCACAGTGGTGCGGGAGACGCGCGCGGTCCAGTACGCACGCTGACCTTGCCAGCGCGGCCCCCCTGCCCTTATACCTCCCTCAATTCCGGCCCAAGGGCCCCTGACGCCAGCGAGAGATGAGCATGAGCAACGAAGACGTCGTCGAGAAGGTCGTGGGCGCATTCGTCGAGGCCCTCGGCCTCGATGAGGAGGACGTGACGCTGGAGTCGAAGATCTTCGACGACCTGGGCGCCGAGTCCCTGGACCTGCTCGAGATCGTGTTCCTGCTGGAGCGGGCGTTCGACATCAAGATCCCCCGCGGCGGCGTCAAAGAGGCCAGCCAGGCGGGGGTCGATCCCAGCCAGTACGAGGTCGACGGCAAACTCACCGAGCTCGCCCTGGAGAAGCTCCGCGAGCTCATGCCCGAGGTCGGTCCCGGCGAGATCAAGACCGGCCTGACCTCGAACGAGATCCCGCGCCTGTTCAGGGTTCAGACCTTCGTGAACATCGTCGTCCGGCTCCTCGCCGAGAAGGGCGTCGCCGTCGGGTGAGCGCGAACGCGCCCCCCGCCCCTCCGTCGCCGCCGTCCTCGCCCGAGGCGATGCGGTTCGGCTTCGTGGTGCACCCCCTCACGCCGTTTCAGCAGCGGCTGGTCGGCGTGCGGAGCGCCGATCCGGAACTGCTTCGCAACCGTGCGTCCCTCCGGACGCCGGGCCGGGTCATCAGCCGTCTGCGCCTGGAGCGGCCCGGGGCCGCCCCCGTCGAGGGCCTGCTCGCGGCGATTCCGAGCCTGCCCGAGCCGTTGCTCGCCGAGCAGAGTGCGGCCGTCGCGGACATCCTCGATGCGGTGCGCCTTTGCCATGACGCCGGGGCCGGGGTCGTGGGTCTCGGGGCCGTGACGGCCGTGGTCGGCGGCCAGGGCAAGGCCGTCGCCGAGGCGGCGCCCTGCGGCGTGACCTCGGGGAACGCGCTGACCACCTGGGCGGCCGTGGAGACGTGGGCACGCTTCGGCGAGCTGGTCGGCCGCCGCTCGACCGTCGGGCTGTACGGCCTGCCCGGCGCGGTCGCCGGCGGGATTCTGCAGCTGCTGGTGCACCGCGGTGACTCGGTCCTGGCCGTCGTCGAGCGCCCGGCGACACCGCTCGTGCGGCTGGTCGACCGTCTCAACACGGCCGGTCCGGGGCGCGTTCGGTTCGTCTCGTCGCCGGCGGAGGTCCTCGGCGCGGGGCACGTGCTGATCGCGGCCTCGAGCACCGGGGGGCGGCTCTCGTTGGCCGCGCTGCCCCACGGGGCTGTGGTCATCGACGTCGCCGCGCCCGTCGACGTGCTCTACGACGTCCCCCACCGCGAAGACGTCCTGCTGCTCGATGGCGAGATGGTTCGTTTGCCCGGACGCCTGCACGGCACGGAGCCCTGGCAGACGCTCTACGGCCTCGTGACGGGCCAGGGCGAGCGCATCTTCGCCTGCTTCGCCGAGCCGATGCTCCTGGCCGGGGCGCAGCGGCCGGAGCTGGCCACGACGGGCCGCGAGCTGAGTCTGGAGCGCCTGCGGGCCTTGGCGACCCTGGCAGAGGCCTCGGGCTTCAGCGTGGACGCTTTGTGCGCGCAGGGGCGGCCGGTGCGGGCGGCTCGGCTGGCGGGCTTCGCCGAGCGCGTCCGCCGGACGACACCTCGGGCAGCAGGCGGGCTTCCTCCGCCTCCATGAGCGCGCGCTGGGCCTCGTCGACCTCGTGGTCGTGGCCGAGCAGGTGAAGCGTCCCGTGGACGAGCAGGAACGTCACCTCGTCGAGGAGCGTCCACGGCGGCGAGGCGTCCGGATTGCCCATGGCCGCCCAAAGGCGCGGCAGGCACCCCTCTGAGACCTGCGTTTCGGCCGTCTCGACGCTGATGACCACGTCGCCGAGCGCGATGGGCACGCCGGGGGGCAGCACCGGCCGGTCGGCGCCCTCGAGCTGCGAGAAGCTCAGGACGTCCGTCGGCTTGTCCTTCTGCCGATAGCTGCGGTTGAGCTCCTGGATCTCGGCGTCGTCCGTCAACAGAAGGCAGAGGTCGTCATCCGCGCGACCGAGGGCCTCGAGCAGCCGGGTCGCCCGGCGACGCAGGGTGGCGGCGTTGACGCGGCCCCGCACGGAGGCGCGCTGCATCACGGTGATCATCGATTTCCTTCGGCGTCGTAGGCCAGCACGATGCGCTGCACCAGGGGATGACGCACCACGTCCACGTGGGAGAAACGCACGACCCCGATGCCCTCGACCCCCTGCAGGAGCCGCACCGCGTGGTCGAGCCCGCTGTCCTTGTGGGCAGGCAGGTCCGTCTGGGTCAGGTCACCCGTCACCACGGCCTTGGACGAGAAGCCGAGCCGGGTCAGGAACATCTTCATCTGGTCGCGGGTGGCGTTCTGCGCCTCGTCCATGATCACGAACGAGTTGTTGAGCGTGCGCCCACGCATGAACGCCAGCGGCGCGACCTCGATCGTGCCGTCCTCGACGAGCCGTGCCGCCCGCTCCAGGTCCATCATGTCGTAGAGGGCGTCATAAAGGGGCCGGAGGTAGGGGTTGACCTTCTCCGCCAGGCTCCCGGGCAGGAACCCGAGCTTCTCTCCGGCCTCGACGGCGGGGCGCGCCAGGATGATCCGCTTGACCTCGCGCCGCTGCAACGCGGCCGCGGCGGCCGCCATGGCCAGGTAGGTCTTGCCCGTGCCGGCGGGGCCGACGCCGAAGACCAGATCGTTGTCGGCGATCGCCTGCAAATACTCGCGCTGATGCGTGGTTTTGGGCGTGACTGTGCGGTGTTCGCGGGTCGTGAGCACCGGTTGTTGGCGGAGGGCGTCGAGGTCGACCGTCGTGTCCTGCTCGAGCAGGTGGATGGCCTGCTCGATGTCCTGGAGGAAGACGTTGCCGCCATGGCTCGCCACGCGGAGCAACTGTCGGAGCACACGCTCGGCGAGGGGCAGGCGGTCTGCGTCGCCGCTGACCGACACCTGAGTGCCCCGTACGGCGAGGCGCACCTGAAGCCGGCGCTCCAGCAAGCGCCGGTGGGCGTCCTGCGGACCCCAGAGCCGGGCGGCGGCGTGCGGGTTCTCGGCGATGGAGATCAGCACCTGATTCGCGGCGGTGTCGCTCATCGGAGGTCGAAGTCCACGCCGATGCTGAAGTACTCGAGCGGCGGCTGGCCAGGGGGCGCGATGATCTCGGGGATCAGCAGACCGCCGTTGACCAGGGCGTCCAGACGCTCGGGGTAGCTGCCCTCGCGGAGGCGCCAGGTTTCGAGCGCGGCCGTCGTCGTCAAGATGCGGTTCGCCCGCAGGCGCCCCATCGTTTCGCGACCGAACTCCGCCGAGTTGTCGGTGAGCTGCGCCCGCGACTGCGGCATGAACCACACCAGCAGGCCGAGCAGGCCGAGAACGGCCAGGTTGAGCGCCACCTTCAGGGCCATCCGGCCCCAGTCCACGCGGCGGCGCAGGGTGTCGCCGGTCCGGGGGGCCGTGACCTTGATGGGCGCGATGTAGCCCTCGTTCAGCAGGCTCAGCAGCGACTTGCAGGCCTCGAACTCGCCGAGACGGGAGAGGTCGATGATCTGGACGACCGTCCGCTTGCCGTCCACGTAGGCGAACACGCGCCGGTCGCTGCGCGAGAGGTTCGACGCGGCGCCGGTCGCTTTCTTGCCCCGACCCTGCGTTTGCTCCACGGGCGGGCTGGTCGCGTCCACGAACTCACTGAAGGCGTCGTCGAGGATCCGGTCGAGGGCCTCGGCCTCGGTCTCGGACTCCTCGATGGTCTTGATCGCCTTGAAGACCGTGTCCGGGTTGTTGATGCGGGTCTGGATGAGCGGCCACTCGTCCATCATCCGCACCCCCTCCATCAGGAGGTTCTCGCAGGCGATGGGCGAGATGTTGGGTCGCGCGAACCCGGGCGGCTTGCTCTCGAAGCGGTACTTGCCCTTCTTCCACTGGAAGAGCCGGGCGAGCGTCTCGCGGGTCTGGAGATCCGTGAACTCCTGCAGGATCTCTGGGGTGATGGTGGCCTCCTCGACGAGGATGTCCCCCACCCGCTTCAGCGTCTTCTTCTGCGTCTCGAGCGCGGCCGAGAGCTGCTCTCGCGAGATGACCATCGCGGCGGCCAGCATGTTGCCGATCAGGTCACGCTTGTCTCGGCGCGCGACGTCACAGCGAATGACCTTGCCGCCGCGGAAGAAGACCTGGACCTCCTCCGTCTCGCCGGTCCCCTCGACGAAGAGGATGCCGGTCTTCTGCTGCGAGCCGATCAGCTGCAGGATCTCGCCGATGCCGAAGTCGGCCAGCGTACCTTCGAGCGCCATCAGGCGAGCTCCCGCGTGTCGCGCCAGGTCCGGATGAAGCCGCCGAGCCAGAGCAGCCCGAGCAGGGCGGCCAGCACGGCGGTAGAGAGCTGCGTCGGCGGGGCGCCACCGAACGGTTCGAAGAGCAGGCCCTCGGGGAGCGTCAGCCGAAGCGCCAGGAACGCGACCAGGCCGGTCAGGAGCGTGCCCCGCAGGGGGTGACCGGTGACGAACGACGGGAGCCCAGGGAGGGCCAGGGCCGCGCCGCGGAGGCTCCAGAGGCGCAACGTTCGGACGCGGGCGATCCGCTCCTCTTTCTCGAAGCGAATGCGCCGGTCGACCGGGATGTTGCGGATGAACAGGTTGTGACACTGCTCGCAGAGCGCCGCGGTCTCGGCGGCGCCGAGGTCGACCTCGGCGGCGAGCGCGCATCGGGAGCAGGGCGCCATGATGCGCAGGCGCTTGCGGGACAGCCGCAACACGACGAACGCCAGGAGCGTGGCGACGCAGCCCACGGGCGCCACGAACTCGGGCACGGGCCCGGCGAGCTGAAGCCAGGCCCGGCTCGCCAGGGTCGAGGGCGCGAACAGCGTCGACAGCTCACGGCGCGTCAGCAGATCCGCCGAGAGGTCCAGGTCGACCACCCAGCGGTTCAGGTTCAGATCCGTGTCCTCGTTCCACTGGGCGACGTGGTCCGGGTTGAGCGCCGAGGCTTCGGCGAAGCGCGCGCGGGCCTTCTCGAGCTGCGTGGTGCGCGTGTAGAGGCGCGAGAGGTTGAAGTACGGTTCGGGCGCCTTCGGCAGCAACGCGATGGCGTCCAGGTAGAGCTTCTCGGCGCTCTGGGCGCGGCCGGTCGCAAAGAGCGCGTTGGCCAGGTTGTTGGCGACGAGCCCGGCCTCGGGCGTGCCCGAGGGCACCAGCGCGGCGGCGCGGCGCAGCGTCTTGATGGCCTCGTCCGTCTGGCCGAGGCGCTTCTGCGAGAGCCCCAGGGCCGTAGCGGCGGCCCAGTCCGAGGGCCGCTCGCGCAGCGCCGCCATCGCAGTCTCGGCGGCGCGTGCATGGGTCGGATTCGTACCGAGGAGCGACAGGGCCTGGGTCACACCCGTGCCGGCGTCGCTCAGGCGATCGACCGCCCGGAGGATCCAGGGCGTGCCCCCGAGGAACAGCACGAACAGGATGGAGAACACCCGTTCGGACGCCCCCTGCCCGCTGAAGATCAGCACCAGGAACGGGAACACGAGCAGGAGCGGTCCGAAGCCGAAGTAGAGCGGAATCGCGGCGAGGCAGAGCGCTGCGGCCAGCAGGAGGAACTTCATCACCCCGGGAAACGTGCGGCCCAGGCCATGATACAGGCCGAGCCCGTGCCGCAGGACCTGCCCGCCGAGGAAGACCTGAAGGAGCAGCGCGAGCAGCACGAAGGTGGTCAAGACGAGGTCGCTGAGCAGCAACGTACGTCGCTGGAAGTCGTCCAGTCGGGCGAAGTAACCCTTCAGCGTGAAGACGAGCCACTTGTGGAGCGCCCAGGGCTGTCGCTCCAGTGACCAGTCGGCCTGACGCGACTCGATCTCGGGGAGGCCCGGGGCGAGCTGGCGAGCCTGATCCACGAGCGCCTGGGAGCGGGCGGCGTCCCCCTTGGTCAAAAGCGCGGCGCCGGCCTCGCCGAGGAGCGCGATCGCCACGGCGTCCAGGCGCTGAATCCCCAGCTCCTTGCGCTGAACGAGCATCTGTCGCTGCAGATCGTCGGCGCGCTTCTCGTCGCCGTCGGCGACGGCCTTCTGCCGCATCTTCCAGAGACCGAGCAGCTCTTCCTCACCGCGAACGGGCGTGGACAGACCGGCCATCGGGTCGGGACGTTCGCCGTCCGCTGCGCCCGCGGGCACGGACGAGGGCGCCGGCGCCGATGCGGCCGCGCTCGCGGGACCCGACGCGGTCGCCGTCGGCACGGCTGGCTGCATGAGGAAAACGAGGAGCGACAACAGGACTTGCATCGAGTTGCGAGTACCACGAATCTTGCGGCGGGCCAACACCCTGGGATTCGCTGTGAACGCCAAACGTGAGTGCCTCGAGAAGCTGCTGGCCGAGGGCCTCGTCTTCATTCAGCTCGACTCCCGGGTCGAGGGGGTCGACCTGCCGGCGCACCTGCGGCGACAGCCCGTGGTCGGCCTGAACCTCAGCCTGAACTTCCGGATCGACGTCTTCGACATCACGGACGAGGGCATCCGCGCGAGCCTGTCGTTCCAGGGCGTGCGCCACATCTGTGTGGTGCCGTGGGCCGCCGTGTTTCTGATGGGCCTCGCCGACGGCGAGGGCAGCTTCGTGTTCCCGGAGTCGGCGCCCGTCGAGCTTCAGGCCCGCCTTCACGCCGCGATGGCCGCCGAGGCGGCCGGCAAGGGCGCGGACGCCAAGCGTGATGCGAGCGCAGATGCGGACGAGCCGGCCGACGAGCTGGACGACGAGGACGAGCCACCCCCGCCCCCGCCTCCGCCCCGCGGCCGACCCCAACTCCGGCTGGTGAAGTAAGGAGCGCCCGGTGCGACGAGCCGCCAAGGTCCTGTACTGGTTGATGGCCATCGGCCTCGCGGCGACGGTCGCGCTCTCGGCCACATGGGGGGCGTTCGTGCGGCCCGGTGTCGCGCCGGGGGCCCTGATCGCGCCGGACACGACGCCGGAGTCCCCTGCCGGGCGCCAGTGCGCGCTGGACCTCCGCACGATGCACGGCAAACTCGTCGAGCGCGCCGGCCGCACCTTCGTGGGGGATGGTGGTCCCTCACCGGACATGCTCGCCGACTGGGCGGAGTGGTCCATCGGCTGGCGCAACGAGCTCCAGGCCCTCCGCACGACCTGCCGCCTGGGCGACTCCGTGGCGATGGAGCCCGTCGCGCGCCTCGGCGAACACCTCGAGCGTCTGCACCTGGCGTACACCACCGCGCTGAACGGCTTCTCGGACGTGGGCCGCAAGCAGCTCGTCGAGACCCGCCACGCCTTCGAGGCGCTCGGCCTGGACAAACCCGGCCTCACTCCCCCTTGAGCTGCTCCCAGCGGCGCTTGGCCTGCGCCGTGTACATGTTCTTCGTGTAGCGGTTGAAGAACCGGAAGTACAGGTCCCGGGCCGTGCGCTTCTCGCCCATCCGGTCGTGGCAGTAAGCCAGGTTGAAGCTGGCCTCGGACAGGTACTTTCCGTCGATGTTGGCGGCGATGGAGCGCCGCAGAAGGTCGGCCCCTCGGGGGAAGTCCTTCAGCCGCATGGCCGACATGCCCTGGTAGAACAGGAGCATGCCCATGTACGCCGGCTTGTCGTCGTACTCCTGGGACTTCAGGAAGGCCTCGTCCGCCTTGCCGAAGTTGCCTTGATCGTAGAGCTCGACGCCGCGGTCGTACTTCTCGCGCGCGACCTCGGCCTTGAAGCGGACGATCAGGTCCTCGAGCAGGCCGGCGAAGCGGAGCTTGCGCAACGCGGCGAAGGCCTCGACCGCCTTCTCCTTGTTGCCGTCCTTGACCAGACGCTCGAACTCCAGCACCTCGCGCTCGACCTGCTGCCAGCGGCCGAGCTCGGCGCGAAGCTGGTCGAGCTGCTGCTCGTACCCCGCCTCTTTCTTGTCGAACAGCGCGTGGTCGGCGCTGGCCTTGTCCAGGCGCGCCTGGAACGTGAGCCAGAGGCCCGCGCCGACGACCAGCACGAAGAGGGCGTACGTGCCCACCGCGTTGAAGAGAGACTTCTTCTCTTGCTGGTCCTGCTTCCGGGCGATCGCCTTGGCTTCCGTGCTCAGGTTCTTGAGCGCGTGCTCGGTCTTGATCGTCAGGTTGCGGGTGTTGATGACCTCTTCGCGGAGCCGGGCGAGCTCTTCGAGCACCACACCGGGCCGGTAGTCGGGGTCGTCGTTCATCAGGGGGTCTTGGGCTTTGCGGAGGGCGGGCGGCGAGGGCTCAGGGACCGGCGGCGGCGTCGGCCTGGATGATGATCGGGCCGTCGGCGGAGATGATGACGCCGCCGTCTTCCGCAGGGGGCAGGATCACGCCGCCGTCGGCGGGCTGGATGACCTCACCACCGTCGAACGAGCTCTGATTGTTGCCGCCAGCGTCCGTGCCGAACGCGGGCGTGTCCGAGACATCCACGCGGAACTGCAGGAAGATCTCCGCGCCGGCGGGCGGAGGATCGGTCAGCGTCAGCGCGAGCTGCGACCCGCAGGCGACATCCTGCTCGATGATGAACCCCGAGTTGGGGATGTCCGTCAGCGGGAGGAAGGTCTCGCAGGCGCCGCCCGTGTCCGTCGTGTGGATGCACTGCATGCGCACGTTGATCGTGGGCTTGTAGTTCTCCAGCGTCGCGCGCTCCTCGGGCGTGGTGCACCGATGCAGCGGCTCGTCCGCGGCGCCCGGGGCGAGGCACTGGGGCAGCTTCTCGAGGCAGTAGTGCCCGAGCAGCTTGGTGATCTTGTCCTTGATGATCTGCAGGGGGCGCTTGAAGTCGTCCTCGCAGATGGTGATGCAAGGCTCACCGTTGGCCGGCGCGCCGGGCGGGCAACCGATGCCGTTGATGCCGAAGGCCTCGGCGAACTGGAGGTAGCGGCGGCCGCTAAAGGCCGTGCCGTTCGCCGACTCGCAGGTGGGCGCCGGGCCGCCGGTGCACACGCCGTTGGGGCAGCACGCCGCGTCGATCTGCGACACGTTCGTGTTCGGCATGCCGTTGACGTCGTAGTACCAGCAGGCCTCGGCCGGGCGGCCCTGGACGTTGCTGACCTCCACCTGCTCGCCGTTGATGTCCACGAAGGCGCGATTGCCGACGATGGAGGCGACGATGATCTTGTTGTTCGGGTCGACCTTCATGTCCTTCAGGAAGTCGACGTAGTCCTGAACGGGCGTGAGGGCCTGAGGCAACCACTCACAGTTGTTGTTGTCGCCGCGGTCGATGATGCAGCGCGCCTGGTAGCACTTGTCCGGCGTGAGCTGGCCGCACTCGCGGGCGTAGCAGGCGGTCGTATCGCGCTCCGGGCAGAGGACCGGGTCCTGGAAACCGTCCGGGAAGGAGTCGGCGTCGCCGCCGTCCATCGGGCCGTACTTGCAGATGGCGCGGCGGCTGGCCTTCGGGTTCGAGGCCGGGTCGGAGCAATCCACCTCGTCGGAGAGGTTGACGACGACCAGCACGGCGTCCGGGCGAAGGAAGTCCGGCTCCTGGCCGGGCTGCAGGCGCGCCGCGCAGTTGCGGTCGTACGTGCTCTTGACCACCTGGCCGTTGGCGTTGGTCTCGTCGACGCAGCACTCGTCGAAGTAGGCCTTGTTGGGGCCCTCGCACGAGAGTGCGAGGCGCATCGACTCGAGGCCTTTCTCGAAGCCGTCGCCGCCGGTGCCCAGCGTCGCGAGGCACTGGAAACGATGCTCGAGGTCGTCTCGCGTGGAGCCGATGTTGCCACCGCGCTCGACGGGACCGGACTTGAGGATCGGGCCGAAAGTCCACCGGCGATCCTCGCGAGCGTCCACGAGGAGGTCCTCGCAGTCGGGCGTGCCGCCCTCGGCCGCGCCGTTGCAGTTCGGGGACCGCCCGGGGGGCGAGTCCTGGAACCGGCCGCGCGCCGTGGCCGTCCGCAGGTCGGTGTTGATCACCGCGATGCGGTAGTCGGCCGAGCTGCCGAGCTCGTCGAAGAGGAACCGCGAGAGCGAACCGAAGTTCGACACGAGGTTCGCCTGCTCCTCACACATGGAGCCCGAGTTGTCGATCATGAAGAGGAAGTCGAGCTTCGTCTTCGCCGGCAGCGACACGGCCGTGTTGTTCGCCGCCGAGACCACCTTGTCGAGCGGCTCGAGCGGGTGATCGTTGCAGGCAGCGGTGGCGAGCGCGGTCGCTCCGAGAGCCATCGTGCACAGGAACCGTGTCTTGCGGGTAAGCGTCATGCGCATTTCATCCTACACCGGGCGGGAATCGACTCAATGTAACCCGGGGGTCTGGGTGAGTCAACCGGGTGGGGCCCCGGTTGCCGAATCGGTTTCACCGTCGTCGTCGACGCCGACCGCGCCCGTCAAGCGTCGGTGGGGCATCAACAGGTAAGGCACGCCACAGGCGACCTGCACCACCAGCTGCGTCACGTGCAGCATGATGGTGTAGAGCGTGATGTTGCCCTGGCTCTCCGGCGAGAGCAGGAGCAGCGAGAAGCCCGCGGCCAGGGCCAGCTCGAACGTGCCGGTCATGCCCGGTCCCCCCGGGATCATGATGCCGACGACCAGGATCGCCAGGAGCGCGAAGCCGCCCGGGTAGCTCAGGTCGTCGATGTTCACGGCGCTGCCCATGATCTTCATGCCGACGCCCTGGATCGCCCAGTAGATGATCGTCAGGAAGATGAACCAGAGGATGCGGCGCTTGTCCGGCAGGATCTTCAGGCCGTCCAGGAAGGCGTCCAGCATGCGGACGACCTTGGCGGTGAGGCCGGCGTGGATCCGATTGCCGATGCGGCCGATGAGGTCGACCGTCCATTGCCGGCGCATGTAGCCGGCGATCAGCACCAGCAGCGCACCCAGGAACACGGCGCCCGCGACGTAGCCGCTGAGCTTGACGGCGTCGACCTTCGGGTTGCCGTTGGGGGGCAGGAACGAGATGAACACGAAGAAGAGGGCCACGAAGAGGACGCCGTCGATCACGCGCTCGACGACGACCGTCGCGAGGGCGCCCGTGCCGGACACCCCGCCCTTCCCTCGGACCAGGTACGGCCGGACCAGCTCGCCCAGCCGCAACGGGAAGACCGTGATGCAGAGGTATCCGATGCAGCCGGCCGAGATGATGTCCCGCCAGTGGATGGGTCCCAGCGCCCGGACGAGCACGCCCCAGCGGATGATGCGCACCACGTGCGAGACGGCGAAGAGGAAGGCGTAGGCCCAGAGCAGGCCCGTGTCCACGCGCTGAAGGCGGGTGAAGAAGTCGCCCCAGTCCTCGCCGCGGAACGCCAGCCACAGGAGGAAGACGCCGAGGACGCTGGAGAGGACCCACTTCAGGAAGAAGTTACGCAAGTTGACTACCGGCGGATCAGGCCGCCGAGAGGAGGCGGTTCGGGGTTGCAGTGAGGAGTTGGTGGAGCCGGCGCGCCGGGATGCGCTCCCTCAGCTCGGCCAGCACGGGGCGGACGATCTTCGGAAGCTCGCGCGGGCTGTGGCAGTCCGTCGCCAGGAGGTCGGCGTGGCCCTGCTCGACGAGCGCCCAGGCGGTCTTCCGGATCGTGCGGCCGAAGGTGCCCGCCAACGAGCGGAAGCTGACCTGGACGAGCGCGCGCCCGGTGGTCAGCGCGACGAGGCGCGGGATGTCGTCGTGGAAGGGCCGGCAGCGCTCGGGGTGGGCCACGATGGGGTAGTACCCGGCGGCGCCCGTCTCGAAGAGCACCGTGGGCATCGCCGCGGGCATGAACTCCTCGGGGAGCTCGAGCAGCACGTAGTGGGAGCGCGCGAGCGTGATGAGCGAGCGGGCGCCGAGCTCGTCGTGAAAACGCGCGCCATAGGCGTACTCGGCGCCGGAGTCGAGGCGGAGCGAGAGTCCGGCCGTCGATGCGGCGGCGCGGAGTTCGGTCAGCGTGGCCGTGATGCGCTCGGGTCCGTAGGTGTAGCGCCGATCGTCCGCGTGGGGCGTGCTGACGAGGTGCGTATACCCGGCCTCGGCCAGGCCACGCAGCATCTCGAGCGCCGCCGCGGGATCGCGCGCGCCGTCGTCGAGCCCGGGCAGCACGTGGAGGTGGAGATCCACGTAGCCGGAGTCGTTTACGGTAGGCTCGGGAGGGGTCAAGCGACGAGTGCTTTCAGGCGGCGCGCAGCATGTCGATGCGGCGGAGCGGGGCAAAGGTTGACTTGAGATCCGGGCGCAACATAATGCCTCGTATGTCCGGCGAAAAGCGCAAGGTCATGATTCTCGATGATAACATCATCAGTCTCATGATCGCCGAAGAGCTCCTGGTGGCGCACGGCTACGAAGTCGTGAAGATGTCCGCACCTCATGGGTGCGTGGCGAAGCTCGACTACGAGATGCCCGACGTCCTGCTGGTGGACATCGCGATGCCGCGTCTGGCGGCCGATGATCTGCTCGACACGATCCGGGCGGCTCAGGAGCACGAGGACCTGATCATCGTCCTCTACTCCGACATGGAGGCGGAGCGGCTCGAGAAGATCTGCCACGCCAAGGACATCAACGGGTACTTCTGCAAGTCCATGGACATCACGAAGCTGCCCGAATTCATCGACCGCTTCTTCTGAGCTTGACAGGGCGCCGCGCGCGGCTGTAAATGGCGCCCGTTCTTTTCGCCGAACGATTCGGCGGCGTAGCCAAGTGGTAAGGCAGAGGTCTGCAAAACCTCCACCCACCGGTTCAAATCCGGTCGCCGCCTCCCGAAACCCGCCTGGGACCCTCCCCGGCGGGTTTTTCATTTTTCAGCGCCCGCGCGCCGCCTCGACCACCCGCAGGCAGGCCTCCACGGCGCCGTGAATGTCGAGCGTCGTGGCGTCCACGACGACGGCATCCTCGGCCTGGCGCAGGGGCGCGATGGCCCGGGTCATGTCCTGGTGGTCGCGCGCCTCGATCTCGTGGAGCACCACCGCGAAGTCCGCGGCGTGGCCCGAGGCCTCGAGCTCGCGGTGGCGCCGGCGGGCGCGCTCGTCCGCGCTGGCGGTCAGGTAGATCTTGGCGTCGGCGTCGGGAAAGACCACCGTGCCGATGTCGCGGCCGTCCATCACCGCGTCGTTGGTGCGGCCGAGCCGGCGCTGCAGGTCCATGAGGCCGTCGCGCACGGCGGGGACGGCGGAGTAGCGGCTCGCGGCCAGGCTGATCTCCGGCGTGCGGATCGCCGTCGAGACGTCCTCGTCGCCGAGGCGGATGCCGTCGGGCGTGAGCGTGAGGTCGAGGCCGCGCACGAGGTCGCCGAGGGCGTCGCTGGCCTCGACGGGCAGGCCCCGCCGGGTCGCCGCCAGCGCCACGGCGCGATAGAGGGCGCCGGTGTCGATGCGGACGAAACCGAGGCGCTCCGCGAGGAGGCGGCTGATGGTGCTCTTGCCGGCGCCGGCCGGTCCGTCGATGGCGATGATCATGGGCGAGGGTCTCCGGCCGCGCCGCCGAGGCGCGCGAGGGTGAGAAGAAAGTCGGGGTAGGACACGTCGATGGCCCCCGGGGAGTCGAGCGCGATCGGACGCGGGGCGGCGCGGCCGAGGATGGCGGCGCACAGCGCGATGCGGTGGTCGTCGTGGCAGGCGGCCGTGAAGCCGCCGCGGGGTCGGTGTCCGCCGGCGAGGTGCCAGCCGTCGGGCAGGACCTCGACCTCGGCGCCGTCGTCGCGCAGCAGGCGCGCCACGGCTTCAATGCGGTCGCACTCCTTGACGCGCAGCTCGGCGGCGCCGGTGATGCGGGTCTCCCCTTCGGCGGTCGCGGCGAGCAGCGCCAGGAGCGGGAGCTCGTCGATGCAGGCCGGGACCTCGGCGGGGGCGATGGTCACGCCCCGCAACGGGCCGGAGCGCGCCACCAGCGTGCCGACCGGCTCGCCGTCCCGTGTCTCCCGGTCCTCGACGGACACGCTCGCGCCCATGCGCGCCAGCACGCGCAGGAAGCCGGTGCGGCCCGGGTTGAGGCAGACGCCGGGCAATCGGATCTCGCTGCCCGGGACGAGGGCCGCCGCGGCGCAGAAGAACGCGGCGCTCGAAGGGTCGCCGGGCACCTGCCAGTCCCGCGGTGGCAGCGCCACGACGGGCGTGACGACCCAGCCGCCGTCGGACGTCCGGTCCAGCGGCACGCCCAGCGCGCGCAACATACGCTCGGTGTGGTCGCGCGTGTCCTCGGGCTCGCGATAGCGGGTGGGCCCGACGCCCATCAGACCCGCCAGGAGCACCGCGCTCTTGACCTGCGCGCTGGCGACGGCGCCCTCGACGGTCGCGCCCGTCAGGGACCCACCCGTGACGACGACGGGTGCGTGGTCGCCCTCGGGCAGCGCGATGTCCGCCCCGAGGCGTCGAAGGCAGTCCGCGACGCGTTTCATCGGTCGGCGTCGGAGGGAGGCGTCCCCCGTGAGCACGAACCGACCGGTCTGGCCGCTGAGGATGCCCATCAGCAGGCGGAGCGTGGTGCCGCTGTTGCCGCAGTCGAGGGGGGCGTCCGACGCCCGCAGACCGCGCAGACCGACACCCTCGAACCCGATGGTCTCCGGGTCGAGGCGCGTCTGCGTCACGCCGAGCGCGACCAGGGCCGAGCGCGTGCTGCGGTTGTCCCCGCCCCCCGAGAGCCCGCGGACGGTGCTCCGGCCGTCGCCGAGGGCGGCGAGCATACAGGCGCGGTGCCCGATGGACTTGTCCCCGGGGACGCGCACGAGGCCCAGGAGCGGCGTCACGGCGACCCCCAGTGGCCCGCGACCCAGGCCTCGACGGCCGCGAGGTCCGGCGGCGCGGTGTGCCAGGCGACGTCGGGCATCGCCCGAAACCACGTCTCCTGGCGCTTGGCGTATTGTCGCGTGGCGTCGATGGTCAGCCGAATGGCCGCGTCCCGCGAGAGCTCGCCGTGCAGGCAAGCTGCGGCCTGGCGATAACCAATGGCCTGCATGCTCTTGAGATCACGAGAGAATCCGGCGGCCTCGAGGGCGCGGACCTCGTCGACGAGCCCGCGGTCGAACATGGCGACGGTCCGGTCGGCGATGCGTCGGCGCAGGGTCTCCCGGGGCACGGTGAGGCCGAGCATACGAACATCGTAGCGCGGCGCGGCGGCGCGCCCCTCGGCCTGCCAGTCGCTCAGGGCGCGCGCCGTGGTGCGGAACACGCCCAACGCCCGCTCCAGGCGCGGGTGGTCCGCGGGGAAGATGCGCGCGGCCGCGGCCGGATCGACCTGAGCGAGCTCCGCGTGCAGGCTCATCCCCTCGCCGGCCGCCAGCCGAGCCTGCAGGTCGGCGCGGATCGCCGGGTCGACCGGTGGCGCCTCGCACAGGCCCTCGACCAGCGCCCGCAGATACAGCCCCGTGCCGCCGCAGATGAGCGCGCGACCGCCCCGGGTGCGGATGTCCGCGATCGCGGCGTCGGCGAGGCGGGCGTAGGCGCCGGCGTCGAAGGGCGCGTCCGGTCGGACGACGTCGATCAGGTGGTGCGGGACGCCGGCGGCCTCGTCCGGGCGGACCTTGCCTGTGCCGACGTCCATGCCGACGTAGACCTGGCTGGCGTCGCAGCCGACGATCTCGGCGCCGAACCGGCGGGCCAGCGTGAGCGCGAGGGCTGTCTTGCCGACGGCCGTGGGGCCGACGAGGGTGATGATCGGGGGCGGCATGTTCATGGGGTCGAGTCTCCCGAAGCGACGCCCCGGGCGAGGCGCCGCTCCAGTTCACCGTGGCCGAGGAGCGTCGCCCAGCGCGGCACGGCGGCTTCGAAGGGGGCGAGCGCCCGCAGCAGGGCGAGCAGCTCCGCGGGCGTCGGCGCGGCGGGCGCCGCCTCGACCACGGCGTGCGCCAGGCGCGCCGGCATGCCCTCTGGGGTTTCGGCCAGCGCTCGGCGAAGCAGAGCGTCGACCGCGCCGCAGCCCTCCAGGCCGGCCGGCAGCGTCTTGACGACGAAGGACCCGCCGCCGAAGGGCTCCAGGTCGAAGCCTGCGCGTGCGAGCGCGGAGGCATTGGCCTCGAGTCGGCGTGCGTCCGCCGGTCCGAGGTCGACGACGACGGGCGCGCCGAGGCGAATGGGCGCGGCCCCGGCCCGGAGGCGATGCAGAAAGAGCGCACGACGCGCCGCCGGAAGGTCCAGGAGCACGAGCGCCTCGGCGGCGAGGGCCAGGCCGAGGCGCGGCGTCAGCGTCGCGATGGGGCGCCACTGCGAGAGGGGCGAGAGCTCCGGTCGGTGCGTCGGCGGCAGCGGACGCTCGGGCTCGGGGTCGGGCTCGGGCTCGGCGCTCGTCGCCGGCTCAGAGACCGGGCGTGGCGCCGGTTGGACCGCCGGGGCCGCCGGGCCGGCCACCGCACGGCGCGCGCCGAGGCGCTCCATCGCGTCGAAGATCCGGCGACGGTGCGCGTCCAGGCCGGCGTCGGGGGTCTCGGGCGTGGCGGTCGTCGGCGCGGCCGGCGGGGCCTCCGGGGCCAGCGAGTACTGCCGCGTGGGCGGCGGCTCGGGCGCGGGTGTGGTCCCGGGCGAAGGCGGGGGCGCGAGCAGCGGGCCGAGCCCCTCCCCGGCGTCCACCGGCGCGTCCGACCGCAGCACGTCCACCAGGTTCCGGTGGATGAACCGGTGCACGCTTCCGGAGTCGACGAACCGCACCTCGGTCTTGGCGGGGTGCACGTTCACGTCCAGCGCCTCGGGGGGCATGCGCAGGTGCACGACGACGAAGGGGTATCGCCCCTTCTCCAGCGCGCCGGCGTAGGCGGCCTGCACGGCACCGACCACGACCCGGTCGCGGATGTAGCGCCCGTTGATGAAGCAGTGCAGGTGGCGCGGCGAGCCGAAGGCCAGCGTCGGCAGGCCGATCAGCCCTTCCATCGAGAAGGCCCCGGCGACCGTGACCGGCCGGAGCCGGTCCCCCGTCTCGCGGCCGAAGAGCGCCCGGACCCGGTCGGCGAGCGTGTCGTGGCGCGGCAGGTCCAGGGCGGTCCGACCGTCCTTGACGACCCGGAAAGCGATCTGCGGCCAGGCCAGCGCGAGCTGAGTCACGACGTCCTGGATGTGCGCGGCCTCGGTCTCGGCTCGCTTCAAAAACTTGCGTCTTGCCGGGACGTTGAAGAACAGATCTTCGACCAATACTTCAGTTCCGGGGGGGCCCGCGGACTCGGTGGGCGCGCGGCGGTGACCGCCCTCGACTGCGACCACGGTCGCTCCGAGGGCGTGGGGCTCACGGGTGCGGACACGGAACCGGCTGACGGACGCGATGGACGGCAGCGCCTCGCCCCGGAACCCCAAGGTGGTGATGTGGCCGAGGTCCTCGGAGGTCCGGACCTTGCTCGTGGCGTGTCGCTCCAGCGCCACGACCGCGTCCTCCGGGCTCATGCCGCGACCGTTGTCCGTGATGCGAAGGCGCTCGATGCCGCCGCCGACGATCTCGACACCGATGGCCGTGGCGCCCGCGTCGAGGGCGTTCTCCAGGAGCTCCTTGGCCACGCTGGCCGGGCGCTCCACCACCTCGCCCGCGGCGATTTGGTTGGAGAGCGTCTCGTCCAGGACCTGGATGATTCCCATGGGGCCGGCGTTTTACGGCCCATGGCGGGGCGATGCAAGCCGTGTGCGCTCAGGCGCCCGGCGCGGCGGTCCCCCGGGCGAGCTGCGTGGCGGCGCGGTCGACGACCCCGACCACGTCACCGCCGAGCGCGGCGGGCAGGACGACGACGGCGGCCCGCAAGGAGACTGGGATCTGCGCATCGTGGTAGCGGAACGTGCTCAGCGACACGTGGCGCCGCAGGCTGTCCGACTTGCGGCGCGCCGAGAGGTCCTCGGCGTGCTCGAGCAGAATGGCGAACTGCCGCCGGCCGATCCGGGCCAGGAAATCCGAGCGACGGATGCGCTGCTTGAGCTGCGACGCCAGCAGCGAGACGACGCGATCCATGGCCAGCGCCTTGTAGCGGGTCTCGAGGGCGTCGTAGTCCTCGATCTCCAGCAGGATCACGCATTGGTCGTTGCCCAGGATGTTGCGGGCCATGATGAGCTCGTCGAGGGCGGTCCGGTTGGGGACCTGCGTCAGGCCGTCCGTCCGGGGAATCCGCGAGACGACCTCGGCCACGGCGGCGTCCAGGTTGGCGGACGCCAGGTAGCGGAACGCCGTATTGCCGACGACGAGGAGGTCTTCGTGCTGCAGCGGGCACCGCGTGACGCGGACCTCGTTGACGTGGGTGCCGTTGGTGCTGTCGAGGTCGATGACCTCGTAGCCCGTCGTCGTCGGCTCGAGGCGGGCGTGGTGGCGGCTGACCGACGCGTTGCGCACCACGACGCGGTTCGACTCGACGCGGCCGATGGTGTACTCGCCGTCCCCGAGCTCGATGCGGCGCTCGAGGTTGTCGCCGTGAATCTCCACCAGGCAGATGCGCATGCCTTCGGCGGCCTCGGGCAGAGAGCCGCTGGAGGTCACGACGAGGGAGCCGAGCGACATGCCGAGGTCGCCCGACGCCGTCTCGACGGTCTCCGACAGCTCTTCTGTCTCCCGATTTCGACTCACGTTTCCCTCGGCTCCGTGCCAGACCTCGGCACCGAATGATCCCTGGGATGTTCGATTGTGTTCGACTTGTGCGAATTCGCCAAGGGAACACGCGTCACCGCGGCGATTTCTTCACCGTCTCGGCCCATTCTGACAGGGCGGTTGCGCGTGGCGGCCCCTGCCCCGAGGTAACGGGAGATCCGCCGAGGTACTTGAACGTCAGTTCGTCGATGTACAAACGAGGTGAGTCCGCAGGCGACCCCCCGTCGGTGGCACGTCGACCTCGAAGTACCCGCTGAGGCAGCCCGCGCGGCCGAGGCGGACGCGGTGGGGACCGGGGCGCACGGCGATCAGGCCCTCTCGGTAGCCGGTGAGGACGCCGGCGAAGGCGTCGTCGATGGTGACCTCGACGTCCGCGGGCTCGGCGATGATCTGGAGCGTCGCGAGCCCGGGCGGCGGCGGGGGCGGTGCGTCGACGGACTGCACGACGCCTCCGCCGCAGGCCGTGAGCAGAAGCGCGAGGAGCCCCCGCAACGGGATGCGCGGCGACGTCATGGGAGTTCGACCTCGACGACCGTCGCGCCGGCGAGGTCGCCCGCGACTCGGAGGCTGCAGGCGCCGGCCGAGGTTGCGGTGAGGCGGCCCTGCGCGGCGGCGCTGCGCGGGCGCCACCGGAGATGGGGCGCGGCGTCGCCGGGCCACCCGGCGAAGAACGGCGCGGCGCCGGTCGCCTCGAGCCGGAGCTCGATGCAGGGCGTGAAACCCGCCGGGGCCTCGACCCGGGCGACCCGTGCGTCGGCGGGGGGCGGGCGGTTCCCGAACGCGGCGAACAGCGCGACCTCGGCGGTCATGTGCGCCGTGCCGTCGGCGAAGAAGACCGGCTCGGTGAACACCGCCAGCGTCACGGCCCGGTCGACGGCGGCGGCGAGCGGCGCGGCGCCACCGGGGGCGTCGGCCGGTCGCGGCAACGCGGCGATGGCCGTTCGCAGACGCTTGAAGGCGTCCTCCCGGGCGAGCTCGATGGCGTCGCGCTCCAGCAGGCCGCCCGTGGGCGACAAGATGCGCGGCGTGCCCACGCCGAGCACGCGCACCACGCCGGCGGTCCAGTCCACGCCGGGCGCGGACGCCGGTCCGGAGAGCAGCCCCGCAAGGAGCCAGGAGGCGGCGGTCATTCCCACTCGATCGTCGCCGGGGGTTTGCTCGAGATGTCGTAGACGACCCGGTTCACGCCCCGGACCTCGTTGATGATCCGCGTGGAGAGTCGCCCGAGCAGCTCATAGGGCAGCGGGTACCAGTCCGCGGTCATCCCGTCCACGCTCGTCACGGCGCGGATGGCCAGCACGGACTCGTAGGTGCGGTCGTCCCCCATCACGCCGACGGTGCGCACCGGCAGCAACACCGCGAAGGACTGCCAGATGGTGCGCTCCAGGCCGGCGGCGCGAATCTCCTCCTGCACGATCAGGTCCGCGGCGCGAAGGATCTCCAGGCGCTCGGGGGTGATGTCGCCCAGGATGCGGATCGCCAGGCCGGGGCCCGGGAACGGCTGTCGCCAGACCAGGGCCTCGGGCAGGCCGAGCTCGACGCCCGCAACGCGGACCTCGTCCTTGAAAAGCTCGCGCAGCGGCTCGCAGATGGAGAGCTTCATGCGCTCGGGGAGGCCGCCGACGTTGTGGTGGCTCTTGATGACGACGCTCGGGCCCTTGAAGGAGACGCTCTCGATGACGTCCGGGTAGAGCGTGCCCTGCACGAGGAAGGCTGCATCTTGCACCTTCTTTGCTTCGTCCTCGAAGACCTCGATGAAGACGCGGCCGATGATCTTGCGCTTTTTCTCAGGGTCGCTGACGCCTTCGAGGGCGTCCATGAATCGCTTGCGGGCGTCGACGGCGACGAGCTTCATGCCGAAGGCGTCGCGGAATGTGGTCACGACCTCTTCGGCCTCGCCGCGTCGCAGCAGGCCGTTGTCGACGAA
>CAINDO010000530.1 GCA_903847385.1 uncultured Myxococcales bacterium
CGGCGGCTCGGTCGGCGGCGGCGGCGGCGGCGGCGGGTCGGGGCGGTCGACGCGGAACTCCAGGCGCGCCGTCACCGGCGGGGCGTCGTCCCAGGTGACCGTCACGTCCACGCTGTGGGCGGTCTCGGCGAGCGCCTCGCCGTCCAGGTCGAGCCGCCAGGGCGGGCCGGCGAGGGTCATGGCGGGCTCGGCGTCGAGCTGCGCGCGCAACTCCGTGACGTGGTCGGGGAAGGCCGGCTCGATGCTGAGCGAGCCCGCGGCGGCCAGCACACCGCCGACGGCGTCGAAGCTCGGGCGCAGCAGCACGTGGCGGCCCGGCAGGGCGCGGTAGAGGCCCGACTCGGCGCCCAGGATGGCCTCGCCGCTCGGCGTGCAGGCCACGGCCGCGATGGGGGGCAGGCCCGCCATCGGCCGGAACTGGCCGTCCCGGGCGTGCCAGAGGCCGTCTGCCGTGCGAATCCACAGGTCCTGGGCGTCGCGGTGGCCGGCGATCTGGAGCACGAAGGCCGGCAGGCGCCAGAGCGTGAAGCGGCCGCTGGCCTCGCGCTGCTCCTGGTCGCCGTCGACCTGCAGCCACAGGTTGTCGGCGGCGTCGGCGGCGATGTCCTCGGCGGGGTGGTTCGTGGCCGCCACCCAGGCCTGCATCACGCCGTCGACGGCCTGCAGACGATAGATCCGACCCGCGGCGGCCACCCAGAGGCCGTGGGGGCTCACCGCCAATCGGGCGGCCGCCGTGGGCAGATCTCCGGCCTGAACGCGCGAGAGCGCGTCGGCATGCCAGCGATAGAGGGCGTTCGTCGTGGCGATCCACAGCTCGGGTCCGGCGTCACCGGTGGGCTCGAAGGCCAGGTCCACGATCTCGCCGTCGAGCAGGCCCGACAGGGGCGACATGGCCCATCCTGCGTCCGTCGAAAGAAACAGGCCGCCGGGGCCGCCGAAGAGGAGCGTCTCCGGGTCGAACGCCACCACCGCGTCGGCGGGCGGGGCCGCGGCCAGGTCGCGGAGCCCCGCGGGCGTCCACACGCGCAGGCCGTCTTCGTCGGAGAAGACGACCCGCGCCTCGTCCGGCGCGGCGACGAAGCCGACGGGGGCGTCGGACAGGCGCACGGGGGTGAGCTCGGCCGGGGGCTGGGGGGTGACCTCGGTGGGGCCGGCCGCGGTGGGCGGGGCGGGCGGCGCGGCGTCGGGCGGCAGGACGCCGGCCGCGTCGGGGGTCGCCGCGTCGGGGGTCGCCGCGTCGGCGATCAGCGCGTCCTGTTCCGGCGTGAGCGCGGTGTCGGGGCGTGGCGGCGCGGCGTCCGGAGCCGGCTCGGGCGACACGTCGGGTTCCGCCGCGTCGGGTTTCGCCGCGTCGGGGGTCGCCGCGTCGGGGGTCGCCGCGTCCAGCCCCGCCGAATCCGGCGAGGGGCGTCGGCCGAGGTCACCGAAAGGGTCGCCCCCGATATCCGCCGCCGACCGAGCCGTGTCCGCCTCGCCCGGCGCGCAGGCGGTCAACGCGAGCGCGACCAGTCCGACGCGGGCGGCGGTGGCGAGTGGCGTTCGGGGCGAGGCGAAGCGGCGCATCGTCGAGCGGTGTCCAGGGGGGCGAGGAATTTGCCGTGCCGCTGCAATTTTCGGTCCATGTTGAATATGTGATAAATGTTGGAAATCATAGGTGAATTGCCGTGAGTTCCGGCACGGGGCGTGCTCTCCAGGGACAGCGTCTCGCTTGATCTGCGTCAATTTGTGTCGGAGTGCGTCCGGATGTCGTCACGGTTTGTCCTCTCTTGTCTCGCCTCACTCCTCCTGGCCTGCGGCGCCGCCGGGGGCGGGGGCGGGGGTGAGTCCGCACGCGACGCCGGCCCGGCCGAGGACCCGTTCGCCGTCCCGGACGCCGACGGTCGAGGAACGGACGCCGCCCGCCCGACGCCGGACGCGGCGCCGCTGATCGACGGGGCCGTGCCCTCGGCGCCGGCGGATCTGGGGGCGAGCCCGCCCGACGCGGCGGCCGTGGCGAAACCGGACGCAGCCCTCCCGGACGCCGCGCGCCCGGACGCCGCGCCGCCCGGGGTTCCCGACGCCGCGCCGCCCGAGGTCCCCGACGCGACCCGACCGGACGCGGCGAGCCCGGTCCCGGACGCCGCGCCGTTGCTCCCCGACGCCGCGCCGTTGCTCCCCGAC
>CAINDO010000531.1 GCA_903847385.1 uncultured Myxococcales bacterium
CCGGCCTTGTGCTTCTCGGCGAAGGTCATCATCAGGCTCTGCATCGTGTCGACGTTGTCTTCACGGACGAGCTTGAGGTTGACGCCGTTCTTGCACATCAGGCTGTCGGCCGTGGCCTGCTTGCCACCCGTGGCCAGCATCATGCCGGCCTGGGCGTTCCAGGCCCAGTGATAGAACCGGACCTCGGGTTTGTCCGTGCAGCCGGCGGGCGCGTTGGGCGCCGCGGCCCCGCCCGGTCCGGTCTTCGTGCCCGGCGCATCGCCCGGCAGGCTCGCCACGGGCGGGATGTTCGAGCTGACCTCTTTCTTCGCCGAAGGCGCGATGGACTCGCGGTTCTTGTAGACGAAAAAGCCGCCGATGCCGGCGACGAGGGCCACGATCAGGAACTTCGACAGGGGAGTCAGCTTCATCGACCAGAGCCTCCATTGGGGCAGAAGACGCAGAGAGTCGTCCCCATGCGTCATGGACACTCGTCGGCGCGCGGTCAAGGTTTCTGAAGGTGAAACCCCGGCGTTCGGGGATCGCCCGAGGGTTCGACCGCTACCGCCGCGTTCGCGCCGAGGCGCTCTGGCCGGCGCTCTGGCCGGCGTTGCTCGTCTGCCCGGCCTTGGCGCGGAGCTTGTCCACGCCGGCGGGGGCGGTGGCGCCCGTGAGGACCTCGCGGACCATCTGATCCGCGGCGAGCTGGCCGAGCGGATCGGTCAACAGCTCCTGCTTCTCCATCATGTCGTCCAGCACGGTGGTCATGTCGACGCCCGGATCGGCGAGCACCTGCCCGTGGATCTGGCGCAGCTGCTGGACCGAGGCCTCGGCGCGCGTGCGGAACAGGTGGAGCGTGGCCTCGAGCTTGGGGTGCCGCTCGAGCTGCGTGCGCGCGAGCCGCAGGCGCTCGACCAGCGCCGGGCGCACGGTGGCGTCCGCCTTGGGGAGCTGCTGCTCGATGTCGGCGACGTCCCGCTCGAGGCGCCGGCGGTCCAGACCGGCGACGGCCTGCTCCAGCGGCTCGCAGGAGATGAGCAGCCGCAGGTAGCCGTTGACCACGACCTCGAGCCGGTTGATGTCGTTCTCGTGCAGCCGCACGCCGCGGATGTTCCGCAGCTCGTCGAGCTTCTTGATGATCTCCCGCATCTCCAGATAGTCGCGGCACTCCTTGGAGTGGCGTTCGACGATGCGGCTGTCGAGGTCGACGGGCGGGCCCTCGAAGAAGAGCCGCGCCAGGAAACCCTTCTTGGGGCCGGGGGGCTCGGCGAGGCCGAAGAGCTGGTCCAGGTAGTAGGCGCGCTCGTCCAGCAGGCGCTGCTGGCGGTACTTCTCGTCCACGCTCTTGCGGAACGGCGGGACGTCCGGCACGACCCACAGCGTCGCGGCCTGGATGCCGCCCACCGCCACGAACCACATCGGATCGTGTACCACGCCGAGGAAGCTCCCCGCGGCGAGCACGCCCAGGTTGAGCCAGTGGCGGAAGGCCTCCCAGCGGTACGGCGGTGTGTTGCGATCGACGGCCACGGTCGTCTCAATCCTTGCCGAATACCGGCTCAGCGGGGCGGGGGACCGCCGGCGGTGAAGAACGCCACGAGCTGCCCGAGCTGCTGCGCGGCGGCCAGCGTGCGGTTGCGCGCGTCCATGGCGGCCATCTCGAGCTCGCGCTTCTCGCGGTCGATGCCGGCCACGGTGTTGGCGCACTCCGTGATGGCGTCCTCGCGGAGTTTCATCATCTCGGCGATCTGCTTGTCGATCTCGGCCAGCGTGGCGACCCGGGTCTCCTGGGTCGTGGCGGCCTGCTGATCGAGCGCGAGCAGGCGGCCCTGGCGGGTCTGGTCGATGCGGGTCAGGTGGGCCTCGAGCGTCGCCTGGCGGCGCTGGGCGTCCTCGGTGACCTCGGCCTCGGACCAGGTGTCGTCCGCGGCGTCCAGCGCGCGCAGCATGGCGAGCTGCTGGGAGTGGGGGAACTGCCCCAGGCCGGCGAGCATCTTGACCACGCGGGGCGCGGACGCGGGGGTCTCCACGAAGCCGGCCTCGACGAAGAGCTGCTCCGGCGTCTGCGCGAGCAGCGCCTGCGTCTCGGCGGGCAGGGCGGCCGAGGGCGGCGGCGCGAGCTGCACCGGGGCGAGCCCGGCCTCCGCGAGGGCGGTGGGCTGCCCTTCGAGGGCGGCGAGCTCGGCCTCGAGCGCCGACGAGGTCTCGCCGGCCTCGGCCGACGCGTTGGCCGCCGCCGACTTGTCGAACTCGACGAACGCACTCGCAAACTTCTTGAAGAATCCGGCCATGGGTCGCTCGCGGGGGGACGGAGGGGTGACGGAGACGCCGGAGTCTACCGCGTACCCGCGCAAATGGAAGTCGGTGGTGCTGCGTATCACTTTGCCGAGTTGACGGCTCAGGGGGGCATGCAGAACCCACACGTCTCGCTCACCCGTCTCCTGCGGCGCCTCGCGCTGGCCGCCCTGGCGGTGCCCACGGCCTCTGCGGCCGCGCCCGCGCTCACCCTGAACGACGCCATCGACCGCGCCGTGGCCCATGACCCGGCCCTGCGCGGGGCCGACGCCGGCCGCCGCCTCTCCCGGGGGCAGGTCGCCGAGGCCCGCTCGATGCTGCTGCCGCGCCTGGACGCGACGGCCGGTGGCGTCTACACCAATCACCCGGTGCAGGCCTTCGGGCTCTCGCTCCTGCAGGACGACCTTTCCCTGTCCGACATGGACCCGGCCAAACTCACGGACCCGGACGCCAAGGGCGACCTGACCGCGCGCCTGGACCTGCAGGCCAACCTGGTCGACGTGGCCGCCTGGTACGCGCTGGCGGCCGCCGGTCACGGGGCGGACGCGACGGAAGCGGCGCGCGCCGGCGCCGAATCCCGCCTGGTGGCGCAGGTGGTCGGCGCCTACCACGGCCTGCAGTTCGCCGTCGCCCGGGCCAAGGTCGCGGGCGAGGCCGTCGCCGCCGCCGAGGCGGACGTGGAGCGGGCCCGTGCACAGGCGGCCGGGGGCTCGGCCACCGAAGCCGACGTGCTCGGCCTGCAGGCGGCGCTCTCGGCCCTGACCGAGGAGGCGCTGGTCGCCCGCGGCGACGCCGAGTTCGCCGCCGCCGATCTGGACCGACTGCTGGGCCAGGACACGGCGACCGCCGCCGAGCACGTGCTCACCACGCCGCTGGACGCACCGGCTCCCCCCGTGTCCGCCAGCACCTCGCCCCGCGCCGACCACCCGCAGCTGCGCGAGATCGAGGCGCAGGTCGAGGCCGCGGAGTCCGCCCGCCGCCGCGCGACGATGGCCTACCTGCCCACGCTGGGCGTGCAGGCGAGCCTCGAGGGCCACCGCGCCGAGCTCGGGCAGGACGGCGGCAACGCCTGGTTCGCCGGCGCGTTCCTGCGCATGAACCTCTTCGCCGGCCTGGGCGACGCCGCCCGGGGCGAGATGGCCGAGGCGAACCTGGAGCGCGCCGTGGCCGCCCGCGACGAGGTCCGCGCCGGCCTGACGCTGGCCCTGCGCCGCGCGCACCTGGCCGTGGAGCAGGCCGAGGGCCGCGTGCGGGTGAGCACCGAGGCTCAGACCCACGCCCGCGAGAGTCACCGCCTGGTGCGCGCCCGCTTCGAGAACGGCATGGCGCAGGCCGCGGACGTGCTCCGCAGCCGCTCGGCCCTGCTCGAGGCCGAGATGCACCTGCTGCAGGCCCAAAACGCACGACACATGGCCGCGGCCGCCCTGGCCGCCGCCGACGGATCCCTGAATCGAACCTGGAACACACGGAGCGAAGCGCGATGAACACCCGCACCCATCGAGACCGGACCATGGCCGCGGCCGCCGCGGCCCTGATCGCCGCCCTGACCGCCGCCCTGAGCACCGGATGCTCGGGGCATGAGAAGCCGGCGGCGGGGGCGGCCAAGGCGCTGGCCCCCGTCTCCGTCACCCTCGGCGAGGCCCGCCGGGCGCCGCTGCCCACCGAATACATCGCCACCGCCACCGTCCGCGGTCGCACCACGGCCGTCATCACGAGCAAGGGCATGGGCTATGTGCGCGCCCTGCATGTGAAGGCCGGCGACACCGTCACGCTCGGGCAGGTCCTCGTCGAGCTGGACGCCAACGACGTGAAGGCCGGGCTGGTGCAGGCGCAGGCCGGCGCGAGCGAGGCCGAGGCCGGGCTCACGCAGGCCGAGCGCGACGTCGAGGGGGCCCGCGCCGCCCGCAAGCTGGCCGCGCTCACCTGGGAGCGCACCAAGCGCCTGGTGGAACAGAAGGCCGCGACCCAGCAACAGATGGACGAGGCCGAGATGGCCAACACCGCCGCCGAGGCCCGCGAGCGCATGGCCGAGGCCGGTCTGGCCCGCGCCCGCGCCCGGGTGGGGCAGGCGGTGGCCGGCATCGGCGTCGCCCGCGTCTCGCTCGACGACCGCCGCGTGGTGGCGCCCTTCGCCGGCCGCATCGTCTCCCGCGGCGTCGAGGTCGGCAACCTGGCCGCCCCCGGCACGCCGCTGCTGACGATGGAGGAGGCGGGCGCCCTGCGCGTCGAGGCCGTCGTGGACGAGTCGCAGACCGCCCGCATCGCCCTCGGCGACCGCGTGGCCGTCGAGGTCGCCTCCGTGCAGGCCCACATCGAGGGCCGCGTCGGTGAGATCGTGCCCACGGTGGACGCCGCCTCGCGCGCGTTCCTCGTGAAGGTCGACCTGCCCGAGAGCGAGCCCGGCGCCGGCCTGCGCCCGGGCATGTTCGCCCGCGCCCGCTTCGCCGTCGGCACCGCCGAGCGGCTCGTGGTCCCGGCGGACGCCGTGTCCGCCCGCGGGCAACTGGACCGCGTGTTCGTGGCCGAGAACGGCAAGGCCCGCCTGCGGCTCGTCACGCTCGGCACGACCCACGAGTCGCTGGTCGAAGTGCTCTCCGGCCTGGACGCCGGCGAGCGGGTGGTCCTGGCCCCCGGCGCGATGCTCGCCGATGCCACCCCCATCGAGGTGAAGCCATGAGCGCCGAGACCACCGAACCGGGCGGCAAGGGCCCCGCGGGGCGCATCGCCGCGGCGTTCATGCACTCCAAGCTCACGCCGCTGTTCATGCTGGCGGCCATCGCGCTGGGTGTGTTCGCCACGGAGCAGCTCCCCCGAGAGGAAGAACCCCAGATCATCGTGCCCATGGTCGATGTGTTCGTCGGCATGCCCGGCGCCACGGCCACCGAGGTCGAGAGCCGCGTCACGCGCCCCATGGAGGAGCTCCTCCGCGAGATCCCCGGCGTCGAGTATCTGTATTCGACCAGCATGCCGGGCATGAGCGCGGCCATCGTGCGCTTCGAGGTGGGCCGCAACGAAGAAGACGCCATCGTCCGCCTGCACGACAAACTCCGCGCCAACGCCGATCGCATGCCCCCGGGTGTCACCGAGCCCCTGGTCAAGCCGCGCTCCATCGACGACGTGCCCGTGCTCTCCATGACACTCTGGAGCCAGCGGCTGCAGAGTCACGAGCTGCGCCGCGTGGCCGCCGAGCTGCGCGAGTCCGTCAAGCAGGTGCCGGACGTGAGCGAGGTCACCATCATCGGCGGCGAGCGGCGCCAGGTGCGCATCGCGCTCGATCCGCAGCGGGCGGCGGCGCGGGGGGTCACGCCCCTCGGGCTCGTCGGCGCGCTGCAGGCGCACAACAGCCGCCTGCCCTCGGGCGCGTTCAATCGCGACAACCAGAACGTGCTCGTCGAGACGGGCGCCGTGCTCCGCAACGCCGACGAGGTCGGCGCGGTGGTGGTCGGCGCGGCCGAGGGGCGGCCCGTGTTCCTGCGGGACGTCGCCACGGTCACGGACGGTGGCGCCGAGCCCGCGGACTACGTGCGCTTCGGCGCCGGGGCCGCGGCCGAGGGCGACGCGCTGACCGCCGGCGAGGGCGCCTGGCCCGCCGTCACGCTGGCGGTGGCCAAACGCAAGGGCACCAACGCCGTCGAGGTCGTGCAGAACGTCCTGGACCGCGTGGACGGCCTGAAGGCCCATCTCATCCCCGCGGACGTGACGCTGAGCGTGACCCGCGACTACGGCGAGACGGCCCGCGAGAAGAGCGACGAGCTGCTGATGCACATGGGCATCGCGGTCATCAGCGTGGCGATCCTGGTGCTGCTCACGCTGGGCCGCCGCGAGGCGTTCATCGTGTTCCTGGCCATCCCGGTCACGCTCGCGCTGACGCTGACGGTCTTCTATCTGTACGGCTACACGCTGAACCGCATCACACTCTTCGCGCTCATCTTCTCCATCGGCATCCTGGTCGACGATGCCATCGTGGTCGTGGAGAACATCGCCCGGCATTACAGACTCCCCGAGAGTCGCGGGCGGAGCCTGAGAGACATCGCCACCCGGGCCGTGGACGAGGTCGGCAACCCGACCATCCTGGCCACGATGACCGTCGTCGCCGCCATCCTGCCGATGGCTTTCGTCCGTGGTCTGATGGGCCCGTACATGCGGCCCATCCCCGTCGGCGCCACGGCGGCCATGCTGTTCTCGCTGCTCGTGGCCTTCATCGTCACGCCCTGGGCCACCGTGCGCCTGATGGGCAAGCAGGACGCCGCGCACCACGACCACGGCGAGGCCGAGGGCCGCAGCACCCGCGCCTACCGTCGCTTCATGGGCGGTCTGTTGGCCACGGGCGCCCGGCGCTGGAGTTTCCTGGCGACCGTGGTGGTGCTGCTGCTCGGCTCGATGTCGCTGGTCGGCATCGGCTTCGTGCAAGTCAAGATGCTGCCCTTCGACAACAAGAACGAGTTCCAGGTCGTCGTGGACATGCCCGAGGGCACCACGCTCGAACAGACCGCGCGGGCCACCCAGGCCATCGCGGACGCCCTGCGGCGCGAGCCCGAGGTCACCGACTATCAGACCTACGTGGGCACCTCCGGGCCGTTCACCTTCAACGGGCTGGTGCGCCACTACTTCATGCGGCGAGGCCCCAACGTGGCCGACATCAAGGTCGGTCTGTTGCCGAAACACGCGCGGGACACCCAGAGCCACGAGGTGGCCAAGCGCGTGCGCGCCGCCATCACCCCCGTGGCCAAGAAGTTCGGCGCGCGGGTCAAGGTCGCCGAGGTGCCGCCGGGGCCGCCCGTGCTGCAGACTCTGGTCGCCGAGGTCTACGGCCCCGACCCCGAGGAGCAGACGCGCATCGCCGCTCAGGTGATGAAGGAGATGGAGTCCATCGACGGCATCGTGGACGTGGACTGGTACATCGAGGACCAGCCCGGCAAGGTCCGCTTCGAGGTCGACGACGTGAAGGCCGCGCTGCACGGCGTGAGTCAGGCCGAGGTCGCCCGTACGCTCCGCCTGGCGCTCGATGGCATGCCCGCCGGTCTGTTGCACGTCGATCGCGAGAAGGAGGACGTCGCCCTGCTGGTGCACCTGGACCGCGAGACGCGGTCGGATCTGGAGCGCCTTTCGAGCGTGCAGGTCGCCGGGGCCGACGGCCACCGCGTGAGTCTGTCGGAGCTCGTGCGACCCGTGCAGGAGAAAGCCGAGCGCAACATCTATCACAAGAACCTGCAGCGGGTGATCTACGTGACCGCCGACCTGGCCGGGGCCATCGAGAGCCCGGTGTATGCCATGTTGGCGCTGCAGCCCAAGCTCGATGCCATCACCGTCGCCGGCGGCGCGAAGCTCGTGCAGCTCACCGCCACGCAGCCCAAGGACGGCGAGACCTACGCCGTGAAGTGGGACGGCGAGTGGCACATCACCTACGAGGTCTTCCGCGACCTGGGCCTGGCCTTCGCCGCGGTGCTGGTGCTCATCTACGTGCTGGTGGTGGCCTGGTTCCAGTCGTTCCTGATCCCGCTGGTGATCATGAGCGCCATCCCGTTCTCGCTGGTGGGCATCCTGCCGGCCCACGGTCTGATGGGCGCGTTCTTCACGGCGACCTCGATGATCGGCTTCATCGCCGGCGCGGGCATCGTGGTGCGCAACAGCATCATCCTGGTGGACTTCATCGAACTGAGACTCGCCGAGGGCATGCCGCTCATCGACGCGGTCATCGACGCCGGCGCCGTGCGGTTCCGCCCCATGCTGCTCACCGCGGCGGCCGTCGTGGTCGGCGCGGCGGTGATTCTGTTCGATCCCATCTTCCAGGGTCTGGCCATCTCTCTCATGGCCGGCGAGGTGGCATCGCTCCTGCTCTCCCGCATGACGGTGCCGGTGGTCTATTACATGGTGAAGCGCCGCGAGGCGAACCGGGCCCGCGCGGCGACCCCGGACGTCCCGGGCGCGACGCCGCTGCCGGTGGAGGGCTGAGTCATGAACGGAGGCATCCCCAAGGTCGTCCTGCTGGCGACGGATCTCACCGAGACGAGCGCCGCCGCCGCGGCCTGGGCCGGTCTGTTGGCGCATCGGTTCGGCGCGCAGATCAAGGTCGTGCACGCCGAGCATCTGTCACTGCCGCCCTACTTCTCGCCGGAGCAGCACGCGCGGCTCGAGGCCGAGGCGCGCGCCGCCCGGGCCCGGGCGCAGCAGCTCGTCGCCGAGTCCGTCTCGCCGTATCTCGGCTTCGTGCCCGAGGCCTACATCGCCGAGGGGCACCCCGCCGATGCCATCGTCGCCTGTGCCCGGGACTGCAACGCCGACCTGGTCATCACCGGCACCCATGGGCGGCGCGGCATGCGGCGACTCTGGCTCGGCTCCGTGGCCGAGGCCGTGCTGCACGACGCCGACCGGGCCGTGCTCGTGATCCACGGCGGGCCGGGCACCCCCACCGGCATGGCTTCGCCGCCTGCGGAGGTCGTGCTGGCCTGTGAGCCCCTGGACATCGAGGCGAACCGCGTCGCGACGGCCTGGGCGCTGGCCTTCGGGGCACCGCTGCAGTGTCGGGCGCCGGACGCCGGCCCCGGGGTCGGCCCGGAAACGCCGGCGCTGTACGTGGCCGCCGGCGACCACCCGGAGCGCGGCCTGCGGCGCACCACGCAGCCGTTTCTGGCGTTGCCGCGGCGCGCGGGCTGATCATCGGGGCGTATGAGTCTCTTCAGCCTGCTCCTCGACAGCCCCCTGTGGATCGCGTTGATCGTGATCACGGTCGGCCTGCACGTGGCGTTTTTCGTGGTCGTGCGCCGGCTTTCGCGCGCACGGCCGCCCGCCGACCCGCCCGACGGCGGACCTTGATCATGGCCGCCGGGAGGACTAAGACGCTGCCTCGGACCCCAGAACGCAGCCCGAGGGAGCGATACAGACCATGTCCACCCCGTCCGCGATGAAGTGGCCCTGGGCCAAGCCGGTGACCCCGAGAGTGGAGAAGGTCCTGACGACCCTCGCCCAGGCGCAGGCCCGCACGTTCGGCTCGGCGGAGATCCTCCCCGAGCACTTCCTGCTCGCCATGCTCGCCGAGGGGACCGGGCTCGGCTGCCGGATGCTCACGAGCCTGAAGGTCGACGCCGGCCTGGACGTCGAGCCCGAGGCGCTCCGAGCGCTCCTCGAGGGCGCTCTTCCCCAGGGGGGCGGTCCAGCCGTCGAGGGCGACTTGCCGCTCTCGAAGCGGGGCGAGCGCTTCCTGGAGCTCGTCGCCGAAGCCGCGAAGAACATGCTCGACGCTGCGAGCATCGGCACCGAGCACATCCTGATGGGGGCGGCGACGGAGCAGGGCAGCGTCGTCGACCGGTACTTCACCGCCACCGGCGCGCACGACATGCTCATGTTCGCGCTGGTGTGCACCCCCGGCGAGAATGCCGGCGCTGGACCCCCGACCGAGTAGCCTGCGTCGGGCGCGGGCCGGACGAGGGTGCGTCAGAGGTCGAGCGCCCTGACTTGCCTCAGGGGGGACGGCGACGGGCGGGTGATCAGGCGGCGGAGCGGGCGGAGGTGAGGGCGGCGGGGGCGGGATCGGCGGCGAGGGCGGCGGCCTTGCGGGCCCGGGGGCGGGCCAGGCCGATCACGATGAGCTCGCGGCGGTTGCGGGCGAGGGCGCGGGCCATCTCGGCCCACTCGGTGTACCAGCGGTGCAGGGCCAGCAGGGCCGCGTCGCGGGCCGCCCGGCGGGCCTCGGCGTCCAGGGCGGCCGCCGGCGCGGCGACCAGGGTCTGGGCCGTCGCCACGCGGACCAGCGCGGCCAGCTCGGCGCGGCGGGAGGCG
>CAINDO010000532.1 GCA_903847385.1 uncultured Myxococcales bacterium
CGGCCGGATGTGGCCGGACTACACGCGGGAGGCACTGATGCTGAGGGAGTACCTCTGGAGGGAATACGGTCGTCGGAACATCCGTCTTCCCCCGTAGTCAGACTCGTTCGGGCGCACCGCCCCCATCACTCCCCCTCGCCCGCATCCACCACCGCCGACCGCGTCCCGCACGCCCCGGTGATCTGGAAGTCGAACAGCGCCGCGGTGATGTCCGCGCCGGGCTGCACGGCCTCGATGGCGAGGTTGAGCCGGTTGCCTGCGGGCAGGCCGGCGGGGATGTCCAGGGTGGCGGTGGCGCCGCCGGCGCCCCAGGCGGAGACGCTGCGGCGTTGGACGACGCGGTCGACGCCGGGGATGCCCGTGGGCTCGCTCTCGGCGGTGTAGATCCAGGCGCGCCAGGGGCCGAGGGCGGCGGCGCCGGCCGGGTTGGCGCCGCCGATGCCCGACGGCGCGGCGCTGAAGCCCACGATGAGGAACTCGCTGCCCGCGGGGCAGGCGGGCACGTCGCCGAGGCTGCCGACGCCGTACAGGCGCGAGAACATGCGCGCGGCCCCCACGTTGCGGACGCTGAGGGTGGACCAGTTGCGGCGCTTCAACTCCGGGCCGGCCTGGGCGGGCAGGGCGGTGAGCAGGAGAGTGGCAGCCAGGGCGGGGATGAGCGTGCGAGACATGGGGCCTCCGGGTGTTTTGGACCCATAGGCCGGGGCGGCGGGAACTGCGCGGCGGGGAGGTCGCGTTTCCTCAGAAACGCCTCAGAGCAGCTTGGCGAGGCGCTCCTGGTACTGCTCCTCGGTGATCAAGCCCTCTTTGCGCTCGGTGGCCAGGGCGGCGATGGCGTCCTTGTTGGCCTCGGCGCGGGCGTCCACGGTCTCTTTGTTGGCCTTGTAGGCGTCCTTGCCCTCTTTCTGGGCGTCCGTGAAGGCCTTCTTGAGCAGGTCGACGTCCAGCTTGCCGTCGTTCTCGAAGTAGGCGACGCCGAGGCGGCCGACGGCCCAGGTGGCCGCGAAGGCCGTGCTGGCGCCCACGGCGCTGCCGAAGCCGGGCACGAACTTGGCCACGTTGCTCAGCGCCATGCGGGCGCCGATGCCCACGCCCACGCTGGCGAACAGCGACTTGGCGGCGTGCGCGTCGATGGTGTGGCCGTAGTACTGGCCGATGTCGCGCACGAGCTTGACCTGCAGGCCGACCACGGCGAAGTCCGTGATGAGCGCCACGCCGGGCAGGGGGAAGGCGCCGAGCACGGCCGTCAGGATGGCGTACTTGAGCACGTCCTCCTTGATGGCGGCGGCGCGGGCGACCGGGTCCGTGATGGCCTGGATGTTCGAGGGCAGCACGGTGTCGCGGGCCTCGGACACGAGGCGATCGAGCAGGCCGACCTTCTCGTCGTTGATCTCCCACGCGGTGCGGGCGCGGTCCAGGATGGCCTGCTCGCTGGCGGCGCAGTTGCCGTCGGCCTTGGCCAACCCGAAGGCGGCCTCGAACGCGCGCTCGCGGGCCTCGCGGCTCGTGATGCGGGCGAGGATGGCGTCCACGTCGTAGGGGGCCTCGAGGAGCGTGGCCAGCGTGGTGCCGGCGGGCAGCACGGCGTCCGTGAAGGCGAGCTCGAGGGCCTCGCGCTCGGCGGGCTCGATCACGCCGTCCGCACGGGCGATGGCGACGAGGAGCTCGAGGGTGGCGACGGATTCCTGCTCGGAAATGCTCATGTTCGACTCCGGGGCGTTGGGGTGAAAGTCTGGGTTCGGTGGCGCGTTCGGCGCCGGCGGATCTTCTGCGTCAATTGCGACGCGGACGCAACGGTCCCGCAACGTCCCGGCTTCGCCGGTCCGCGGGTGTGGATTGACGCATCGCGTCAAAATGTGGCCTGATCCGCGCCATGAGCCGCCGACCCGACGCCGACACCGCCCTCGACTCCCTGATTGACCGCTTCCGCACGCACCCCGGCCGCGGGGGCTGCGGCGTCGGCGCCATCGCGGACCTGCGCGGCCCCTCGCACGACCTGATCCGCCAGGCGCTCGAGGGCCTGCGCTGCATGGAGCACCGCGGCGGCGCGCTCGACGACACGGGCGACGGCGCCGGCCTGATCATGGCCACGCCGCGGGCCTTCTTCGAGCGCTTCATCGCGCCGGGCCGCCGCCTGCCGGCCGGGCACGGCCTGGGCGTGGGCGTGGTGTTCTTCCCGGTGGGCGAGCGCAGCAACATCCCGTTCTGGCAGCACGAGATCGACGCCACCCTGCGCCGCCACGGCATCCTGCCCCTGGGTTGGCGCGCGGTGCCCGTGGACGACCGCGCCGTGGGCCGCACGGCGCACGAGTCGCGGCGCGAGGTCTGGCAGTGCATCGTGGGCGAGGGCCTGGTCTTCGGCGACGAGTTCGCCCGCGCCATGTTCCGCGCCAAGGCCCACATCGAGCGGACCTTTCGCGACGTCTACCTGCCCTCGTTCTCGCCCCGCACGCTGGTCTACAAGGCCCTGGCGACGGGCGACCAGCTCGCCCGCTACTACCGCGACCTGACGGACCCGGACCTGACGACGGACCTGGTCGTCTATCACCGCCGCTACTCGACCAACACATTCTCCAACTGGTACCTGGCGCAGCCGTTCCGCACGCTGGGCCACAACGGCGAGATCAACACGATCAAGGCCAACCGCAACGCCGTGCGCAACCTGGAGGCCGAGCTGCACTGGCCGGGTCTGTTGATGCCGCAGGGCAGCGACTCGGCGGACGTCGACCGCGTGGTCGAGATGTTCCGCTCGCACGGCGTCTCGCTCCCCGAGACCATGATGCGCATGATGCCGGCGGCCGCGGCGGATCTCATCGGCGCCCCGCCCGAGATCGCGCGGTTCTACCGCGGCGTGCAGCGCGCGCTCGGCACGCTCGGCGCGTGGGAGGGGCCGGCGGCCCTGGTCTCCACGGACGGCGAGACCCTCGTGGCCATGCTCGACCGCATGGGTCTGCGGCCGCTGCGGTATGTGTTCACCCGAGACGCGCGTGTGTTCGTGGGCAGCGAGCTCGGCGCCCACGTGGTGCCGGACGCGGACATCGCCCACACGGGGCAGCTCGACCCCGGCGAGGCGCTCTCCGTGGATGTCAGGAACGGAGAGATCCTGGAGCCTGCGGCGCTGCTGCGGCGCGTCGTCGAGCGCACGCGCATCAACTTCACGGATCTGTCCGAAGCCAGCCTGCTGAGCCCGCCGGTGCGCGTGGAGCCGGCGCCGGGCGTGCCGCGGCTGGACCCGGCCGTGTCGAGTCTGTTCGGCATCACCCCGGCCCGGGCGCGCCTGGCCCGCGTGCTCGCCGAGACGGGCAAGGAGCCCGTGACCTCGATGGGCAACGACCGCCCGCTGGCGGTGTTCAGTGCCCAGCGCCCGCCGCTCTACAAGTTCTGCAAACAGATCGTGGCCGTGGTCACCAACCCGCCGCTCGACCCGCTGCGCGAGGGCTCGGCCTTCGACCTCACCACCCATCTGGGCGAGAGCCCCATCGTCCACGAGGACGCGCCGAACTACGACGTCGTACCCCAGTACCGCCTGTCGGGGCCGATTCTCGACGCGACGCAGACGGCCTGGATCAAGGCCGCGGCGGCGCCCGGGCAGCCGCGCTGCGCCACGCTGGACGCCACCTTCTTCGACCCGGAGGCCGCACAGCGCGAGCCGTTGACGCGCGAGGCCGCCGGCCGCGGCGGGCGGGCCATCGCCGAGCGCATCGCCGAGCTCACCCGGCAGGCCGTGTCGCTGGTGAAGCGAGGCGAGGCGCCGGTGCTGTGTCTGTCCGACGCCGCCGCGGCCGTGACCCCGGTGCCCGGCGCGCCCCGGCCGCTGCCCGTGCCGATGCTGCTGCTGGTGGGGCAGGTGCACAACGCGCTCATCGCCGAGGGCCTGCGTCGACACACGGGCCTGCTCGTGGAGTGCGGCGACGTGCTCGAGGGCCACGACGCCGCGATGCTGCTGGCCACGGGCGCCACGGCGGTGTGTCCCCATGTGTTGCTGCGCCTGGGCGCCGGCGAGGTCAAACCCGCCCCGGACAAGCCCTTCACGCCCGTCGCGCACCTGGTCCGCAGCCTCGAGGACGCGGTGCGTCGCATCATGTCCAAGATGGGCATCTGTACGCTCGATGGCTATCGCGGCTCGAGCCTGTACGAGATCGTCGGTCTGTCGGCGGCGGTGGTCGACTACTACCTGCCCGGCATCCAGTCGCGCATCGGCGGCCTGGAGCTGGCCGATGTGTTCGAGGACATCCGCCACCGCGGGGCCATCGGCGCGCGGCCGGTGACGGACCTCGACCCGAACGTGTATCGCAAAGAGGTCTGGCAGCAGCTCCAGGAGACGGCCCGCGGCAACGCCGGCGCCTGGGACCGCTTCACGGGTCTGTTGCGCGACACACCGCCGGTGTATCTGCGCGACCTGCTCGCGTTCCGCGAGACGCCGGGACGCGCGGCCGCGCTCACCACCGTCGTCGCCGAGTCGGAGATCATCGCCAGCACGTTCCGCGGCGCGGCCATGAGCCACGGCGCGCTGCACCGCATCGCCCACCGGGCCATCGCGGCGGCGTTCAACCGCTTCGGCGCGGCGAGCAACTGCGGCGAGGGCGGCGAGGACGCGCGGCGCGACCGCGGCGCCGAGTGGGCCGAGTCCCGGTCGCGCATCCGCCAGGTGGGCAGCGGCCGATTCGGCGTCGAGGCCCGGTACCTGGTCCACGCGGACGAACTGCAGATCAAGATCGGCCAGGGCGCCAAACCCGGCGAGGGCGGCCACCTGCCGGCGGAGAAGGTCACCGAAGAGATCGCACGCATCCGCGGCACGCAGCCCGGCGTGGCGCTCATCTCGCCCCCGCCGCACCACGACATCTATTCGATCGAGGATCTGGCCCAGGTCGTCTTCAACCTGCGACAGATCAACCCCCGGGCGCGGGTGAGCGTGAAGATCCCCGGCGTGACGGACATCGGCACCATCGCCGTGGGTGTGGCCAAGGCCGGCGCGGACGTGATCGACGTGAGCGGCATGGAGGGCGGCACGGGCGCGGCGGCGGCCAGCAGCATCGAGCACGCCGGCCTGCCGCTGGAGCGCGCGCTCTCCGAGGTCCACCAGGCGCTGGTCATCAACGGGCTGCGCCAGCATGTGTTGCTGCGCTGCGACGGCGGCCTGAAGACGGGCTTCGACGTGGCCGTGCTGCTCGCCCTGGGCGCGGACGAAGTCTCGCTCGGCACGGCGCTGATGATCGCCGAGCAGTGCATCTTCTGTCATGGCTGCGCGGCGGGGAACTGCCCGGCCGGCATCACCACGCAGAGTGATCTCGTCGCGCGGCGACTGATGACGGACAAGAAGGGCCGGGTGCAGGACGCCACGCTGCCCGAGGACGAGACGCCGCGGTTCCTGGACGCCCTGGAGGGTGTGTCGCGCTACCTGTGGGCGCTGGCCGGGGACGTCCGGGGCATCCTGGCGCGGCTCGGGTTGCGTCGGCCGCAGGATCTGGTCGGCCGCGTGGATCTGTTGCAGCAGCTCGTCACGGGTAACCCGCGGACGGACCTCGTCGATCTGTCCGAGCTGCTGCTCGATCCCTCGGGCCGCATGGGTGTGGCCAAGGGCGGGCGGCTGCCGGGGCTGCCCATCGACCCCACGAGCGTGCTGAACGCCCGCATCCTGGGCGACGCCCGCTATGCCACGCAGCGCCGCGGCGCGCCCACCACGGGCCCTGCCGAGCCGCTCGTGCTGACCTACGAGGTGGGCAACGGCGACCGGGCCGTCGGCGCGACGCTCTCCGGCGCCGTCACCCTGGGCGAGGTCGTCTGCCCGCCCGAGGGCATCACGCTGAAGCTGCGCGGCTACGCGGGGCAGGCGCTCGGCTTCGGCCTCGTGCAGGGCCTCGCCATCGACCTGACGGGTTTCGCCAACGACATGGTCGGCGAGGCC
>CAINDO010000533.1 GCA_903847385.1 uncultured Myxococcales bacterium
CCCCCACGAGCGGCTGATGGCGGTTCGGGACAGCGGGACCGGCGACATCGTCGAGCGGTACGCCTATGACGCCGACGGCCGCCTCGCCGCGACCTACGACGCGAATGGCCTCACCCAGCGCTTCGCCTGGGATGGCGCCGCCTGTCTGATCCCCCAGCAGCCCGCGACGGCAACGGCGCCGCGAAGTGGGACGCCGTCTGGGGCACGCTCGACCAGCTCCTCTCCTGGCGCGACCTGGCCGCCCACCCAGTCGGCGACGTGGCCATGCTGCCGATCACCGACCACCGCGGCAGCATCGTGGGGGCCGTGGAATCCGACGCCGGGGGCACAACGCTGCTCGCCGGCGCGGACTACACGCCAATGGGCCGCGTCGCGACCCTGGACCCCACCGACGACGACGCCGAAACCTGCCGCGAAGAAGGCAACCCCGGCACGCGCTGCGCGCACCCCGGCGGCATGCCGTTCGGCTTCGCGGGGGCGTGGCGGTCCGAGGCCACGGGGCTCGTGTACATGCGCTTCCGCTGGTACTCGCCGACGCTGGCGCAGTTTCTGACCCCGGACCCGATGGGCGAGGTCGACTCGTGGAACCTGTACGCCTACGTCAGTGGGGATCCGATCAATCGGTGGGATCCTTGGGGGTTGGAGAGCACGCAGACGGCGAAGAAGCCGCCCAAAAACGGCGGCGAGGGCGGGAACTCCAAATCGAACGGTCGCATGTCGAGCGGAACAGTGGGCCCGTGGGCCGATCGGAGCCTGTTCTTCACCACGGTCGCGGAGAAGACCAAGCACAGCGACGAATTCCTGAGCGTTGCGGCCAAGGCGATGGCGACGCCGTTCGGCCTTGCGACCGGAAGCTGGGCCGGCTTCGGCGTCTACAACATCTGGAACTGGGCGGGTCGGGACGCGGCTGACGACGCGTTGAAGGACGCGGGGCTCGGCGATGGCGGCCGATTCGCAGTCCTCTTTCTCGCCGACATGGGCGTCGGTGCCGCCGCGAACATGGTCGGCCCGAAGCCGACGAGCGCGGACGGGGGGGTGCCCACGACGCCGCGTCCGGCAGTGGCTGCGCGGCCGGGAGGGAGTGGGGCTGCGGTGGTTGCCTCAATAAGGGGAGCGAAGCGGGGCCCGAAGCCCTTCGGAACCGGGCCGCACAACCTGAAGGTCAAAGAAGTCGCCGACTCCGTAACCGACGGCGAGATCATTGCGGGCGGGCAACGACTGCCAGAGCAACTGATTCCGACGCCGGGCGGTTTCAAGTCTGGTCGGCGTCCCGACATTCTTGTCCGCCGCCCTGACCGCTCCATTTACGGAATCAACGTCGGAAGGCAAAGCAAGCGTACCGGAGCCCCCATCAAGCGAGAGGCGGAAACCATAAGCGATCTGGAAGGAGCGGGCATCGAGATACACTTCGTGCCCTACAACTGAGGAGATTCATGCCTAAGGTCAACCTACAGTTTCACGGCACTACCACGGAGATCGAAGCGTGGGCTTCGGGTTGGGCCGCCGAGCACAACCTCTGCTTGGTGCTTGAACGGTTCTTTCCACAAAAGCGATACGTTGTTGTTGCCGATGGTGCGATCGCTGAGGCTGCTCAGAAACTCGATGGGGCGTGGGATCGCATGTGGCTGCTGCGAGAGCCTGTCCCCTCAGATCCGACGACTTTTGCCCCGCTGGCCGACGGGCCAGAGTGCTTGGCCGTGACACCCGGATGCATGACGGAGGAGGGGCTAAGGGAGTCATCCATTGGCGTCGTAGCGACAAACCAAGATGCCCTGCAAACGTGGCGCAAGATCATCAAGTCGGCGAAGTCGAACCTACAAAAGGGGGCGTGGGTCTTGAACCCCGTTTCCGGAGCCCGCCAGCGGGACGAGAACCACTACTTCACGGCGGGTGCGCTTGCGGCCAGCCGGGACGGTGTGAAGATGCTGGCGGCAGCTGGGTGGAACCAATTTGAGTTGGGCGACGACGACGGCTGACGCCCGCCCCGCCGGTCGACGCTGCTTCCCGCGGGTGCCGGATGGCCCGGCCGGCTGCGGTGCCAGGCACTTTGTCCGGTGGGCAACGCGTTGGCCGGAGAGGTCGTGGCGCTGGACACACTCCGCGCGCTCGGCAGGGCCGTGGTCACGGTCGACGACCGGTGGTTCCCGGCCGAGCCCGGTGATGGGGGTGTAGTTCGACGCGCCGCCACGCGCCGCAACGTCCCGCCCGAGCCGGACCCACCTGGGCGCCATCGGCCGTGAGCGCCGGGGCGGCCGCTCCCGAGCGGGGCGTGGTCGGGACCAAGTGCCAGGCACCTCGCCCGTTGCCGTAGCCGGGCCGCGTCGCGTCGTCGATCGTCTTCGGCTCGCGCGCACCGGGCGGTTCAGGGGGCCCCGGTCCCTGCGCTCGACCCCGGCGACCACTCCGACCGCAGGAGACCGAAGACATGGAAGTCGTGACGCAGGCCACGGCAGAGCCGGAAGCCGCGCAGTCGGCCCTCGCAGGTGAACCCGAGGCGCTCCAGCAGGCGCACGGAGGGGGTGTTGTCGACCCGCACGTAAGCCTGAACCCGGTCCACCTCGCCGTGCTCGAACACCCAACGCACCGCGGCGCCGGCCGCGCGTGTCATCAGACCCGAGCCCCAGTGCGCGACGGACAGATCGTAGGCCAGCTCTGCGACCCGGTGGTCCCTGGAGAAGTCGTTGAATCCGCAGGTGCCCACGACCCGATCGTCGGCCTGCAGCGAGAGCCCCCAACGGCCGGGCTCCCCCGCCGCCCATCGGCGCCGGGCACGCTCGATCATCGCGTCGGCGAGCGCCGGGGTCACCTCGGGGAAGCTGGTCCGGGCCGTGACGCGCGCGTCGCCGAGGTAGTCGAGGAGCGCGGCCGCGTCGCTCGGACGGAGCGCGCGGAGTCGGGCTTCACCGAGCATCAGCGTCGGCGCGATCCGTTCTGCGGGCGTCGAGCGCATGGAGTCACGGCCGCCGCGAGGCCGTCGTCGATCGGGAGCGACGGCGATGGGGCGCGGCCGTCGCCGCGGCGGAGCTGGACGGAGACGTCATCATGTCCCTCTCAATAGGGCAGACCGCCCGCCGCCGCAAGGCATCGGCGCCGGCGGCGCCCGTCGTGCGCTCACTCGCAGACGAAGCCGCCCGGTGTCGGCTCACAGCCCACGGCCGTGACACAGACACTCTCCACCCCGTAGGCGTCGCAGGACTCACCGAGCTGTCGGTACACGAGGTCCGGGAACTCCGCGACCGTCCCGACGCCCGTCTGGAACTGCTCGTCCCATACGACACACTCCAGGTGGTCGGCCAGCGGGAGCCAGTCGGTCGTGCTCTCGACCACGGCCGAGAACGCCTCCCGGCCGAAGAGGGCCGTCTCGAGGAACCAGAAGCCGCCGACGGTTCTGTCCCCGAATCGGTCGACCCCGTAACAGTCGATGCGGTCGACGTCCGCGTCCGCGTCGCGACCGTCCACCCGGAGCAGGAGCCGGTTCTCGTCGATGGAGGCCACGACGCCGTCGATGACCGGCGCCGACAGAGGCACGCAGCGCGGCCGAGCGTCCCCGCCGTCGTCGTGACAACGGTGGCCCGTGGTGCAGCCGGAGGGACCCGCGCCCGGATCGCAGGCCTCGCCGGGACCGGCCGACACGGGCGACGCAATCATTCGGACGACCACGGACGCGCTCTCGTTCATCGCGGAATCTCGCAACGAGACCCGAATCATGTCTCCGCCGCTGTCGAGCATCGTCAGGAAGGACGAGAAATCACGGGCGGGCGGGGCGTCCGCGCTTACGGTCGCGGTGGACTGCCCCAGGCTCTCCCCGCGAAGGAAACTCTCCACGAGCGCGACCGTCACGTCCCCGTTGGGGTCGTGACCGGTGATGCGGACGCCGATGAAGTCGCCGGGGGGCTCGCCTGCGCGCCAGCCCTCGGCGTCCCCGATGATCGCCGGCGGCGCGTTGGCGTCCGCCCTCATGACGTACAGGTCGTACGCGGTGTTCGCCAGCGCTTCGCGGATGACCAGCGTCACCTCGCTGCCGGCCACGAGCGGGCCGGTGACGAGTCCGACGTCGCGGTCTCCGCCGCGCTCGAAGCCGGCGAACCCGGCGGAGACCTCGGTGGCCGGATCGGCGCACGCCTCGCGCAGGGAGAAGTGCAGGCGCCCTCGGCGGCCGTCCCCCGGCCACGGCAGAAACGAGTAGACGCCGTCGGCCGGCACCGTGAAGGTCAGCGCCCGGACGAGGGCGTCCCGGCCGGGGTCGGGCCGGTGCCGCACCGTGAACTCGACGGGCACCCGCCAGGCATCGACGGCGTCTCCGCAGGGCAGCACCAGGCGCTCGTTCGACACGGCCCCGCAGTCCAAGCCAGGGTCGGGTTCGATGCGGGCCGCGGGATCCGGGCAGGCGGGCGGACCCGCGTCCGGCAACGCCGCGTCGACGGGGGCGGCGTCCTGGCCTGCGAGGGCGTCCGCCGGCGTCGCGTCCGCTCCAGGCATCACCCCGTCGTCGCCGGGGGGGTGGGCGTCCGCCGGCGTCGCGTCCGCTCCAGGCATCACCCCGTCGTCGCCGGGGGGGTGGGCGTCCGCCGGCGTCGCGTCCGCTCCAGGCATCACCCCGTCGGCGCCGGGGGGGTGGGCGTCCGCTTCCGTCACCCCCCGGTCGGCAATCGGACCCCCATCCGAGACGCTCGCGTCCGGCCCAGGGCGCAGGCCGTCGAGCGCCCTCGACAGGGCGTCGGGAGTTCGCACGTCCGCGTCTCCCTCCGAAGATGCACCGCAGGCCGCCAGCAACACTGCGACCAGACTCGACCACACCCTCGTCATGGCTCCCCTCCTCACCGCATCCGGTGGTTGTCGATGACCGGCGCCGATCTCCCCTCGGCGGCCGGTGCAAAGTCGGGGAGAGTCTATCGCGAGATCGCGGGTGTGGAGTCCGGAAAGTCTGGCGGGAATCGTCCGGAAATTTTGGCGGGTGAGCGACAGGCGTATCAGGTCAGTGGTCGGTTGTGAAGCGAGCGCCGCCGAGCGAGCGTTGGCGCGGGCCACGCACGGCTTGTGCCGTGCACGAGCGTCGCGCGGCGCAGCGGTCCTCGAGTGCGGCCCGGCCCCGCGGCCGGTGAGCAAGCGGCATCGATGGGCGGTGGGTCCGCGCTGGGCTCCCGACGGAGTTTCCGGATTTCCGGACGGTCATGCTTCCGAGTCCTCCTCGCCGAGGGTGGCGGGATCTACGTTGCGTGTCCGCCAGGACCGGCCGCCGAGAGCGATGTGCTGTCCGCGCTCGAGGACCCGGTCGAGGAGGGCCTCGGCGAGCTGCTCGTCGTGGAGGACCTGACCCCACTCGCGCAGCTTTTTGTTCGTGGTGAACACGATGGGGCGGCGGCGCAGGCAGCGTTGGTCGATGACGCCGTAGAGGACGTTGGCGGCGGCGTCGGCATGCTGGAGATAGCCGACCTCGTCGATGACGAGGACGTGAGGCTGGACGTAGGCCGCGGTCGTCTCGCGCAGCGAGCCGGCGCGTGCGGCCGCGCACAACTCGTCGATGAGTGCGGTCGCACCGACGAATCGGGCTTCGAATCCGTTCTGGATGGCTCGGTAGGCCAGCGCGACGGCGATGTGCGTCTTGCCGCGTCCGGGTTTTCCGGACAGGACCAGATTGCGCCCCTCGGTCACGAACTCCGGCCCGAGGTAGGGACCGAGCTGGGTCCGTCGGACGGTCGACTGAAACGTGAAGTCGAACTCCTCGATGGTCTTCAGGAACGGGAAGTGGGCGTACCGGGCGAGCTTCGTGACGCGAGTATTCGCGCGGTTGGCGACCTCCTCGGCCATCAGACGCACGAGGTACTCGCGGTGGGTCCAGCTCTCCTTGGCCGCCTGCTGCTCGAAGTCGGCCATGATGCGCGCCACGGTGGCCAGGTTCAGACGCTTGAGCAGGGCGCCCAGGTCGATGTGCGTGATGTCACTCATGCGGCCTCCCGCAGCGCGACCACCACGTCGGCGGCCGTGTAGCGTTTCCGGGTCACGCAACGGCCCAGGGCAGCCCGCATCGCCTCGTCGCCGTGCTCCTGCAACAGGTCGAACAGCTCAGCGCATGGCTGCTCCCAACGCCCGTCGGGGCAGACGTGCACGAGGATGCCCAGGAAGTCGCGGGCCGGTTTCCCCAGCTCGATGAGACACTGTCGCCGAAACGTCGCCTGCTTCCGCCGACCGTGGACCGCGCCGAGCATGTCATCGCGCTGTCCCGGGTGTCGCTGAACCACCGCGATACCATCGCGACGGACGTGAACACACCGTTCGCTGCCGTCACCCACGACGACCTCGATGGTATCGCGCCGGATCAGCAGTGTCGCCGGCGCGCCGATGCGCCGGGCCGTCGCAAAGTATGGCGTGCCGCCCCAGGAGATGGTCCCCATGGGTGTAACCGTAGCCGTGTCGCGCAACGTGTGTGCGCCGCCCGTCGCCTGCACGGGGCGCTGGGCAAGCCAGCGCAGCTCGTCCTGCCGCGCAACCTCGGGGATGACACCGGTGGCATCACACGGCCGTTCCTGGTTCACCTCCCGCAGCCATTCGGCCAGTTGCGCCAACACATCGGTGCGGTCCCGGAAAGTGCGGGCCAGGAAGAAACTCTTCTTGGAGTAGCCCACGAGCCGCTCAACGGAACCCTTCTGGTTGCCCGAGCGCGGCGCACAGAAAGTCGGGATGACCCGGTACTCGGCGACGAGGTCGCGCAGGTAGCGGTGGAGCACCACCGGCTCCACGCCCCAGGCGCTCAGCCGGATGGTCTTCGGGTTGTCGAACACCCACTCCTTCGGGCTGCCACCGAACGCCGTCAGGCACTCGATGAGCGAGCGCACCACCGTCTCCGAGTTCTGGTTCGGCACCACCACCACGTGCATGAACCGCGAGTACTTCAGACGCCCCGCGAAGAAGACGATCTTCTCGCGCCGGTCGCCGTCGAGCTTGACCCAGACCTCGCCGAAGTCGAACTGCGCGTACTCGCCCGGCAGGCCGTCGAAGCGCACCAC
>CAINDO010000534.1 GCA_903847385.1 uncultured Myxococcales bacterium
ATGATCGGCGACACGTCGCGGACGTCGACGCGGACCGTCGAGCTCGAGTTGCTGTCCTGGTCGTGGCAGGTCAGGCGCAGGAAGTAGTTGCCGGCGTCCGTGTAGGTGTGGTTCGCCCGCACGCCCTCGGTGTCGGCCGTCGGATCATCCCAGTCCCACACGTAGCGGGTGATGGGCTCGTTGGCGGCGCCGGGGCGGCTGTTGGAGCCGTCGGCGGTGAACTGGTTCTTCGAGAAGACCACGTAGGGGCCGCCGGCCGCGCAGGCCGGGCTCACGTCGTCGATGACCACCCGGAACGGCGAGGTGCCCGTGGCGGCGACGGTGTCCGTGACCGTCAGGCGGCCGTCGAACGTGCCCTGCGAGGGCGTCGGGTAGATGGCGCGGGCGGTGTTCGCGTCCACGGTGCCATCGGCCGTCCAGTCCCAGGCGTAGGACACGATGCTGTCGAACGTCTCGGGGGCGCGGGAGTCGTTCGCGTCCACCACGAGCTGGTCACCCTGCTTGACGTGGTAGGTGTTCGCGCGCGCCGGGTCCGCCTGCGGGTGGCCGGCCGGGATGGGCACGGCGACCGGCGGGGCGTTGATCGTGAAGCGGCGACCGTAGGGACGGACCTGGTTGAGGCAGTCGCTGACGGTCATCGAGAACACGTAGGTGCCGGCCTGGGCCAGCGGGGTGTTGGCGTTGTAGGCCTGGGGGTTCGCGCCGTCGCGGGACAGCAGCGTGGTGACGTTCGGGTGGCACTGGGCGGCACCGGGCACGTTCCAGCTGATGCTGGCGTTGTTGACCAGCGAGCCCTCGATGGGCGCCGTGATGGTCACCGGCACCGCCTCGGCGAGGTAGTAGGCGCGGTTGACGACCGTCGAGTTGCCGCAGGCGTCCCGCGCCGTGACGCGGAAGTTCCGGGCGCAGACGTCCGAGGTCGTCTCGGTGGTGAGCGAGGGCACCGGGTCCCAGGCGTCGGCCACGTCGATGACCGGGCGGGGCACACTCGTCGGCGCGTAGCAGGCGTTGGCCACGAGCTGGTTGCCCACGGTGAGCGCCGGCGCCGTGCGGTCAAACACGATGCGGTCACCGGCGTCCACCTGGGACACGCCGCCGGCGTTGTTGCGGAACTTCACGACGATCAGGTGGCGACCCTCGGGGATGTTCCGGGCAGCCGGGTCCACGCGGATGGAGCCGGCGATCATGGCGCCATTGGCCGGGGGCTGGATGTTGCTCGTGCCCACGTCGAGGCCGGCGATGTTGACCGTGGCCACGACCGGGCGGCCGCCGGGATCGCTGACCTCGAAGCGGACGTCGAAGGCGCCCTGGCCCATGCACGCGCCGTCGGCGGCGAGGGGGGCGATCATGCGGCCGAGCGGGGGCGCGGCGGCGCGGATCTGGACGTCCGTCTCGTCGATCTTCGAGCAGGTGTTGCGCATGTCGCAGACCTTGAGTCGGATGGTCTGCGTCGTGTTGGGCTGCCAGAGGTTCGAGGTGAAGTTCTGGACCAGCGCGCCCATGGGCTCGGCGGGGGCGTCCTCGTTGCCGAAGCGGCCGTCGCCGTCGATGTCCCACTTGTACGCCGTGATGGCGTCGCAGGGCTCGTCCGGATCGTAGGAGGCGCGGGCGTCCAGCGTGATGGGCTGGTAACCGCCGGCGATGGGGCCCGTGGTGTACGGACCGCCCGCGGCGGCGATGGGCGCCAGGTTCTGCGGGTTGATGACGACCGTGGCGTTGGCCGTCGACCGGCGACCGCTGATGTCGGTCACGCGCAGACGCGGGGTCATGGTCACGTTGCCCTGGGCGTCCGGCAGCGCGAAGGCGTTGCGGGTGGTGCGGGCGCCGGTGGCGTCGTCGTACTGGCCGTCGTTGTCCAGGTCCCACACGAACTCGACGAGATCGAAGCCCTGGCCGAGGGGGCCGTCCGTGAAGGTCGCGCTGCCGTCGAAGGTGACCTGCGCGTTGCAGGACACGCGGGCGGGCGTGGCGGTCACGATGGCCGTCGGGCCGTTGACGACGCGGAAGGGCACGATCTGGTCCGCCGTGACGCCGAAGCGGTCGGTCACGCGCAGGCGGATGTCGTAGGAGGCGATGGACTGCATGCCCCAGCCCGTGAGCTGCGCCACGCTGATGAGCGGGACGGTGTCGTCCTGGCGGTCGAACTCGTAGCTGCCGTCGTTCTTGATGTCCCACTGGTAGCGGACGATGCGGTCGCCGCAGCCCTCGTTGGCGTCGGCGCTGCCGGCGGCGCTGAGCTGGAGCGTCTCGCCGCGGGCGCGGACGTAGGGGCCCATCACGTTGCCATTGGCGTCGCGGTTGCCGCCGGCGATGGGCGAGGGCGCCACGTTGCCGAGGTCCACCAGGAGCTGCGCACTGGCCGTGGCCGTGTGCGCGAGGCTGTCGGTGATGCGCAAACGGAGCGTCTTGGCCTGACCGTAGGTGAACTGGTTGTAGCTGGCCTGGACCACGGGGCCCTCGGCGTCGTCGTACTGGCCATCGTTGTCCAGGTCCCACAGGTAGCTGTCGATGCGGATCAGCGGGTGCGGGTGGTAGGACGACCGGGCGTCGAGCGTGACGCGATCACCACAGGCGATGTTGTTCGCGTCCATCGTGAAGCGCGCGATGGGCGTCGTCGGGTGGATGTTGATCGGGGCCGTGTCGTAGTTGGTCTGACCGGTCGAGTCCTCGACCTGCAGCTTGACCTGGTAGTGGCCGGGGTTGAGCAGACCGAAGTTGGCCATCTCCTGCACGTTGAGCGGCGTGACCGCCTCGACGGCGTCGGAGTTCTGGTCCTGGCGGGTGATGTCGGCGACGAAGGGCGCGCCGTCGGCCCAGTTGAGGTCCCAGCGGTACCAGGCCACGAAGTCGCCGAAGTCGGCGGCGTCCGGATCGAACGAGGCCGCGCCGTTCAGGGTGAGCGTCTCGCCGAGGAGCAGGTTGTAGCCGGTCTCCGGAAGGTCCGACGGATCGGCGTCCGCCGTGGGCGGCGTGGGCGGCACGTGCGTGAAGACCTCGAAGCGGCGGGTCGCGGTGCGACCGGCGCTGTCGGTGACGCGCATGCGGGCGAAGAGCTGGGGCACCTGGTCCTGGTTCTGCGGGACCGGGCGGATCTCGCGCAGCGCCTGGATGGTGGTCCGGTTGAGGGTCTCGAAGCTGCCGTCGTCGTCCACGTCCCAGTCGATGCGCGTGATGCTCACGCCGGCGATGGGCGAGCGGCTGGCGCGGCCGTCGAGGAAGGGCCGGATCTCACCGGTGCGCACGTTGATGGGCGCGGGGTTCGGCGTCTGCTCGAAGTCGGCGATGGGGGTCGCGTCGTAGATGATGATCTGGGCCTCGGCCGTGCTGGTCAGGCCGAAGGTGTCCGTGACCTGCAGACGGACCAGGTTCGAGGGCTGGTTCGTCTCGCGGCTGGCCGGCCAGCGCATGCGCTGCGACAGGTACTGCCAGTTCAGCTCGGCCGTCTCCGTCGCCATGTCCGTGGGGTCGTTGTACTGACCGTTGCCGTTCAGGTCCCACTTGTAGGTGACGATGCGGTCGCCGCAGCCGTCGTTCTGGTCCGAGGAGCCCGAGCCGTCGAGCGTCACGCTCTCGCCCGAGAGCACCGTGAAGACCGGGCGGTCGATGCGGGCCTCCGGGGCGACGTTGCCCAGGGTGACATCGACCGTCCCGGCGGCCGTGGCCGTGCGACCGCGGTCGTCCGTGACCTTGAGGGTGATGGCGTAGGAGCCGAAGCGGGGGTAGGTGTAGCTGAACACCGGGCCCATGCCGTCGAAGCCCGCGCGGCCGTCGACGTCCCAGTCGTAGCGGACGATCTGGCGCAGGGGGTTGGGCGAGCCCGAGCGGGAGCCATCGAAGAACACGGTCTCGCCACAGCGGGCGGGCGTGGGGTTCACGCGCAGCACGGCCTGGGGCAGGCTGGCCCAGATGGTCAGCGTGGTCTCGGCGATGACCTCGAGGCCGGCGGCGTCGCGGACCTTCATGCGCACGCGGTTGGCCACGCCCCGGGGCAGCGCGGCGATCTGGGCGGCGGTGACCAGGGAGTCGGCCCGGTTGGCGCCGGCGTCGCCGAAGGTGTTGTCGTTGTTCAGGTCCCAGGAGACCGTGATCGTGTCACCGCAGGCGGCGTTGGCGTCGAAGGCGTTGCCGGCGAGCTGCAGGTTCTCGCCGTCCTCGATGACGTAGGGGGCGCCGGCGACCGCGCCCGGGGGCGTGTTCGGGTTGGCGAGCACCTGGACGTCCACGAACGCCGTCTTGTTCTCGCCGGCGTCGTCGATGACGCGCAGCGTGGCGCGGTAGTTCCCGGGGCTGTTGTACGTGTACTCGAAGATCTGACCGATGACGCCGTCCGGACCCGGGGTCTGGTAGTCGGGGGCGGCGCCCGTCTCCCACCAGAGGCCGTTGGCGGCGTTGACGTCCCACTGGTAGCGGACGATGCGCGCGGCGAAGTTCGGGTGGAACGAGTCGTGGTGATCGAAGATGACCTTGCCGTTGGTGCCGCCGGCGCAACCGGCGAACACCTGCGTCTGGTCGACGGAGGCGAGCGGCACGGGCTTCGGGTGGAAGATCGTCGGGGTCAGGACGAGGTGACCCATCACGGAGCCGAAGTAGCCCGGGCCGTAGCCGCAGGTCACGCCCCAGATGTCACAGTAGTCGTCCATGATCTGGCCGAACGAGTCGTAGCTGGACAGGGGGTTGTTCGGGTCCAGGTTCCGCGTCATCGCGCGGATGTAGTAGATGGAGAACTCGCGGTTCCAGTCGTGGCCGCCGATGGTCGCCGCCTGGGGGATACCGGTGCGGTAGCCCTTCTGGTGGGAGTAGATGCCGTACGTGTTGCCGCAGCGGCCCTGGCTGTAGATGCCGCTGTTGTCGCCGCAGAGGTAGTCGCCGAAGGCCCACAGACCGTCCAGCCAGTGGGTGCCGTGCACGCGGCGCTGCGTCCACCACGCCGCGGTGAACGAGATGAACCGGTCGTACACCTGGCGGAGTTCGCCCTTGCTGAACTGGGTGTAGGGGCGCCAGGCGCGGGTGCCGTCGTTCGCGGCCTGGTTGTGCAGGTTCAGCCAGCGGGCGCCGAGGATGGCGCCGCCGGTGAGCTTGAGGTCGGGCTCGTTGTAGTTGTTGGCGTAGGTCATGCCGCCGGAGTCGTTTCGCTGACCGAGCTTGAGCTGCTCGGCGAGGCGGTACTTGTGGCGGTTGGAGACGACGATGCCGTAGTCGCGCCCGGCCTCCTCGATGCCCTCCATGCCGACGATGGCCCACTGGGTGGTGGACATGTCGGAGTAGACGGCCCACGCGCCGCAGGTCGTGCCGTAGCAGGGCTGGGTCAGGCTGCCGGCGGTCTCGTTGGGCAGGTCGACGTTGTTGTAGTACCAGGAGCCGTAGGCGGCGCCGCCGTCGAGCTGCATCCAGCCGAGGTAGTCGGTGAGCTGCTGGGCGTACCACTCGAAGCGGTTGCCGGCGAGGGGGCCGTTCTGGATGCGGGTGCCGGCCATCGAGGGGAGGCAGGTGGCGATGGCGCCGCCGTTGATGCCCATCTGGTACGTGCCGCCGCCGCGGCTGGTGTAGGCGCCGCGGCCGTCGACGGTGCCGCCGATGCGGGCGCAGCGGAGCTCCTGGTCCGCGGGCGTGGCGCCCGGGTGGAACTGGTCGCCGTTGTAGCCGCAGGTGTTGTCCTCATCGATGCCGTTGACGCCGGTCAGGTTGGCGCCCGCCGTGAGGTCGTTCATCAGTCGGACGGCGGTCTCGGCGTAGGGGTCGACGGTCCAGCGGCGGTCGTTCTCCTCGACGAAGCCGTTGGGGGCGTCGTTCTGGCCGAAGAGGTTGTACGTGCCGGGGGGGTAGGCCGGGAGGTGGCCGTTGATGGTGTACAGCCAGAGGTACAGACCCGTGCCCTCGGTGAAGGGGCACTGACCGGTGATGCTGTTCGTGTTGTTGCCATTGCGGCCGACCACGGTGCGGTGGTTGAACCACATGCCCTCGTCGACGGCCTCGACCTGCAGGATCTCGAGCTGCTCGGCGGTCCACTGCGTCGGGTTGTCGGCCGGCGTCCAGTTGTAGATGAACATCCGGTACGTGCCGTACTTGTTCGTGCCGTTGCACGTGTTCCGGACGCGGACCGAGATGTTCAGCGTGGTGTCGGCGACCAGGGGCTGGCCCTGCATGTCGACGGAGGGCACCACGTAGGTGCGCCCGATCTCCCACAGCGTGCTGTTGCCGTCCGGGCCGACGTTGCGGGCCCAGTCGTCGTCGTAGTTGCCGTTGCGGTTCACGTCCCAGGTCACCGTGTAGGTGCCGCAGGACGCGTTGCGCACGTAGGCCTTGAGCGTGGTGTAGGCGCCCTTGTGGACGGGGTGCGGGATGTCCGGGTTCTTCTGGGAGTAGGGAACCGGGACCACGACCTCGTTCTGGGCGAACGCAGGCGACGCAAAGAGCACGACGAAGGCCAAAAGGACCCACGCCGGCATCCGCCCGAAGAGCATTCCAACCATGATCAAGCTCCTGCACAGGAATGACGGTTCGTTCATCGAACCGGCGAATCCGCCTCGGCCGTCCATGTCCCAGGCAAGAACTGTGCGAGTGCATAAGGCCCACCCTGGGCCTCTGCGCACACCCGCAGCGCGAAGGTAACGCAAGTTACATACGCACTGCAAATCTATACGCCCCATAACGCCCGGTGGGATCGGCTCCCGGCGACGTTATCGTGAGGCGTGGGTGTTTTTTTGGGTCGGAGAAGGTCGGTGAATCTGCCGCGAACGGCGCAGGCGACCTCATCTCGACCTACATCTGCCGCACCTTACCGACGTTGTCAAACGCTGTCGATGGATGAATGTACCTAGACGCAGATGTATGTGTGAGGCAGACGCAACAACAAGTCAGGGCGTCACGGGCCGACGGTGAAACGCAGCGTTCGCCGGGCTTCATTCCCGGCGGCGTCCCGCACCCGCAGCCCGACCTCGTGGGCGCCGGCCTTCAGGGGTGCCCAGGGCCGCCAGACGGCCCGGCCGTAGGCGTGGAAATACTCGGGCCAGACCGCCTCGCCATCGACCTCGACCCGCAGGGTGTTGGGGTCGACCCCGGCGCCGGCGTCCGTGATCGGCAGGACCAGTCGGGCGCCCGCGGGGTGCGCCGCCCACGCCGCGTCGCCGAGCGTGGGTGGCGTGTCGTCGCGCATCAGCCCCACCGGACCGACGTGCACCAGGCCGCCCTCGAGGGCCGGCGGGTCGTCGACGGGGCGACCGCCCACGCGCCAGATGCGGTCCCCTTCGCGGAAGTACAGGCCGAGGCCCTTGGTCGGCGCGTCCGCCGGGCGGCCGAGCCGGAGCGTGCTGCCCCCGCGCACGGGACGCCACGTCTGCCGGAACACCGCCAGCTTGCCCACGGGGCGCAGCTCGGCGTTGCCCGGATCCTCGGCCTCGCTCACGTCCGTCAGGTAGGGCGCGAAGAGGGCGTCCTTGCCGACCGTCAGGCGGACACGCCCGTCGAGCGCGGTGAGCGTCTCGCCGCCGCGCAAGGAACGGGCCTCGAACCTCGCCCGCGCGGGCGCCGCCCCCCCACCCCGCGTCTCGAGCACGAGCGTGGTGTCCCGCTCCGGGTCGAGGTCGATGGCGAGGGCCGGGCCCTCGGGCACGGACGTGAAGCGCGTCGGCGGGCTCACGGCCGCGCCGCCCGAGGTCGCCGTGAGGCGCCAGGCGAAGTCCGCGGCACACGCACCCGCCAGGGGCACGATCAGGGTCGACTCCGTCCAGCGGGTGCCCACGAGCGGGGCTTCGGCCACGGTGGCGACCACTTCGGCGGACGCGCTCGGGGCGCAACCCGCACGATAAGGCACACTTTCGACCAGAAGTTCCCGTTGCGTCTCATGTCCGGCGGCGTCCTGCGCGGCGAACCGGAGGCGGTGCTCGCCGGGGCCCAGGTCACCCAGATCGCGCCCGACCGGGCCGGGGAACACCAGCAGGTCCGGCCCCTCGCGCCAGAGCCGGTGGAACCGCCCGGTGCCGTCCGCCTTGCGCTCGGCCAGGTAGTCCAGCTCCGTCGCGCTCTTCTGCCCGTAGGACACGCGCTCGTAGGACACGCGGTGGCGCACGGTGCCGTCGACGCCGAACTCCAGCCGGGCCGGCTCCAGGTCGCGGGGGCTGCCGTCGATGTGGTCGGTGACCTCGACGAGCACGCCGACGCGCCCGGTGACCGTGAGCCGCGGGGGCGCCGCGCCCGACGTCAGGGCCACCTCGCGCGGGGCGTGGACGCCGTCGATCTGCGCGCCGGCGTCCCGGGGCACGAGAAGCACCCGGGAGATCACGGGCGGCTGCGTGTCCGGCAGGGTCAGTCCGTGGGTGAGCGGGTTCACGGGCACGTTGTCCGACCGCAGCTCGAAGTGCAGGTGGATCAGATCCGTGCCGCTCGTGCCCACATACCCGAGGAAATCGCCCTGTTTCACTGGCATGGGCGGGTCGAGCGTCTTCTCGAGCGCGTACTTCTTCACGCGGGATTCCTCGGCCCGCGCGATGGCCTCCAGCGCCGGTGAGAAGCGCTCCAGGTGCCCGTAGACCGTGGTCAGGCCGTCCGCGTGGCGGATGTAGATCGCCCGCCCGTAGCCCACGTGGCTGCGCTGGATGCGGACGATCTCGCCGTCCAGGGCCGCCCGGGCGCGCATGCCCTCGCGTCCGTCCGTGCCGAGGTCGAGCCCGGCGTGGTGGTGGCCGATGCGGTAGGTGCCCACGGTGGCCGTGACCTGCGGCGGCGCCTCCACGGGGTAGAGCAGAGGCGGCGCGGCCAGCAGCAGCGCCAGGACGGGCGGGCCGGGCACGTCAGCGCGCGGCGGGGGACGTCCCGGCCTGCGCCTTGCCGACCTCGTCGAACTCGCGCTCGTAGAAGCGGAGATTGTCGAGCACGATCGACAGGTTGTGCAGGTTCATCTCGTCCTCGCGGACGCGGTCGAGGTCGTCCATCTGGTGCGCGACCTCGTAGAGCTGATCGCAGAGTTTGCTGAGCAGCGCCAGGTCGCGCGTGCGGCGGTCCTGCCCGGCGAAGTGCTTGCGGTACTCGGCGAAGATCTCGTTGGCGGCCGTGCCCAGGGCGCCGACCAGGTCCGGGAACTTGGTGTCCTGGCGGGCCTTGCGGATCTCCTCCAGCTCGCTGCGGTAGAAGGCGATCTGGCGGGTGACGGTCTCGATGTTGCGCGGGTTGTGGGCGTGGCCCGGGAGCTTCGCGCCGGCGCTCTGCATCAGGTCGAGCACGCCCTCGAGGCTGTTGATCACCCGCTGGAGCAGGTCGGGCCGGCGGCTGACCCGCGACTTGCCCACGAAGTGCTCCTGGTAGATCTGGAACTGGTCGTTGGCCACCTGCGCGAGCAGGTCGGCGAGCTCCTCGGGCGTCGAGCGCCCACGGGCCTCCTGGATGGCGGTCCGCTCGTCCTGGTAGAGTTTCAGGCTGTTCTCGACCGTCGTCCGGGCGTCCGTGACCTCGGCGTTGGTGAACTCCTGGGACAGCGAGGAGAGGTCCTCGTTCAGGTGCTTGAGGTCCTCGATCAGCTCGGAGAGCAGGCCCAGGTCGCGCGTGGCGCGGGACTTGCCGGCGAAGTGGCGCACGTAGCGGCGCGTGGCGAAGCCGGCCCAGGTGCTCAGGCGGTGGGCCTCGAGGGCGTCCGGGCCGCCGCTCTGCGCCTCGCGGATCGACTTCGACTCGGTCTCGTACAGGGCGAGGTTCTTGCGGGCCGTGTCCAGGACTTCGTCGCGGTCCTTGCTCGCCGGCAGGGCGGCCAGGGCCGTCACCACGGGGCGGATGTTGTCCCGCAGGGAGTCCATCAGGGCCACGTCGCGCGAGATGCGGGGCTGACCGGCGAAGAAGGAGTCGTACTGGGCGTTGAGGTCATTGACCTTCTTGCGGAGGTCGGCGAGGGAGCTCGAGGTGGCGGCCATGGACTTCGGTCTTTCTGTACGAGGGCGAGGACTCTATCAGGATTCGTCGGGATCCGGGGAGCCGGGATCAAGGCGTCAGGGGGACGCGGGCACCCGGACGATTCGCAGATCGGATGAACACGCAAAGTGAACGGATTCGTCCCGACGCTCGCCGGTTCCGCTCGCCGTGCCGTCGCTGGCCAACAATCCGTGCAGGCGCACGATCTGGCGCACGCCGGCGGCCGTGTCCCGGTACCAGCCGAGCTCGAAGGGCCAGGCGCAGCGGTCGGGGTTGAAGCTGCCGAGAGCGGCGCGGAAGACCAGCGTGGGATCTGCGGCGTCGGGCACCACACCCTCGACCTCCGCGGAGAGCGTCCGCGCGTCGACCAGCAGGTCCGGCCCCGGGTCCACGGTGCCCAGCGAGAAGGCGGGCCGCTGCGGGAGCGCCTTGTCCTGCACCGGCAGGCCGACCTCGTCGGCGTCCACGCCCGGCACGTCGCAGCCGGAGCGGTCGACGATGAGCTGCAGCTTCCAGTCGACCACACGGTCGCAGGGGGCGCCGGGGTCCGTGGGCGCGCAGCCCGAGCCCGATACGGGCAGGCAGGCGGCCTCGCCGGCCTCGATGGCCACGATGTCGCTCTCGCTCACGTCCGCGTTGGCCGCAGTGCGCGGATCGCCCAGGCATCCGACGAGGCTCGCGACCGCGAACACCACGACGACGCCGGCCGCCTTGCGCCCGGGGGGGGCGCTGCGCAGAATGCGCGCATGCCGAAGGACCTTCACGCCGAAATCATCGCCGACCTTGCCGGCGCACTCAACGCCTGGCTTTCCGAACGGGGCGATCATCCGCCCGCCGCCCTCGGATTGCCCACGCGAGAGGACGCGGGTGACCTCACCCTCCCCTGCCACCCCTATGCCCGCACGCTGCGCCAGAACCCTCAGGCCATCGCCACGCAGCTGGCCGAGGTCCTGGGCGCGCACCCGCTGGTCGCCCGCGCCGAGGCCGTCGCCGGCTTCCTGAACGTGCGCCTGCACTGGGGGGCCGTCGCCGCGCGCGTCCTCCCCTGGGCGCTGACGGACGACGCCGCCCGCGGCCGCTCCGACGCCCTCGCCGGTCGCAAGATCCTGGTCGAGTACTGCTCGCCCAACACCAACAAGCCCCTGCACCTGGGCCATACCCGCAACATCGTGCTCGGCTCCACCGTGGCCGCCCTCGCCCGCGCCGCCGGGGCCGAGGTCGTGCAGATCAACCTGATCAACGACCGCGGCGTGCACATCTGCAAGTCGATGCTGGCCTACCAGCGCTTCGCCGAGGGCCGCACGCCCGAGCAGGCCGGCCGCAAGAGCGACCACTACGTCGGCGACCTGTACGTGCAGTTCGAGCGGGCCTTCCAGGCCGAGTTCGAGGCGTCCGGCGCCAAGGACCGCGGCACGGACAAGGACGCCTACTTCAACACCGAGAGCGCCCTGGGCGCCGAGGTCCGGCGCATGCTCATGGCCTGGGAGGCCGGGGACGCGGACGTGCGCGCGCTGTGGCGCACGATGAACGGCTGGTGCGAGACCGGCTTCGACGCGACCTACACCCGCATGGGCGTGCGCTTCGACCAGATCGACCGCGAGTCGCAGACCTACCTGCTCGGCAAGGACCTGATCGCCGGCGGGCTCGACGCGGGCACCTTCGAGCGCGACCCGAGCGGCGCCGTGGTCTTCGACCTCGCCCGCATCGGCCTCGAGGGCAAGAAGGCCGTGCTCCGCTCGGACGGCACGAGCGTCTACACCACCCAGGACCTGGGCACGGCCGTGCAGCGCCTGGACACGCACGGCTTCGACCGCATGATCTACGTGGTCGGCAACGAGCAGGACCACCACTTCCGGGTGCTCTTCGGCATCCTGGAGAACCTGCGGCCCGAGGTGCAGGGGCGCCTGTTCCACATGAGCTACGGCATGGTCGAGCTCCCCGACGGCAAGATGAAGAGCCGCGAGGGCAAGGTCGTCGACGCCGACAACCTGATGGACGACCTGCACGCCCTGGCCTACGCCGCAGCCAAGGAGCGCAACCCCGACCTGGACGACGCCGAGGTGCACCGGCGCGCCGAGGCCATCGCGCTCGGTGGCCTGAAGTTCTTCCTGCTGAAGTTCGCGCCGCCCACGACCTTCGTGTTCGACAAGGAGCGCTCCATCGCCATCGAGGGCGAGACGGGCGCCTACTGCCAGTACGCCTACGCGCGCGCCGGCAGCATCCTGCGCAAGCTGGGGGACGCGGACGCCGGCGTCGAGCCCGACTACGCCGCGCTCACCCTGCCCCAGGAGCAGGCCGTGCTGAAGGCGCTGCTGGCCTTCCCCGGCGAGATCGCCAACGCCGCCGTCGAGCTGAAGCCCAACCTGCTCACCAAGGCCACGTTCGAGGTCGCGCGGGCGTTCGCGGGCTTCTTCAACTGCAACGACGCCCGCGTGATCGGCGCCGAGCCCGGCGTGTCCGCGGCCCGGGCCAACCTCGTGCGCGCCGCCCGCCGCTCGCTGGCCGCCGGCCTCGAGCTCATGGGCATGACGCCGCTCGAAGAGATGTGATCAGTCGCCGGCGTGCATGCGCGCCGACGCCTGCTCCACATACTCGGTGAAGAGCTGCAGGCACGCGTTCTCGTAGGCGCGCTGGGCCGTCACGGCGGCGTCGGCGGCCACGTCCGCCTGGAGCTCGTGGCGGCGCTCCTCGTCCCGCTCGCGCAGGCGGAGTTCCTGGTAGGCGTTCTCCACCTCGACCTCCTCGGCGAGCAGGAGCGCGACCTGCTCCGCGGCGTCGCGCTCGGACAGGCGCGCCTGCCGCAAGCGCCCGTCGGCTTCGTTCCGCTCGGCGAGCAGCGCCCGCACGGGGCCGCGCTGGGCCGAGACCTCGGAGGCATCGAACGCCTCGATGGCGCACTCCTCGCGACCGGAGAGCCGCCCGACCAGGGCGCGATACCGCTCGTCGATGGCCGCCAGGCGGCGCTGGGCCTCGTCGATGGCCGCCTGCGCCTCGCGACGCCCGGCCTCGGCCACGTCCAGCGCGCGCCCCAGGTCGCGGCGTTGCACGTCCAGGCGCGTCTGGGCGGCGATGCGGACCCGGGCCAGGGTGTCCGCGCGCTCCCGGCGCTGCTGCAACATGCCCTGAGCCGTCTCGACGGACAGGCGCGCGTCCTGCGCCCAGTCCAGGGCGTCCGCCAGGGTCGGTGGCAGCGGTCGGTGCGCCCACAGCAGGCCCACGTAGCGGCCCAGCACGGCGTGCAGGTGCCGCCAGTCCGCGGGCAGGCCCGTGCCCGGCACCGCCGGCACCGCCGCCTGACGAATCGACGCGCCGAGCGCCCCCGACGCCAGCGTGTCCGCGATGGCCGAGAGGGCGTCCAGCAGCGCCTGGGCGTCCTGCGGCCGGCGGTCGGGCTCCTTCTCCAGGCAGGCGTGCACCAGGGCGTACAGGTCGTCCGGCAGCTCGCCGTGGAGCGTCTCCAGGCGCGGCACCGGCTCCATCACGTGCCGGCGGACGACCTCGGTCGGATCGTCGTGATCGAAGGGCGGCACCCCGCTGAGCAGGTGGTACAGCACCGCGCCCACGGAGTAGATGTCGGCGCGACCGTCCGGCCGGACGCCCCGGGCCATCTCCGGTGCCAGGTAGAGCGGCGTGCCCATGATCAGGCGGCCCGTGTCCTCGTGCGCGCGCTCGGGGTCGTCCACGGCCAGCGAGAGCACACCCAGGTCGATGAGCTTCACGTGGTCGGCGAACTGCCCGGACGCGCAGAGGAAGATGTTCTCGGGCTTCACGTCCCGGTGCACGGCGCCGCGGCGGTGGAGCACCTGCAGGGCCTCGACCACCTGCCGCGCGATGTGGACGGCGCGGGGCGGCTCGAGCACGCCACGGGCGTCCAGCTCCGCCTGCAGGTCCTGCCCGACCAGGCGCTCCATCGCCAGCCAGGCGCGGTCGTCGGGCAGCGTGCCGCCGTCCAGGTTGCCGACCAGGTGCGCGTGACGCAGGCCGCGGCCCACGTTCCAGGCGGTCTGCATCCGGGCGGCGATGATCTGCGCCTCGGGCACGTCCCCCCGGCTGACCTTGATGGCCACCACACGCCCGGAGGCGCTGTGTTTGGCGTCCCAGACCTCACTCGTCGCGCCCTCGCCGATGCGGGAGAGCAGCACGTACCCGAGCCGCAGGAGCTCGGCGGGGACGTTCAGTCGGGGATGCGGGCGCGGCGCGACGACGGGTTGCACGGGAGACGCATATCACGAACCGCGTGGCGTCGCCTTTTCGGCCCTCAGCGGCGCCGGCGCACCCGCATCAGGCCGAGCAGCGCGAAGGCCAGGAACGCCGGGACCGGCTCGCCCCGGGTCTGGTCGCAGGCGCAACCGCCGGCGGCCGAGGAGAGCGTGTCGTCCACGGTCGCGTCCGCGCCGTTCCCCTCACCCGCGTCGGGCTCGGTGCCCGGCGTGCCGCCGCTGCCGCCGACTCCGACCGGGGTGCCGCCGCTGCCGCCGTTGGCCGCGCCGCCGCTGCCGCCGATCTCG
>CAINDO010000535.1 GCA_903847385.1 uncultured Myxococcales bacterium
CCCCCGCCTGCGCGCCCATCTTCGTGGGCTGCCGCACGCCCCAGTCGCCCTCTCCCTGCGACGCGCTCGCCCCGGACGTCTGCGCCCAGACCCCCGGCTGCCACCTCGAGGAGGGCTGCGCGCCCTGCCCGCCCGGTCAGGTCTGCCCGGCCGTCTGCGAGGTCGTCCAGCTCTGCGTCTCGGACATCCCCCAGGACTGCTTCCAGCTGACCCCGGACGTCTGCGCCCAGACCCCCGGCTGCCACCTGGAGATGGCCCCCGGCGTGTGTGACTGTGTGATCGACGCCGACGGCCGCGAGATCTGCAACTGCGTCGGCGGCGAGGCCATCTGCGTGCCCGACGCCCCGGCGGCCTGCGAGCAGATCTTCGACGCGAACATCTGCTGGAACAGCCCCGGCTGCGCCTGGGTGCCCTCGCCCGATTGCGGCGCGCCCCTGCCCTGCGACTGCCCGCCGGACGACCCCAACTGCGCTTGCCCGGGCATCATCGCCCCCGCCTGCGGCATGTGCGTGACGGACATCCCCCAGGATCCGTGCGCCAACCTGCCGCCGGACGTCTGCGCCCAGGTCGACGGCTGCATGGTCCAGGAGGTCCCCTGCGACTGCGGCTTCGACGAGGCCGGCCAGCCGATCATCTGCGACTGCGACGCGCAGCTCATCTGCGTCCAGGCGCCGCCCGCCTGCAGCTACTTCGACGAGGCGAGCTGCGTGGCCGACCCCACCTGCGAGTGGTTCGGGTTCGGCATGGAGCCCCCGCCCGTCGACTGCCCCTGCGACCCGGCGGACCCGGCCTGCATGTGCGCACGCCCGGTCCCCGTGGACGGCTTCTGCCAGGTCCGCTTCATCGAGCCCTGCGCCGCGACGCCCGTCGATCTGTGCGAGGCCACGCCCGGCTGCGGCATCCAGGAGCTCCAGCCGCCCTGCCTGCCCTGCGACCCGGCCGATCCGGAGTGCCCGGTCTGTGAGCCGATCCGGTCCTGCGTGCCCCTCGGCGACATCTGCGGCCAGCTCGACCCGGTGACGTGCGTCTCCGAGCCCCGCTGCGAGGTCTTCGAGCAGGAGATCTGCATGGGCGGCGGCGTGGACTGCCCCCCCGGCGTGGACTGCCCGCCCCCGCTTCCGGGCGTCTGCGAAGTCCAGCAGTACTGCGGCCCCGCCCGCAATCGCTGTGTGAACATCGGCGCCGACGCCTGCGCCCAGATGAACTCCTGCGTCGCCCTGACGGACGCCGCCGGGAACTTCGACATCTGCTGGGACGCCAACACCTGCGACGGCTTGACCTCGGTCCAGTGCGACGCCCACCCGAGCTGCCACGTCGAGATCTTCGACGGCCCCTGCGGCTGCTTCATCGACGAGAGCGGCCGCGAGATCTGCGAGTGCGCGCCGGGCGGCGAGTTCTGCGTCAGCGATGTGCAGCCCCCGCCCCCGCCCCCGCCCCCGCCCGTCGGCGCCGACTGCCGCGCCGACGCCGACTGCCCCGCCGGCGCCTTCTGCGACGCCGCCATGGGCATCTGCGTCTTCCCGCTCTGACCGGTCCCCGGACCCGCCCGCCGCCTCACCCGCCCCGTCGCGCCCGCGACAACATCGAATCCCCCGTCGTTTTCTGCTAAACCGCCCCGGATTGCCTGCACTTCGGGAGGTCCTCTCCGTGTTCAAACGTGTGCTCGTGGCCAATCGCGGCGAGATCGCCGTGCGTGTGATGCGCACGCTGCGCGACCTCGGCATCTCGCCCGTGGCCATCTACTCCGAGGCCGACCGCCACGCACTCCACGTGCGCTCGGCGGATCTGGCCGTCTGCGTCGGCCCCGAGGCCTCCCGCGAGAGCTACCTGCGCATGGACGCCGTCATCGACGCCGCCCGCCGCACGGGGGCCGAGGCGATCCACCCGGGCTACGGATTCCTCAGCGAAAACGCGACCTTCGCCCGCAAGGTGCAGGAGGCCGGCCTCGTCTGGATCGGCCCGCCGCCCGAGGCCATCACGGCCATGGGCGACAAGCTCCTGGCGCGCCGCACCGTGACCGCCGCCGGCGTGCCCGTGGTGCCCGGCACCGTGGAGCCCGTGCGCGACCCCGAGGAGGCCGTGCAGATCGCCCGCGAGATCGGCTTCCCCGTGATGATCAAGGCCTCGGCCGGCGGCGGCGGCAAGGGCATGCGCCGCGTCGAGGACGAGGCCGGCGTGCGCGCCGCCGTCGAGACCGCCCGCCGCGAGGCCGCCGGCGCCTTCGGCGACGACAGCGTGTATCTGGAGAAGTACGTGCTCGGGCCGCACCACGTGGAGATCCAGGTCTTCGCGGACGCCCACGGCAACTGCGTCTACATCGGCGAGCGCGAGTGCAGCGTCCAGCGGCGCCACCAGAAGGTCCTCGAGGAGAGCCCGAGCCCCTTCGTGGACCCCGCGATGCGGCACCGCATGGGCGAGGTCGCCGTGGCCGCCGCCCGCGCCTGCGGCTACGTCGGCGCCGGCACGTGCGAGTTCCTCGTCGGCGCCAACCGCGAGTTCTACTTCCTCGAGATGAACACCCGCCTGCAGGTCGAGCACCCGGTCACGGAGCTCGTCTACGGCCTCGACCTCGTCGAGGCGCAGGTGCGCGTGGCCGCCGGCGAGCCCCTGCCTTTCACGCAGGCGGACCTCGTGCCCCGCGGGCACGCGATCGAGTGCCGCATCTACGCCGAGGACCCCGAGACCTTCCTGCCTTCGCCCGGCACGCTCACGCACGTATCGTGGCCCGCCGGCCCCGGCGTGCGCGTGGACGCCGGCGTGGACGGCGCCTCCGTCGTGCCCATGGCCTACGACCCCCTGGTCGCCAAGCTCTGCACCTGGGGCACGGACCGCGCGCAGGCCATTCGCCGCATGCGCCGCGCCCTGGGCGAGACGGCCGTGCTCGGCATCACCACCAACACCGCCCTGCACGAGCGTGTGTTGCGACACCCGGACTTCGTGGCCGGCAACTATGACACCGCCCTGCTGACCACGCCCCTGCCCCCCACGGCGGCGGCCCCCGCGGGCAGCGACGAGGCCGCGCTCGTCGCGGCGGCCCTGGAGCGTTTCGTGCGAGACGAGCAGCGGGCGCAGGCGGCGGCCACGGGCGGCGGCGCCCCGGCGGCTGCGGGCGGGAGTCTCTGGCGCACCCACGGCCGCGGCCGTGTCCTGCGGGGAGGTTGAACGGACATGCGATACACACTCGAAGCCGGCGGCAAGACGCACGAGGTCGAGGTCACGCGCCTCGGCCCGGACCGTTTCCAATACAAGATCGGCAACGCCGCACCCAAGATCGTGGACGCGGACCTGGCCGACGGCCTGGTGCATCTGTTGACGGGCGACCAGAGTCACACCGTGCGCCTCGGCGCCCGGGGGGACGCGACCCACGCCCACGTGGGCGGACACATCGCCGTGGTCGAGGTCCAGGACGAGCGCAAGCGCCGCGCGGCCCAGGGCCAGGCCGGCGCCACCGAGGGCCGCAAGGTCATCCGCTCGCCCATGCCCGGCAAGATCGTCAAGGTCCTCGTCGCCGTGGGGGACACCGTGGCCGCCGGCCAGGGGGTCATCATCGTCGAGGCCATGAAGATGGAGAACGAGCTGCGCAGCCCGGGCCCCGGCGTGGTCAAAGAGATCAAGGTCCAGGCCGGCGGCACCGTCGAGGGCAACGCCGAGCTCGTCATCATCGAAGGCGCGGGAGGCTGAGCGATGGCCGAATCACAGTACGACGCCGAGGGCTGGGCCCGGTTCCTGGCCAAGGTCGAGAAGCTCGAGACGAAGTCCGCGCCCCGGCGCGCGCGCTTCGAGACGAGCAGCGGCATCGCCATCCCGCCCCTGTGTCCCGTGCCCGAGGCGCCGGACCTCGGCTTCCCCGGCGAGCACCCGTACACCCGCGGCGTGCAGCCCAACATGTATCGCGGCCGCCTGTGGACGATGCGGCAGTACGCCGGCTTCGGCACCGCCGAGGAGTCGAACCGCCGCTACCGCTATCTGTTGTCGCAGGGCACCACGGGTCTGTCCGTCGCCTTCGATCTGCCCACCCAGATGGGCCTGGACAGCGACGATCCGCGCGCCCTGGGCGAGGTCGGCAAGGTCGGCGTGGCCATCGACTCCGTGGCGGACATGGCCGTGCTCTTCGGCGAGATCCCGCTCGACAAAGTCTCCACGTCCATGACCATCAACGCGCCGGCGCTCATCCTGCTGGCGATGTACGTGGCCGTGGCCGAGCAGCAGGGCGTGCCCGCCGCCGCCCTCAACGGCACGATCCAGAATGACATCCTGAAGGAATACATCGCCCGCGGCACCTTCATCTTCCCGCCGCGGCCGTCGATGCGTCTCATCACGGATACGTTCGCCTGGTGCGCACACAACGTGCCCCAGTGGAACACCATCAGCATCAGCGGCTATCACATCCGCGAGGCGGGCAGCACCGCCGCGCAAGAGATCGCGTTCACGCTGGCCGATGGCATCGCCTACGTCGAGGCCGCGCTCGCCGCCGGGCAGAAACTCGAGTCCTTCGCCGGGCGACTGAGTTTCTTCTTCAACGCGCACAACAACTTCCTCGAGGAGATCGCCAAGTACCGCGCCGCACGCCGCCTGTGGGCGGGCATCATGCGCGACCGCTTCGGCGCCACGGACCCGCGCGCCTGTATGCTGCGGTTCCACACGCAGACGGGCGGCAGCACGCTGACCGCGCAGCAGGTGGACAACAACGTGGTGCGCGTGGCCCTGCAGGCGCTCGCGGCCGTGCTCGGCGGCACCCAGAGCCTGCACACCAACAGCCGGGACGAGGCCCTGGGCCTGCCCACGGCCCTGGCCGCCAAGATCGCCCTGCGCACGCAGCAGGTCATCGCGCACGAGAGCGGCGTGGCCGACTTCGTCGACCCCCTGGGCGGCAGCCATGCCATCGAGTATCTCACCGATGCGCTGGAGAAGCAGGCCCGCGAATACATCGCGCGCATCGACGAGCTCGGCGGGATGATTCCGGCCATCGAACAGGGTTTCCCGCAGCGCGAGATCCAGGACTCGGCCTACCGCGCCCAGCTCGCCGTCGAGCGGGGCGATGACATCGTGGTCGGCGTGAACAAGTTCGTCGAGGCCGAGGACGCCGCCGCCGCGCCCGAGGTCCTGCGCGTCGATCCCGACCTCGAGCGCGCCCAGGTCGAGCGCACCCGCGCCCACCGGGCCGCCCGCCGGCCGGACGCACTGACGCACCATCAGACCCTGCTCCTGGACGCCGCCCGCGGTGACACATCCCTCGGCGGTGTCATCTACGACGCCGTGCGCGCCGGACTCACCGTCGGCGAGATCTGCGAGGCCCTGCGCGGTGTGTTCGGGCGCTACAGCGAGCCCGTCTTCCTGTGATCGCCGCCGCGCTCGCCGGTGTACACGTAATTGCCGTGGGCGCCGGGCTGAGCGTGGACGCCCCGCAGGACGCCGCCCCCGTCGTCGTCGGCCTCGCTTTCGACGCCCGCACCTACGTGCTCCCCGGCGCCTTCGCCGGCGTCGAGATCGGCTACGGCGGCGCGCTCGACACCCGCAACGACGCCGTCCTGCGCGCCAGCGGCAAGGGGCAGGCGCTCGCCACCCTCGGCGGCCGCCTCGACCTCGTCCCGACCTGGCAGGTGGCACTGGCGGCCCGCGCAGGCGTCGTGCGGGTCGATGGCTGGCCCAGGGGCACCCTGCCCTCCCTGGCGGCCTTCGGGCCCCTGCTGGGCGCACAGGCGGCCCTGGCGTGGGTGTTCGACGCCGACCCCGTGCATCCGGTGTCGCTGGAGCTTCGTTTGCGTTACGACGGGCTCCGGCTGGACGGCGCCTGGGTGGGTGATCCCGGGGCGGCGGCGTGGCTGGTGTACGGGTTCGGGGGGTAGGTGGGCTATCCTGGCCGCGCCCCACCCACCGGAGCGGAGCATGTCGAAGTTCCTGCGATTCGATGGCGCGACCCAGGACCGCACCGAGGTCGACGCGTGGTTTGCGGCCCGCGACCCCACCCTCTCGGACCTCGCCCGCGCCTGGTTCGCCGAGATGCGCGCCTGCGGCCCGGACGTGACCGAGCTGCTGCACGACGGCCACCCGACCGCCTGCGTGGAGGACGCCGCCTTCGGCTACGTGGGTGTGTTCACCGCCCATGTGAACATCGGCTTCTTCCAGGGCGCCTCGCTCCCCGACCCCGCCGGTCTGTTGCAGGGCAGCGGGCGCTTCATGCGCCACGTGAAGGCCCGCCCGAGCGCCCGCCCGGACCCCGACGCCCTGCGCGCCTTGATCCGCGCTGCGTATGCCGACATCAAGGCCCGACTGGCGGGTGAAGTGGGGGGGCCGGGGTGAGCGCGCCCGAGGAAGCCAGCCAACCCCGCACCACGAGGGCCGACATGCGTCTGAGCGTCAAGAATGACGAAGCCCATCGGCTGGCGACCGAATTGGCGCGCCTGACCGGAGAATCCTTGACAACGGTGGTCACGGTCGCCCTCCGCGAGCGCCTGGAGCGTGTTCAGCGGCGAGCGCAGCGGCACGGTGTCGCGGAAGCACTGCTCGAACTGGGCCGGCGCTATTCGGCGCTGCCCGAGGGTGATCCACGGACCGCAGACGAGATCCTGGGGTACGACGAGCCCCCGGGCTGACCGCCCCGCGGTTCCACGAAACTCCCCCATTGCCTCCGACGCAAAATCGGGCATACGGGCCGACCTCGAGCGCGGCCGCCTGCGCTTCAACCCCGTCGCCCTGGACGCTGCCACCCTGAGCCCCGACGACCGCAAGCGCCTCGCCGACGAGCTTCGCGCCGCGCTCCGGGTGGTCGAAGGCGAGTCGGGCGCGGTGGCGCGGGCGGGCATGGCCGAAGGCGCGCCAATGTACGTCATTGACGGACAGCCATGGCCGGTATACCCTGGGCAACGATGAAGTTCGAATGGGACCCCGAGAAGAACCGCATCAACCTCCGCAAGCACGGCGTGAGATTCGAAGACGCCATCCGCGTTTTGACGCCGCGGAGCTTGTGCTCGACCTGTTCGACGAGCAGCACTCCGATTTCGAAGAGCGCTTCATCAGTATCGGCCCGATCACGGGCGGGCTCGTCCTGGTCGTATGGACCGAGAGGGTCGAGGACGTCGTTCGGGTGATTTCCGCCCGATGGGCCACACCACACGAGCAAACGCTCTACCGCCTTCGCATGGAGCACAGACGATGAACGACGAGATTCCTGAATTGACCTCAATGGACTTCGATCGCAGCCTCGACCGCGGCCAGCGCCAACGGCTGATGGCCGGCGACATCCGGTCGGGGCAAGACATCGCGGACCTGCGCGCGTTCGTAGGCTTGAGCCAGAAGGCCTTTGCCGGGGCGCTCGGGATCAGCGTCCGGACGCTGCAGGGGTGGGAGCAGGATCGGCGGCGCCCCGACGGCCCCGCGATCGCGCTTCTCCGGATCGCCGCCCGGCATCCCAAGATCATCCGGGAGAACCTGGCCTCGGCCGCTTGACGGGTTTGGTCGAGTCGGTCGCGTTCGCCGGCGAACGGCAGTCGATTTTCGGTCGTACATCGCACTACAGGAGCGCATATACGCACGGCTCAACCGGCCAGTTCGGCGAGGGCCCGCGGGTGGGCGGCTTCCAGCAGCGGCGCGGCCCGCGCGACCCCGGACCGGAGCCAGCCCACTGCGCCGGTCGGCACCCGGCTGACGGCATCCTCGAGCGCACCCGGGAAACGCTCGCCGAGCACCGCCGCGTGTCCGAGGTCCTTGTCGCTCTTGGCGCCCTGATGGACTCGGAGCGACGAAACAATCAGTTTGTGAATCGCATACCGCTCCGCCGTCGGGACGCGGACGAGGCAACATCCCTCGCGCGCAAGCAGGACGGCCGCCTGGGTCTCACCCAGCAGGTAGGCCAGATATGGGACGCCCGTCGCGTGCGCTCGGAGTTCCGGAACCGGGACGGTCGGAAACGTCTCGTCATGGGACGGAACGAGCAGATCGACGTGAAACGACCCGCGACCGCGCTGTTTGAATGAACTCGACGGCTGGCGCGGATCGAATGTGGGGACTTCGACGAAGTCGATCCCGGACTCGCGGAGCATCGTGAGGAAGTCCACCGCGGGCGGCTCCGAGAACGCCAGGCCCTCGCGCCGGGCGATGTCCACGTCCTCGGTGGCATAGGCCGCGCTTCGAACGCCGAGTTGGTTCAGGAGTACGCCGAACGCGTGCGAGCCGATCAGCACCCCGCCGGCTCGAAAGACACTGTAGTTGTGCAGTGCGGCGAGCGTTGCGTAGGTCTTGGCGTCGGCCAATGCGTAGCCCTCGCGACCCAGGAGACGCAGGCTGACCGTGGCGGATTTCACCTCGTCGATGCGGCCCCGGAGCGCCTCGGCCGTCGCGTCGGCGGCCTCGTCCCCCACCGGCCCCGACACGTACTGTTCCCGCTTCCGACCATCACCGTCGTAGTACTGGCGCGCGTAGAAGCGGAAGCCCCCGGCGTTCTGTCGCTCCAGGAGGGAGCCTGCGGTGCCGACAAAGACCGTCGTCGACCCGCGCGCGAGGTTCTCCAGGTCGCCGTGGAGTACGGTCAGCGCGGTCGAATAGGGTTCGTAGAGCGGGCGTGCGGACATGTGCCCACTCTGGCCACCGACCTTGTATCCGTCAAGATGGGCGCGTGACGGATACACGCGCCATGAAATCGATTTCCGGTCGTACATGTGCGACACGCGGCGCGCCTGGCCGATGAACGATCCGAGGAACAGCGTGCGCGCACGTCGGCCGCAACGGCTGCCGACGGTGATGAGCCGCGACGAAGTCGCGCGCGTCATCGCTCACATGAGCGGCGTACCGCAAATGATGGCCACGCCCCTGTACAGCGCCGGCCTGCGCTTGATGGAGTGCTGCCGCGTGCGCGTGAAGGACATCGACTTCGAGCGCCATCAGATCACCGTTCGAGAAGGCAAGGGCGACAAGGACCGCGCCGCGTCGCTGCCCGCCGTCGTCGTCCCCGCGTTGCAGCGCCACCTCGCCGGATGGCGAAATTCCCACGAGGCCGATCGCGCTCGCAACGCCGGTTGGGTCGAGCTCCCACACGCCCTGGACAACAAGCTCCGCGGCGCGGAACAGACCTGGCCGTGGCAGTGGGTCTTCCCCGCGACCCGCACCTACCTGCACCCCAAAACCGGCCAGCCCCCCCGGCACCATCTCCACGAGACGGTCCTGCAGAACGCCGTCCACGAGGCCGTCGTCGCCGCGAGACTCGGCAAACGCGCCACCTGCCACACCTTCAGACACAGCTTCGCCACCCACCTGCTCGAAGACGGCTACGACATCCGCACCGTGCAGGACCTGCTCGGACACGCCGATGTGTCGACGACGATGATCTACACGCATGTCCTCAACCGCGGCCCGGCCGCCGTGCGGAGTCCGGCGGACCGGTTGCTCGGGGCGGGCGCGGGCGCCTGGGGCGAGCCGGCGGCACCAGCGCCGAGCGGGTTCGGCCCCGCGATCGGGGATCTTGCACGAGCAACGCCTCGGGCGCCCCCACCCTCTCCGGCCGGGCGGGGTTGCGGCTCTCCGGGCCGACGTTGGACAGGTCGGCCGCGGACGACAATATCCCGAACAGGAGAGCGGGCCGCCGCCAGGCTCGACCGGCCCGCGATCGGCGTTGCGGGGCGCGGCGGTGGTGGATATCGTGGCGAACGTGATCGACAGCGCCACCACCGCCGCCTGGTCAGGATCCGCTGGAATCCGCGGGGCGGCCGAATGGTGATTGGACAGACTCGATGTCTCCGGAGAGCCTGATGGGAAGCCTGCAACCGACCCGTTACCTCCAACTCCGACATCCCGATGGGTTCTCACCTGAGATGTTCGAGCGCTTCCGATCTGGCTGCGCGGTGTGGGACGCGTATGTGCAGGTCGCCCTCCGCGAATGGTTCCGGCTCGGGCGCCGGGACGGGGCGCCGACCTACACTTGTCTGCCACCGGAACTCTCGCCCGATCGGCGAGTGGCGAGCCTGCCCATCGCGGGGGAATCAACTCTCGGATCGCGCGTGAAGTACGAGAATAGCGCATCATACCTCCTTCGCGAATTCTTGCCTGTCGAATTTCTCCCCCAACTGGAAGAGGGACTCACCGAGGACGTCGGTGATGGGCGAGGCATGCAGACGAACTGGCGGCGTCCGGCGGAAGTCATCCAGCGACTGGCCGGGCAGGTTGCCCCATTTCCGAGCGGGAAGAGCACGTGATCGTTCGGCTGCCCAACGCCTGGTCGTTGGGCCGCAGCTCCCACCTCTCGGCTTATCTGGCTACCGAAGAACCGAGACCAAGTACATTGATCAACATCAGCGCGTCTGCTCGGAGGGTTGAAGTGCCGGAACATGCAGTGATCGTCAAGTTTAACTACGGCTCCACTGATCTCGACGCTCTCTTTGAACTGGAGGACGAGCTCGAGGCAGTGCTCGAGGACGACGAGCGCGGCGAGTACGACGGACATGAGGTTGCCGTAGATGGTTCTGATGGGTTCCTCTACCTGTATGGGCCTGACGCCGATGCCCTGTACGACGCGATCAAACCGACGCTCTTGGATTGTTCTGCCATCAAGAACGTTGTCGTCAGACTGCGCTATGGCCCGCCTGCGGACGGGGTGCGCGAGGTGGTCGTCAACGTTGCGGCATAACCCCTCGCTCGAGCGGAGCGCCAATGGCGGGACGCCAAGCGCGGGCTGGCGGTACGCGGTACACTCTCGGCAGCGCGGGCCTGGCGTCCTGCCGTCGTCGCGCGCCAAGCTCGAACCTCCGTCACTCCCCCATCGCCCGCCGCAACAACCCAACCCCCTCCCGCGTCCGACCCTCTCCGCGCGCGGCCCGTGCGTTGAAGCGGACCTCGGCGTCGTGAGTGGCCAGAAGGATCGTCGCCATCTCGTCGATCAAGCCGTTCACGGTCGTGCCGCGCTCGCGGGCGAGCCGCTTCAGGCGCTCGTGCTTCTCGTCGGGCAGGCGGACGGTCAGGGCCTTCATGGTCGATTCTCCGGGAGAAAGGCCTCCGGCGAGCGGAAGCAGGCATGGGGTATGCGAACGAGCCGCCCCAATCAAACCCAATCCACCGGCACGGCGAGCGTCACCTCGTCCAGGCGCTCCAGGTCCGGGCCGCCGTGAATCACGAGGCGGTGGCCGATGCGCAGGCCGGGGTCGCTCTCGGCGAAGGCGCGCAGGCCGCTGGCGTCCCGGCGCGTCGGGCGCGAGGTCAGCTTCACCTCGATCAGGTGGAACGTGCCATCGCGCTCCAGGAGCAGGTCGACCTCGGCGCCGCCGGCGGAGCGCCCATGCCAGCGCTCGGGCGGCGTCGCCAGGGTGGCCCCCTGCCGCGAGAGTTCGCCGACGACATCGGACTCGAACAGCGCGTTGGCGACGTCCATCACGGGATCGAACACGAACGCGCGCGCGCCACCGCCCACGGTCTCGGCCAGCAACGTCGACTTGCCCACCGGCCGCGCGGCGAGGCAGCGAATGCGGTCGGTAGCGAGCCGGGGAAGCGAACCCTGGAAATCTGGCACTCTGGCTGCCCATTTTCCAGGGTTCGGACCCGAGGGGACGTCGGCCCGAATGCCCCCGCCGCCCCCACCCGTCTCGCCCCGGCGCCCGATTCGCGGTAGGTTTGGGAGACCCGCCCAGGAGACCGCATGCCGAACCTCAGCCGACGTTGGCCGACGCTGCGCACGTGCTCGCCCGCCTGGGCCCTCGTTCTCGTCGGCGCGCTGGTCGCCTGTGACGGCGGCGCGGGGGGCGGGTCGTCCAACCCCGCGCCGGACGCGACCGCGAGCGGTGGATCAGGCGGCGCGGGCGGCGCACCCGCCGTCCAGGACGCGGACGTCGTCACTCGACGCGACGCCACACGGCCCACGTCCGACGCTCAGCCAACGCCCTCGCCGCCCGCGCCCGACGCCTCGCCCGCCGACGCTTCACCGCCGGATGCCGCCGCCCCCGACGACGCCCGCCCGCCCGCAGACGCGGCACGACGCCCCGACGCGACCATGCCGCCCGACGCGGCGCACACGCCGG
>CAINDO010000536.1 GCA_903847385.1 uncultured Myxococcales bacterium
CCCGCCCGCATCGTCGGCGGCGCCAACGGCCAGGGCGCCGGCACGAGCCAGCCCTCGGGCACCAGCCAGCCCGCGATGGCCGGCGCCGCGACCGGCCAGATGCCCGCCGGTCACCCGCCCATCGGCGCCAACCAGGCCGGCGCCCCCGCGGGCGCCGCGGGCCCCGGTGGCCGGGTCTCGGGCACCATCACGCTCGACCCGGCGCGCGCAGCGGACGTCAAGGCCGGCGCCGCGCTCTACATCATCGTCCGCCGCGACGCGGGCGAGGGCCAGAAGGGCATGCTCATCGCCAGCAAACGCGTGGACGTGACCGGCCCCGCCATGTTCCCGCTCACCTACGAGGTCGGGCCCGAGAACGTGATGATGGGCGGCAACTCCCTGGACGGCCAGGTGCGCGTCGAGGCCCGCGTCGACCAGGACGGCGACGCCATCAGCAAGTCCCCCGGCGACGTCGTCGGCGCCAAGGCCGGCGCGGTCACGGTCGGCGCGCCCGGGGCCGTGGACTTCGTGCTCGCCGACAAGCTCTGACCCGCCCCCGGGGGGCGCTCAGGGGTTCGGCTCGGGCAGCATCACCAGCCCCAGGGCGGCGACGTCCTCGGGCCGGTTGACGTTCGTGAAGGGCGTGGCGTCGTCGAAGTCGACGATCGTGGCCCCCAGCGCGGCGACGAGGCCGTGCAGGCTCGGGCCCGTCTTGCCCGTGCCCTGCGCATCGGGCCGCGCGGTGCCGAGCGCCTGCTCCAGCACAGGCAGCGCGCGCCGATGCCAGAAGGCCGACAACGGCTGCAGGCGCCCGGCCGCGCGGGCGATCACGACGCTCTGTTCGGCCCGCGCCGCAGAGAGGCGCCGGATCGTGTCGGCGTCCAGCAGCGGCAGGTCGCACGAGGCGACGAAGACCCAAGGCGTGGACGCGTGCACGAGGGCGGCGTGGATGCCCGCGGCGGGCCCCGCGCCGGCGAAGGTGTCCAGAAGCACCGGCAGGGGCAGGTCCACGGGGCTGCGCGAGACCAGCGTCACGGGCCCGACGACGTCGCCGAGGAGCAGCGCCAGGCGCGCCAGCACGGTCTCGCCGTCGGCGAAGGCCAGCCGGTGTTTGGCCACGCCCCCCAGGCGTCGCCCCTCGCCGCCGATCAGGATCGCTGCAGACGCCGTCATGGCTCCGCCCCCCCGCCCGCTTCGCGGGTCGGCCCCCCCGAGGGGGCGTTCGCTCCGCCTGCGGCTGCGCTCATGGCTCCGCCCCCCCACCCTCCGCCGCCCGGCACAGCGCCAGGAAGTTGCGGAAGATCACCGCGCCCGTCTCCAGGGCCCGCACGCGCTCGAGCTTGTCGGCGGCGGTGCCGGGGCCCGACTCGGCATCGACGACGTCGGTCCGCTCGGTGAGGTAGGTGCGCATGATGTCCGTGTCGAACTCGGGGTGGAACTGGCAGGTCCGCGCGAAGTCGCCGTAGGCGAGCACCTGGAACGGCGAGTTGGCGTTGCCGGCCAGCACGCGCGCCTGGGGCGGGGGGGAGAGCACGGCGTCCTGATGCGTGGCGAAGGCCGGGAACACGCCGGGCAGGCCCTCCAGGAGCGCGTCCTCGCGGCCGTCGGCCTCCGTGGCGACGTCCACCACGCCGATCTCGCGGCCGTTGGGGTTGCGCCCGGTGCGACCACCCATCGCGTCGGCCAGCAGTTGATGGCCGTAACACACGCCGAGCAGCGGCCGGCCTGCCTCGACGACGGCCCGCATCCACGCGCCGGCGGCCTCGGACCAGGGCTCGTGGTCGTGCACGGCCGACGGGCTGCCCGTGACGATCACGGCGTCGACGCCCGCGGGGTCCGGGTAGGCGGGCATCGTGCGGGCGTCGATGACCTCGACGTCCGCCCGCGCGAGGCCGAGGCCGGCGGCGAACCAGTCCTCGAAGTCGCCGCGGCGGCGGCCCAGGCTCGCCAGCGTTTCGCCGGTCTTCAGGATCACGGGCCGCATGTCTCAGCGTCCTTTGGTCAGGAAGGTCAGGGCGTCCACGCTGGGGAGCTCGATCTCCGCGGTGACGGGCAGGCCCGGCCGGAAGACGCCGTTGGGGTTGTCGACGACGATCTCGAGCGCGAAGGTGCCGTCCGCCGACGCGGCCGGCGCGGCCTTGCCGAAGTTGACCGGCACCCGGGGCTCCTTGAAGTCGGCCAGGGTCAGGATGGCCTTGCCGGCGCCCTCGACCTCGGCCAGCGACGCGGCCGGGACGCGCAGGCGCGCCTTCACCTGTGAAACGTCCCCCACGACGACCAGGGGCTGATCGCGCCGCACGGTGTCGCCCACGCGGAGCGTCGACCCGCCGAGCGCCAGCACCAGGCCGCCGCGCGGCGCCTCGACCTGCACGTACAGGCGCCGCTCGACCATGTTCCGCGCGGTGAGCAGGCGCCCGAGGCGCGCGGCGATCTCCGGGTCCGCGGGGGCGGCGACGCGGCGCTTCTCGCCGGCGGCGGAGACGGCCGACTGCTGCTCGGCCAGGGCCCGCTCGCGGGCGGCCAGGGCCCGCTGCGCCGACTCCACGGCGTCGTGGAGCACCTCGCGGCGGTTGAAGGCCGCCTTGGCCTCGTCGAGCGCGACCCGGGCAGCGGCGACCTCGCTCTCGGCCCGGGCCAGGGCGGCGCCCAGGGCCGGGCTCACGCGCCCCCCCACCGTCACGGCCAGGGCCGCGGGCTGGTGCTGCAGGGCGTCGATCTGGGCCGTGAGGCCGGCGAGCTCCGCCTCGGCGTCCAGGTCGACGAGCGTCGCCAGCGGGTCCCGCGCGGCCACGCGGTCGCCGACCTTGGCCGTGAGCTTCTCCAGCCGGCCGCGCACGGGCGCGACCATCGGCCACTCCTCGCCGGGGTGAATCTCGCCGTTCAGCCGCAGGTCGCGGTGCACGTGCGTCACCTTCAGCGCGACCAGCGCGCCGACGACCATGAGCAGGGGCAGCGCCACCAGCCAAGGCCACAGGGCGCGGCGGCGCGGGGCCGCGGCGGGGCCGGGGCCGGGCGACTGACCGGCGACGCGGGGGTGCCGCTCCACGCGCGCCGCGGGCACGGGCTCGGAGCGGCTCGCCGGGGGCGCCGCCCGCGGGACCGGGACCGGCCGCGACTCGTCGCGCTCGCGGGTCGGCGAGACGATCACGTCCGACGGGGGGAACATCTCCAGGGCCGTGTTGTCGTCGCCGGAGCGCGCCAGGTGGGCGGCGTCCAGGCGCTTCATGTCGTCCGCGGAGATCAGGATCTGCGCCACGGGCGCCTGGGCCTTCATGCCCGAGTCCTCGGCGAGCTGCAGCGTGCCCTGCCCCTGCGGGACCTCGTGGTCGTGCGCCAGATCCGCGTCCATCACCCGCAGCCGGATCGTGTGCTCACCGACCTGCAGCACATCGCCATCGCGCGCCGTGACGATGCCGGACACCGGCGCGTCGTTCAGGCGCGTCTCGTTCTCGCGCCGCAGGTTCACCACGTACATCAGCTCGGGCCCGTAGGCGTCCACGCGCACGTGCTGCGGCGCCAGGCCGTGCCCGTGCAGGTTCACCGCGCAGTTCAGCCGGCCGATCGTGGTGGACGAGCCGTAGGTCGCCAGGGACCGCCCGGCGTTGGCGCCCGCCAGGAAGTCCAGCACGAGCTGCACCGGCCCCTCGCGGTAGCTGAACAGGAACCGGATGTCCGAGGCGCCCATGCGCAGGACGTCCCCGTGGCGCAGCGCGGCCTCGGCCATCTTGCAGTCGTTGACCAGCACGCCGTTGGTGCTGCCCAGATCCCGCACGAAGAGCTCGCCCCGCTCGGCGGCGATGTAGGCGTGGTGGGCGGACACGGAGCCGTCGGCCAGCGAGATGTTGCAGTCCGGCGACCGCCCGAGCGTGAAGTACTTGCCCTCGGCGAAGCTCTGCGGAGCGATGGCGTACCAGTCGATGCGACCGTACGGATCGTACACGTAGAGGTTCGCGCGGTAGGCGCCGCCGGGGAAACCGCTCTCCTCCGGCGCGTTCAGGGGCATGCTCATGGGCGAGACGATACGTCAGCCGGGACCGGCCGGCCACTTCCACGGGTGCGGGCACCGCGTGCTCATTGACACCGGTCGCGGTGGTGCTTATCTCGCCGCGCCGAGTACATTGAATCCACTTTCCATGCGCCGCGCGCAGTCCGCGCGCCGGGCGCTTCGCGCGACGGTGATTGAGAACCATGCCGATCTACGAATATCGATGCGAGCAGTGCGGGCACATCATGGAGGTCTGGGCCAAGATGGCGGACCCGCCGCCGGCCGAGTGCGCGCAGTGCCAGGCGGCCAGCCCGCAGAAGATCGTCAGCCGCACGTCGTTCCAGCTCAAGGGCGGCGGCTGGTATGCCCAGGGGTACGGCGCCGGCTCCAGCGGGGGCGCGTCGTCGACCGCGGGCGCCGGCAGCGGCGGCTCCGCGAGCACCTCGACGCCGGCGGCG
>CAINDO010000537.1 GCA_903847385.1 uncultured Myxococcales bacterium
GGCGGCGCGACGCCGGACGCGGCGGTCGGGGGCAGCACCCCGGACGCGCTGCCGGCCGACGCGGGCACTGCGGACGCGGCGCTCGACCCCGACGGCTCCGTGGACACGATCTGCACGCCCTGCGCGACGGACGACGACTGCGGCGGCGGCACCTGCCTCGACGTGGACGGCGTCCGCTTCTGCTCGATCCACTGCGAGGAGAGCGCCGATTGCGGCGCGGACCGCCTGTGCGATCCCGTCGCCGGCCAGGAGGGCTCGTTCTGTCTGCCCGCCGCCGGCTGCGACGCGCCGCCGGCCTGCACGGACAACGACGGCGACGGCTACGGTGAGGGCGCCGCGTGTCTCGGCCCGGACTGCGACGACGCCGCCGAGGACGTTCACCCGGGGCTGCCCGACCTCTGCGACGGCCGCAACGACGACTGCGACGACACCACGGACGAGGACTTCGTGGTCGAGACCTGCGGCGTGGGCGTCTGCGCCGCGTCGAGCGCGTGTGTCGGCGGCCAGGTCGTCGCCTGCGCGCCCGGCGCCGGGGCAGGGGACGACAGCGTCTGCAACGGCCTGGACGACGACTGCGACGGCGACGTCGACGAGGGGTACGTGGCCCAGCCCTGTGGCTTCGGCGTCTGCGCCGCCGAGAGCCGCTGCGAGAACGGCCAGGAGATCGCCTGCGTGCCCGGTGTCCAGCCGGCGGCGGACGATACGACGTGTGACGGCGTCGACGAGGACTGCAACGGCCAGGAGGACGAGGACTTCGTCGGCGACGTGTGCGGCGAGGGGGCCTGCGGCGCCACGGGCATCTGCCGGAACGGCGTGCCGGTCTGCGAGCCGAACGCCCCGCTCGGGGTGGACGACTTCACCTGCAACGGGGTCGACGACGACTGCGACGGCGAGACGGACGAGGACTTCTCGCCGGTGACCATCTGCGGTCTGGGCGTGTGCCGGCGCGATGGCTTCTGCGACGCGCAGCAGGGCGGCGAGGTCTGCACGCCGGGAATGGCCCTGGCGGCCACGGACGAGACCTGCGACGGGGTCGACGACGACTGCGACGGCCAGACGGACGAGGAGTGCGGCGACAACAACTTCAGCTTCCGCGTGGTGCAGGTGAACGGCGCGTTCCTGGACGTGGCGATCATCTACCACCAGGACGCGTCGCCCCTGGCCGACGCCGCGGACACGCAGCCGCGCTTGCTCAACCTGTGGGTGCAGCTCGGCGCGTCGGTGCAGATCGTGCCCGACAACGTCGACACGGACGACGACGAGCGCGCCTCGCTCGGTTCGGCGCTCGTGGCGGCCGAGAAGAACCTGACCGTCATCGAGCGCGGCGGCAACGTGCTTCGCCTCGCCGCGCTGTCGGCGGCGAACACGAACCGCATCGCGCCCGACCCGGCCACGGGGGACGCCGAGATCGCCATCCTGCACCTGCAGACCATCGCGAACGGCCCGCACTCGCTGACGTGGATTGAGAACGTCCCGGACCAGATGATCACGGGCACGACCATCGCGCCCCCCGAGGCGATGGCCATCATGAGCCTGAGCAACGGGATCGGCGGTCTGTGAGCGAGCCGCGACGATGAAGCGCCTGCTCTCCCTCGCCGCAGCGCTGGTCATGACCGGGCCGCTCGCGGCGCGGGCGGCGCCCACCGTCGCGATCACCTCGCCCGAGCCCCAGGGGTGCCTGGGGGCCGGGCGCGCGCCTCAGCCCACGCAGGCCGGGGTCGATCCGCCGGTGCTCCCGGCGGACGTCCTCGTCGAGGCGGACGTGGGGGAGAGCGACGCCGCGCCCGTGACGCTCGTCCTCCGGGTCGAGGGCGCCGAGGTGCTGCGCCAGGTCCACGTGCCCACGCTGGCCGGCGTGGCCGAGCCGGTCGTGCTCCGCGTGCCCGCGCTGGCCGTCGTGGACGCCGCGGACCAGCGCTTCGAGCTGACCGCCGAGTCCAACGGCGGGGCCGCGTCGGACAACGTTTCGGCGACCATCGACCGCCGGCCGCCGCGGGTCGTCTTCCGGCCGGCGGATCTGGCGGGCGCGGGCGCCTGCACCGTGGGGCAGCCCATGGACCTGCCCTTCAGCCTGGAGGACACGCTGGACGTGGCCCCCACGGCCACGGCCGCCTGGGTGGCGCAGGGCTGCCAGCTCCGCTTCGAGGTCACGGCGCGGGACCACTGCGGCGCCGAGTCGAACGCGGCGATCGCCGTGTACACCCTGCGTCGGGCGCCGCAGGCCGCGCCGACGATCACCTTCAGCGGCGTGGCCGAGAACGAGGTCACGCTGCGGGCGCTCGTCGACTACGACGTCACGGCCGGCGAGGCCTGCGTCGAGCGGGTGGACGCCACGGTGCAGCGCGACCAGAACCCGCCCGGCGGCCTGATCGACGGCGCGATCCTCTCGGATCCCGGCGTCTACACGGCCACGGTCGCGGTCGATCCGACCTGCAGCGACCAGCTGGTCTCGGCCACGCGCCACTTCACGGTGGTCGCCGGCGCCCGGGCGGACGCGGGCGGCCCCTACGAGACGCCCCAGGGCGTGCCGGTCACGCTGGACGCCTCGGGCAGCGTGGCGCCACCCCAGGCCGGCGGCATCGTCGGCTACGACTGGGATCTGGACAACGACGGCTTCTACGATCGGATGGACGCCGGCCCGCGAGTGGCCTTCGCTCGGCCCCAGCAGGGCACGTTTCAGGTGTGGGTCCGCATTCGGCTGGGCAACGGCGATCGCGCCTTCGACGACGCGACCGTCACCGTCGCGGATCCGACGCCGAGCTGCGATGCAGGCGGGCCCTACACGGTCCAGCAGGGAGCGCTGCTCACGCTGGACGCGACGGGCACGCGCGCCGGCTCGCTCGACGAGCCCGTGCTCTCTTATGCCTGGGACTTCGGCGACGCGCGGTTCCCGCAGCAGGGCGACGGCCTCACCCAGCCGACCCACCGGTACGCCGAGGAGGGCACCTACCGGGTGACCCTGACGGCGCAGGACGTCGACTCGACCTGCGTCGACACGGCACAGGTGGTGGTGCGGGACATCGAGCCCGTGATCCGCAACCTGCACGTGTCGCCGGACGTGCTCGTCGAGGGCGAGTCGGTGCAGGCCTCGGCGGGCCAGACGAGCGCCGGCAGCGCGGCGGAGCCGCTCCTGGACTTCGCCTGGAGCTGGGGCGACGGCACGCCGGTCGAGACGGGCGTGGAGCTGCGCGGCCCCGCCCACACGTATGTCGACAGCGGGCCCTTCTCAGTCTGTCTGACCGTCAGGGACGTGGACTCGCAGGCCTCGGACTGCGTCGACATCGACGTTCAGGACCTCAGCCCCCTGGCCCAGCTCGACGGCCCTGGCTTCGCACTCGAGGGCGAGCCGGTCACGTTCGACGCCGCGGGCTCCCGGGCGGGCGGCCTGCTCGACCCGCTCAGCGCGCTGCGCTGGGACTTCGGGGACGCCTCGCCCGAGGCCGTCCGCGCCCCCGGCGACACGCGCATCACGCACACCTTCGCCGCCGCCGGGGCGCTCACCGTGCGCCTCACCGTCGACGACGAGGACTCCTCCACGGTCGCGACCCGGCCCATCGTCGTCGAGGACGCGGAGCCCCTGGCGGACCTGGTGGTGCCCCCCACGGGCGTCGAGGGCGTGCCGGTCCGGCTGGATGCCTCGGCCAGCGTCGGCGGGGCGGCCAGCGATCCCATCACGCGCTACACCTGGGACTTCGGCGACGGCGAGAGGGCCGAGGGCCCGGACCTGGCCTCGCCGGAGCACGTGTTCCCCGACGACGGCACCTATCTGGTCGCGGTGACGGTCACGGACGCCGACGGCAGCGTGGCCCGGCGCGACGCGGTGATCCGCATCACCAACGCGGCGCCGACGCAGGCCCGCATCGCCCGGGCGGACGCCGGCACCCCCGAGGTCGGGCGGCCCGTCGTCTTCGTGGCCACCTGGTCGGACGTGCCCGCGGATCCCGTGGACGTGACCTGGTCGTTCGGCGACGGGCGACCCGGGGCCACGGGCGAGTCCGTGAGCCACACCTTCGAGGCGCCCGGTCGATATCGTGTGGCCGCCGCGCTCGATGACGGCGACGGCGGGACGGCGACCGCGGAGCTCTTCGTGCAGGTCGAGCGGCCCGGCCCCGAGATCACCGGCCCGACGACCGGCGTGGTCGCCGAGGGCGAGACCTTCACGGCCCAGATCGACGTGCGACCGGCCCCCGACGGCGCCGGGGGCTACGACGCCCCCGTGAACGTGCGCGTGCCGCTGCTGCCCCCCGGGGCGACGTTTCAGCTCGTGGACGTGGGCAACCGCCCGACCATCCGCCGCGTGGTGTTCCGGTTCACGCCGGGGTTCGCTCAGGAGGGCCCCCAGCGGTTCCACGTGGAGGCCCGCAGCCCCACGGGCCTGGAGCGCGGCCACGATCTCGTCGTCGACGTGCAGGACGTGGCCACGCCCGTGCTGGTCGGCACGCAGGGCGGACCGGGGCGCGGTGAGGTCTCGGTGTTCGCATGGCACCGCGAGCCGGTCACGCAGGTCCTGGCCTTCGAGCGCCTCGGGCGCACCGCGCTCGGCGAGCCCCCCGGCGACGTCGTCGTGGAGCCCTCGGGTCGCCGCGCATTCGTCGCGCTCGGGCGTTCGGCGCGGGTGGCGGTGGTCGATCTGGCGAGCGGCGCGGTGGTCCGCCGGATCCCCGTGCCCGCGGACGGGCGCTCTCCGGCGCTCTTTGCGGCGGGCGGCGGCGTCTGGGTGCTCTCGGGGGACAACCAGCTCGCGCGCATCGACACGGAGCGGCTCAAGCTCGGTCGCGCACGCGCCGTGCCGGCCAGCGAACGCCTCGTGCGCTTCGAGGTCGTCGGCGACGCCGCGTTCGGTGATCTGCTGGCCGTCGGCGCCACGGGCGCGACGCTCCACCTGTTCCGCCTGGCCGACGTCGTGGGCGGCGCCCCGCTGCGGGCCCCCCGCACCCTGTCCCTGCCGTTCCGCGCCGGGGCCCTGGCCTGGGACGCGACGGGCGGCCGCCTGCTCCTCGCCGACGCGAAGGCGGCGCGGCTCCACCTCGTGGAGGGCGACGGCCTGCTCGCCAACCCGGCCGCGCTGAACGATCGTCCCTTGGACCTGCCCGGCATCGCGGCGGACGTGATCGGCGGCGCCGAGGGCGACGCGGCCTGGATCTCCACACCGGGCGGTCTGCTGCGCCTCGTCGGCGAGGAGCTTCAGGTCCACGGCGGCCGGGGCGTCGCCAGCCTGGCCGTGCTGCCGGGCGCGCTGCTCGGCGAGCCCTGCCTCGCGCTCGGGTCCGCCTCGGTCATCGAGGTTCAGCGAATCGCCGACCAGGCCTCGGTCGAGCTGTGGCGGGGCAACGGCGCCTCCCGACTGCGCGCGGCGCTGCGGCGCTGAGGCGCCGGCCGGTCAGAGCCCCAGCGCGTAGACGGGCCAGGGGATCTCGCGGTACAGGCCACCGCTCAGGGCGTCGCACTCGCCGCGGGCGTCCCGGCCGAGCACCGTCGGGGCGACCTGGAGCGTGTAGTCGAGCCGGTTGTCCCCGTCGTCCGCCAGGCGAACGGCGGTCAGGTTCACCAGCAGGTCCCCCGCGTCCGGGCCGCCCCGGATGTTCAGGCACTGCGCCACCGTGTTGGCCTCGGCGACGAAGACCTCACCCGCCTCGGGGTTGGCCGGGTCGATCAGCGTCACGGCCACGGTGCCGTCGGACAGGCCGTCGAAGCCCACGTGCACCGTGCGGTCTTCGCCGGCGGGCACGTTGATGCGGTACCAGTCGCCCGTCTGGCGCTCGTCGGCGCACAGCCACGCGTCGCAGACGTGCGCCCGACCGGCACCCAGGGGGGTTGCCTGGTCGGCGGTGTCGTTGGCGCGGTCGCGCTCGCGGAAGTCCGGGCTGCACTCCGGCGTGGGCGCGATCAGCGTCACCGCGAGGTCGTACGCGTTCTGCTCGCCCAGCTCGCTGTAGAGGCGCAGGAAGTACGCCCCGGGCTGCGTCTCGTCCGCCCCGAGGGCGATCATCTCGCCGTCGTGCTGCGTGCGGGCGTTGGCCCGTGGCGCGACGCAGTGGCCGTCGATGCAGGCTCCGTCCGCGCAGGGCATCTCCGGCGTGCAGGGCGCGGCGGCGGGGTCCGCGGCGTAGAGCGCGGCGTCCACGTTGCCGTCCCGCTGTCGGAACCCGGCCTCGACACACAGGCGGTGGCCCGGCGCAGGCACGGAGAAAGCGTACCAGTCCTCGTCGTACTGGCCGGGCAGCTCGCTGCACAGCCGCGCGTTGGTCACGGTGAAGCGGTCGGCGCGGGGGCCGGCGAGGCCGACGGCCGAGGTGGCGTCCTCGTTGTGGGCCTCGGGCTCCTGGAAGTCCGCGCTGCAGCCCTCGCCGGGCAGATCCCGGCGGACGTGGAGGGTGTACTCGCCGCCGCCGATGGCGTCCGCGCGGACCCGGACGAACCAGGGGCCCGGGCTCTCGGCCACGGCGAGCGCCGTGCTCTGCATCGCCGCGCCGACGGGCGTCACGGCGCCCAGATCCCCGCGGGCGCGTCCCGTGGCGTCCAGCAGGGCGACCTCGGCGTTCTCCAGCTCCGGCCCGCCCTCGATCCAGGCGCGCAGCACGTCGCCGGCGTCCGCCTCGAAGCGGAACACGTCCGCGTCGCCGGGGCAGAGCCGCAGCGTGTCCGGCAGGCCCAGCGAGACGCCCGTCGGGAGCCGACCGTCGGGGCCCGCCAGGGCGCCGGCGCCGTCGAGCTCCACGGCCTCGCCCGGGGCGTCGTTGGGCTCGGCGGGGTCGCCGCAGCGCACGGCGCTCCGCTGAAAGTCCAAGGTCAGGCGCCAGTCCTCGACCTGCGTGTCCGGCGCCCCGGCGTCGGCGGCCACGCGGAGGCAGTAGCGGTCGTTGGGCAGGCGGGCGCTCTCGGGCAGCACCTCGAGCCCCCGGGCGCCGGGGGCCGCGAGGGCCTCGCCGACCAGCAGGGGGGCCGCATCGGCGGCGTCGTCCGCGGCGTAGAGCGCGATGGCCAGGGGCGCGCCCTCCGGGCCCTCCAGGGTCGCGCGGACGCCGTCGTTGGCCTCGAGGTCGAAGCAGATCCAGTCGACGTCGCCGCGGCACGTGCTGCCGACGAACTGCTCGACGAAACGCGCCTCGGGGCGTTGCCCGGCGACGCGGCCGTTGGCGGGTCGGTCGTCCAGGGGGTCGAGGGCGTCCGGAAAGCACCCGGTCTGCGGGGCGGCGGTGCGTACGGTCACGCCATAGGCGGCGGGACCGGTCAGGCTCGTGGCGTCGACCGCGATGCGCAGGTCGGCGGCGTCCGGCGCCTCGCCCAGCGCCTGGGTCCGCAGCACCAGCGGCGACGTGCCCTCGGCCTGCCCCAAGGCGCGCCCGGCCGCGTCCGTGACGCGCAGCGAGAGGTCGCCCGGGCCCGTGTCCCAGGTCAGCGTGACCTCGGTGCGGGCGGGGGCGGGCAGCGTGACGGCGAGGAAGTCCGGGTCTCCGGGGCAGAGCACCCGGCCGGCGACGGCGCCCGCGAGGACCCCCGGGCGGTTCGCGTCGGCGGCGACGTTGACCGGCGAGGCGGTGTCTGCGGTGTCGTTGCCGGCGCCGGCCTCGGCGGCGTCGTCGCGGCAGGCGAGGCGGCACTGGTGCGTGGCCGCGTCGCAGGCCTCCTCGGGCTGGCAGCCCTGGTGCCCGGGCAGGGTGCAGTCCACCCGGCAACTGTGCAGCTCGGCGTCGCAGTACTCGCCGGCGGCGCAGTCGGCCTCCCCGGCGCACTCGGCGCGGCACCGATGGTCCTCGTCGCACCGGAAGCCCGCGCCGCACTCGGCGCCGTCGCGGCAGCCCGGCAGGCAGATCCCGCCTGCGGCGGCGTCGCAGTAAGCGCCCGCGTCACAGTCGGTGTCCTCTGCGCATGTCTGCGCCCGGCAGGTGTGACTCGCCGGGTCACAGGTGTCGAACGGCCCGCAGTCGCCGGGGGCGGGCCGGCAGCCGGCGGTGCAGGCACCGGCCGCGTCGCAGTAGCGCCCGGCGGCACAGTCGGCGTCGGCCTCGCAGCCCGTGGCCGTGACCGGCCCGGCGCCGCAGACGCGCGTGTCGGCGTCGCAGCGCTGGGGCAGGCCGCCGGCCGTGTTGCGACAGTTGTCCGGGGCGACGCGGCACCCGGCCACGCACGTGCCCTCGGCGCAGTACGCCTCGCTCTCGCACGCCTCGTCCCCCGCGCAGGCCCCGGTGGGCGCGGCCGCGTCCGGGGGGGATGTGACGGCCGCGTCCGGGGTCGGGGCCGCCGGGCCCGTGTCGCCCTCGGCGGCGTCGGGCGTGGGCGCGAAGACGGCGGCGTCGACGGGGGTCTCCCCACCACTCCCTCCGCCTCCGCCCCCGCCGCAGGCCGCGGCGCCGAGGCCGAGAAACGCGAGCGGGAGCGCCCGGCGTGCTGGTTTACCTGCAGACATTTTCCACCCCCGGCGTGCTGGTCTGGAGGACGAAGTCCACCGAGTTGTCGTCCGAGTCCGCGACCCCCGGGCAGCGTCCCAGGGAGCGGTCGGCGACGTCGTTCGGATCCTCGGGGGCCGGTGCGGTCTCGCACAGACCGAGCCGCACGCGGGCGCCCTCCCAGCACAGGGCGTCGATGACCGTGGGCGGGTCCGTGTGCGTGTCGACGATGCGCACCGCGCCGTCCAGGTTGGGCAGGTTGGGCCCCTGCGCCACGCCGAGCACACCCGGCGGCAGCGTGGCGAGCACGTTGCGCATGCCGCACACCAGGCGCTGACCGGGGCCGAGCGCCGCGCCGGCGCCGCTCAGGTCCGTGGTGCCCAGGAGCACGCCGTTGGCGCCGTTGCGCACCTCGAGCGCCAGCCCGGCCAGGCTCACGGCCATGGGGTTGGGGTTGCGGATCTCGACGAACTCGTTCCGGTCCGTGCTGATCTGGTCGTAGTCGATCTCGTCGATCACCAGGGGCACGCCGGCGAGCACGAGCGGCTCGGCGGGGTGCCCGACGCCGTAGGTCGCGGCCGCCTGGGTCTCGATGGGCGCGAACTGGTCGGCGTCGACGTCGAAGAAGAACCGCGCCTCGCCCGTGCCGGCGCGCCGGAAGCGCAGGCGCGCGAGCTCGCCCGGCGGCAGACGCTCGATGTTGGGCGCGGTGAGCGTGAAGCGGGTCAGGTTCGCGTCGATGGGCGTGGCGAACAGCTGCTTGTCCGCGGCGACGGCCGACGGCCCGATCAGGGTCTCTTCGTACACGACGCGGCCGATGCTGTGGACGAAGACCTCGGCCAGGATGGGCTGCAGGTCGAGATCGGGCTGCGCCAGATGGACCACGACGTCGAAGCGGGCGGGGTCGTCCGTCGCCTCGGCGGTGAGGAACACGACGGGCACGGCCCACGTGCCGGCGACGACCTCGGCCGGGTTGTCGACGCCGTCGTGGTCCGGGTCGCCCACGTTGTCCGAGGGATCGGCCGGGTTCAGCCCGGAGGTGTGCTCACCACAGTCGTTCATGCCGTCCGCGTCGGCGTCGCCCTCGTCCGTCTCGCCGTCGCAGTCGTCGTCGACGCGGTTGCAGATCTCGGGGGGCAGGGGACCGCAGGCCCCGCAGGCGTTGACGGGCTCGCCGCCGCACGGCGGGCCGGCGTCGGGCACGGCGGCGTCGGGTGTGGCGTCGGGCGCCGCGTCCGGCGCCGCGTCCGGCGTGGCGTCGGCGGCGTCGGGCCC
>CAINDO010000538.1 GCA_903847385.1 uncultured Myxococcales bacterium
AGCCCGAGGGTGGCGCGGCGGTCGCCGGCGAAGAGCGTCAGCGCCGCGGCGCCAGCCGTGGGGCGCACGCGGACGACCTCGGCCGAGGCGTCGCCGTCGATGACACCGCCCTCGACTCGGTAGGGTCCCGGGGCGTCGACGGCGAGGCGCACGACGGCCTCGGCACCGACCCGACACACGGGGCCGCGGTCGACCTCGGCACAGCCGGAGAAGCGCAGATGGAGCTGGGCGGGGGCGGCGGGCGCGGGCACGGGCGGGTGCGACGCGTCGCAGCCCGCGGTCGCGAGCGCGAGGAGCAGGAGGGCGGAGCGGACCGGGCGCGCGCTCACTTGACCGTGATGTTCTCTTTGGTCTGATAGCTGTCGCCGGCGGGCGTCACGAGGGTGAGCGCGGCGTTCTTGATGATGCACTTCGCCTCGGTGGCGTTGTTGTTGTTCAGCGTCGCGAGCGCGACGGTGGTGCTGAACGTGCCGCCGTTGAGCAGACCGGCGACCGTCGAGAGGTCGAAGTTCACCTCGGCGGGGCAGGTGGTCGTGCTCGTCGTTCGCGTCGACAGACTGAAGCTCAGCTTGCCCGTCGAGTACATCGAGCTCCCCGGGGCGAGGTCGACCTTGCCCGTGAACGGCCGCTTCAGCGTGGCGGTGGATGTATTCGCCACGCCGACCGTGCACAGGGGGCAGTTGGTGTACCCGGGCTGCGGCACCACCGCGGGGAGGGACAGCTCGCTCAGGCCGCCGGTGGTCTCCATCGTCGTGGCGTTCGCCGCGGTCAGGCGCGGGAGCGCCGCGGGCGCGGGGGCCAGGTCCAGGATGCCCGGATACGCCGCCTCGAGCACCACGTCCATGTCCGCGGACAGGTCCACGTCCAGCGTGCTGCGGCAGCTCAGGGCCATGCGGTTGAGGACCTCGGCGCTGGGGCAGGCGGCCGGCGTCGGGGCGACCTCGCGGCAGGCGTGCTGGATGGCCAGGCAGTGCGACGCCAAGCGCTGCTTGTACTTGGTCCCGTTGGCCTGGAGGCTGCGGTAGACCTGCGCGTCCCGCGTGGTGGGCAGCGCGCTCTGGTAGAGGACGTTCATCACCGCGTCCGGCCCGAGCTCGGGGCGCAGCGCCCAGACGTCCGCCGCGATGGCGGCGACGGCCGCGGCGGCGAGCGAGGAGCCCGTGGCCGGCAGCGTGCCCTGACCGAGGATGGACAGCGAGTCGACGCGGTCCTCGAGCGCGATGTTCTCACCGGCGGCGAGCAGGCGGGGGATCGACGAGGGGCGCGCGTTGCCGAGCAATTCGGCGCGGCCCGTGGCGCCGCCCACGGAGTGCACGAGCGGCGCGTAGGTGCCCGCCGCGACCGGCGTGCACGCCCCGATGGCCAGCTTCTCCCAGCCGGCGGGGTACATGGGGCCGGTGATCTCTTTGGTGCCCGTGGGCGTGGTGCGCTTGGGCTCCCGGTTGCCCGAGGCGGCGACGACGAGCGCGCCCGAGCACCGGGCCTCGCGCACGGCGAGGTACGCCGCGCGGACGGGGGCCCGCATCGCGGCCAGCGAGGGGCCCGTGAACTCCTGCGTCCACCCCAGGCTGAGGTTCAAGATGAGCTTGAGGTCCGGGTTGCACAGGGCCGGGTCGCCGGCGCAGGTTTTGTCGCGGCGCCACTCGGAGACCGCGCGGTTGACGGCCCGGGCGACGTCGTGGATGCGGCCGAAGTAGCCGCCCGTGCTGGCCCCGGCGACGCTGAAGCCGGGCTCGCGCACCAGCAGGCCGGCCTGCGTGTCGGCCGCCGTGTTGTTCAGCGCCAGGTAGTTGCGGATCTGCGCGCTGCAGCCCGCGGCCCCCGTGCCGGAGAGCGGACAGACCATCAGGTCGATGATGCTGCCGACCGTGTTCGCGTGACGCGACAGGCTGCCCCAGGGACGGTCGTAGCGGTCGCCCAGGCCGTCCTGGGCGGCGTCGATGATGGCGACGCGCACGTCCGCGTCCGAGCGGTCGGCGAGCGTGCCGTGGTCCAGGCCGCCGGCGAAGTCCACCTGGCGCATCCAGGCGTCCTGCAGGGGCTGCCAGGCCTCGGCGGGCACGGGCTCGCCGAGCGCCACGCCGGCCTCGAGGTCGGGCTCGAGGCGCATGATGGTCCCGCCCGCGGGCTGCGCCGGGTCGAGGCCCATCAGGTCCGGCAGGAGCTCCGTCTCGGGCACGTACTCGTCGCGGACGTCCGAGGCCCAGGTGTATTCGCAGAAGCGGCGCAGCTCGGGCACGGCGCTGGCGTCGGCGAAGGGCTGGCTGACCTCCCAGTGGCCGCGGGCGCCGGGCGGGGTGCCGGGACACACGGCCGCGCCCTGAACGATGTAGCCGACCCAGTGTCCGCGCGACGCGACCCGGGCGAACGGCTCGGGCGTGGCGTCCTCGCGGCCGCCGCGTTGCCATTCGAGGGGTAAGCCCGTGATGCCGTTGGGGCAGAAGCACTCGCGCACCTGGCAGGCGGGCTCGAGCTTTTTGAAGTCGCAGGTGGTGACGGCGGACTCGGCGGTCTCGAGCGGGGGCTCGGCGCCGGATTCGGAGTCATCGATGAGCGCCGGTTCGCCACAGCCGGCCAGCGCGAGCAGGAGTCCGGCGGCGAGAGAGGCAGCGTGTTTCATGGATTCACTCCGGGGGTCTCTGCGGCGATCTCCGCCGTGAAGGTGAGAAGTCGGCCCCCCGCGGTCGTGACCGCGGCTTCGAGGGCGTCGATGTTGAGGAACGGTGCGTCCGCCGGCAAGGCGCGCGGCGTGACGGCCATCAAGAGAGTCACCGGACCGGCGGCGGCGAGCGGGGCCGTGCCTACCTTGCCCGTGACCCGCACCGCGCCGCCGGGGTCGCGCTCCAGGTCGGGTTTCCAGACCGCGAGCGTGCCCTCGCGGGACACATAGGCGGCCACCTCGGGGGGGGCGTCCGTGCGTGACTCCGGGCGGAGCAGAAGCTCGACGGTGTTGCCAGCGACATATCGGATGGGTGCGCCTGCTGCGGCGCTGGCGGGCCCGCGGGCGACCTGCGCGCCCTGGCCCACGACCTCGAGGCCGTAGCCGGGCAGGCGTGGCCCCGAGGAGGGCAGGAGAAAGATGGCCAGCCCGGCGGCCAGCGCCACGGGCACCAACAGTCGCGCGGCGTTCGTGAGCCGGCGCGTGCGGAACGACAGGACCTGGGCGGTCTGTTCGACCGGGGCCGGGGCCGGGGCCGGGGCCGGGGCCTTGACCGGGGCCGACAGACCCAGTTGCGCGAACACGGCGTCGGCGACGGCGTCCGTCTCCGCCGCGGTGAACGGCGCGGGCGCGGGCGCTTCGGCGGTCTTCTCGTCCTCGGCGGCCATCCGACCGAGCGCCTTGAGCACATCGGACATCACCGCACCCCCTGTGTCGGCGCGGCGGCCGGTGGGACCCGCTCGCGCATGAGTTTCTCGTTGAGGTCGACCAGCAATGCCTTGAGGCGGTTTCGCCAGATGTAGACGGCGTTGGGGGTCATCTCGAATTGTCGGGCGACGTCGTCGATGTCGCGCTCCTCGGCATATAGCGCGATGAAGAGCGCCACACCCCGCGGGGGGAGCGCGATCTTCAGGGCGTCCAGCAGCTTGCGCAGGTGGTCGCGGTCGCCCAGGGGGATCTCGAGCGACTGTGTGTCGCCGGCCAGGACCTCGAGCGAGGCATCCTCGGTGGGATCCTCGAGCCAGGCGCTGCGGCGGCCGCTGCGCAGGATGCCGAGCACCACCCGCTCGGCCACCAGGTTCACGAAGGTCTTCAGGCTCGCGCCGCGGTCGGGATCCCAGGAGCGCAGCACCCGACAGTCGTTCTCGAAGAGCGAGAGGAAGACCTCCTGCGCGTACTCCGCGATCGTCTCGCGGGCCGGCGAGGCGCGGCCCGAGCGGGTCAGGACCGCGTGGAGCCGGGCCTGGATGCCGGGCATCAGCGCGTGCACCAGGGCGCGGCTGGCCTGGGGGTCTCGCCGGAAGACGGCGGACAGATCGAATGTGTCCGGGGCCTGCATGGCGCGACACGGTAGTGGCGAGACTTGACATTGTAAACCGACCGGAGAGGGGCCCCACGGGGCGTTCTGACGGCCCATTTGCGGCGCCGCCGCGGGATCTTTCAGCGATTTCGCGGGGTCCGAATCGTGCGGGGTGCGTCAAACGCTTGCGACGCAGTGCGGCATTGCGCACCATGGGGGCCGAATGCGCGCGCTCTTCTCCCGAATCCTGCTCTCGCTGACGCTGGCCGTGGCCGCAACGGCACCGTCCGGTCCGGCCGAGGCCAAGGCGAAACCGGCGGCGGCCAAGGGCGCCAAAAAGCCGGCCAAGGGCGAGAAGAAGGCGGACAAGAAGGCCGATAAAAAGGCCGCGAAGTCGGACAAGAAGGCCGCGAAATCCGACAAGAAGGCCGCGAAATCCGACAAGAAGGTCGCGAAGTCGGACAAAAAGGTCGCCAAGAAGAAGCCCCGCCCCGCGCCCGGCGTCATGGGCGATCTGACGAAGGACGGCAAACCCAACGTCCAGAGCCGGCAGGGCATCGTCATCGACCTGGACACGGACGAGGTGCTCTGGGCCCGGCAGGCGGACGTCGTGCGTCCGATCGCGTCGGTCTCCAAGCTCCTGGCCGCGATCGTGGTGCTCGAGAAGAGCATCGATCTGGACGCGAAGCAGACCATGTCGGACGTGGACGAGCGCGTGGGGCGCCGCGGCGCGCACTCCCGCCTGCTGCGCGGCTACACGCTCACCAACCGGGATCTGTTGCACGCCGCCATGCTCGGCTCGGACAACCGGGCGGTGTCGGCGATGGGGCGCTCCGTCGGCCTGGACTCGGCGGCGTTCGCGGCGGCCATGACGCAGAAGGCCCGCGACATGGGCCTGAAACACACGCGCTTCGGCGATCCGACCGGGCTGAACTCGCAGAACGTGTCCACGGCCCGCGAGGTGGTGGAGATGCTGCGGTACGCCCTGAAGAACGAGACGCTCGCGTCGATTCTGCGGACGCACGAATACACGGCGAAGTTCACGTCCGGCAAAGCGCCGAAGGCCCGCGCCGGCGAGATCGTCTACCGCAGCACCAACCGCACGCTGCGCGGCAGCCCCTACAAGATCTACGGCGGCAAGACGGGCTACACGGATCCGGCGAAGTACTGCTTCGTCGTGGCCGGCGAGCTCGACGCCGGGCGGCGCGTGGGCATGGCGTTCTTGAACGGCGCCGGCGAGCTGACGCGTTTCGGCGACTTCCGCCGGGTGGCGGCCTACCTCAAGCAGCACCCGCCGCTGATGATCGCCCGCCCCCTCGATGAGGTCGAGGTCACCGAGGCGGTCGGCGCGGTGCTCTACAAGGATCCCGAGACGGCGGCGGCCGCGGCGGAGGGCGAGGCCCCGGCGGCCGAGGAGCCGGCCGAGGTCGGTGGCGCGGCACCCGCAGCGTCGAAGGGTCGGGCCGGCGGCGATCGCGAGCCCGCGGACGAGGACGCCCCGCGCTGACGCGCTACTTGCGCGTGTAGATCAGCTCGAGGCTCTTGAACTCGCGGCCCCGCGCGTCCTGGTCGTACATGGTGAAGACCAGGTGGCCGTCGGCGGCGACCTCGCTCGTGGTGCGGGTCTTCTTCGGTTTGCCGGTCAGGGGGTCGCGGTACTGGCCCTTGAACTCGATGACCTCGCAGGTGGGCGTGCGACACTGGCCGTCGTGCATCAGCGGCATCGTGCTCATGCCGTCCACCCAGTACGAGTAGTAAGCCTGCCGCACGTTGTCGTAGCCCACGAGACCGAGGCCCTGGAACGCCTGCCCGCTCATGTTGCCGGTGAAGTCCTGGCGGAGCACGCGGCCGCCGAGGATCATCGTCTGCTCGGCGGTGCCCTGGGAGACCTGGGCCTCGGCGTCCGGACCGGCAAAGAAGCGGCTCTCGACGCTGAAGCTGCCGGCCATGCGGGCGAGCAGGCCGTGGTGTTCGTTGGGCGTGGCGGCCTTCATCCAGGCCGACATCTCGGGGCTCTCGCCGGGGGTCGCCGCGACGCGGGCCGTGCCCGGACGCTGCGCGGCGCGAGCGCCCTTGCCGGTCTTGCCCGAGCGGGCGGCCTTGGCGGCCTTGCCGGCCTTGGGGGGCTTGGCGTCGGCCTGGACCGGCGCGAGGGCCAGGGCCAGCGCGGCGGTGAGCGCGGGCGAGACGAGACGTCGAAGCAGGGACACCGGTGACCTCGGCAGGCGAAGTGGAGAACGGATTCACGATAGAGGTCGGCGTCGGGCAGCGGCAACGCATTTCCGGTCGGTCGTCCTCGGGCGCCTCGCCCCAATCCCCCGGAGGGCTGGCCATCGAGTTGGACCGTGCACATGCCGTGACTTGGACGCACTCCGCCCCAATCAGATGCCGGCAGACAGAGGTTCCGTGACTCCGAAATGTGAGCAGGTGTTTCGGGCGCAGAGTCGGGACTTGACCTGCGCGGGACGGCGCCTCAACCTGCTGTCTACGCGTCTCACGCCCCGTCAAGTCATCGGTCGGAGTTTGCACCGCTCGCGGGGCGGCGGCATCCTGTGCTCTCTTCGGGCGGCATCGCCCAGTCCTGTGAGGTGCTGTCTGCTTCGACATCTGACCTGGACATGGGCGGGCTGGGTGCTGCTGCTGATCGGCTGCAGCGACGTCTCGCCCACCAATCCCTACGATCCCGTGACCCCACGGTCCCAACAGGCTCGGGCGACCGTCCTGGGCACCGTCAGGCTGCAGCGCTACGGCGACGCCGAGGCGCTCCTCGGGGCGACCCTCGAGCTGCGGATCGCCGGCGCGGAAGACCCGGTGGCGACCGCGCACCCCGACGAGCAGGGGCGCTTCGGGCTCGAAGCCACGCCGGGCAGCTACACCCTGACGGCCTCGGCCGTGGGTTACCTGAGCGAGACGGTGCCCGCGCGCTGCGAGGCCGGGGAGGTCGTGGACCTCGGCATCGTCGAGCTCCTCCATGAGTCCCAGGGGCCGACCGCCGTGTCGTTCGTGGCGCACGTGCGCCTTCGCGGCGAAGAGGACCATGCGGGGACGGCCGTGCGCCTCGACTTCGCCGGTCGGGACCGCGCATTCGCCTCGGCCGTGACCGACGCGGCGGGCCGCATCGACGTGCCCGCCGCGGCAGCCGAGCGGTACCGGATGGTCATCGACCGACCCGGGTGGCGCAATCCGAAGGCCGACGCGGTCTACGTCTGGTCGGCCTTCGGCGAGGCGGCCGAGAACGGGCAGTTCTCAGACGAGTCCGCGCCGGGCGAACCCATCGTGGTCGAGCTCCTGCCGGCCTCGGCGCCGGTCTGCATCGACGGCGAGTCGGGGGCCTGCATCGAGACCGAGGGCGTCTGCGCGGACAGCTTCCGCGTGTGCGCCAACGGCATGTGGAGCCCCTGCGTGGCGCGTGCCGACGAGCGATGCGACGGGCTCGACGACGACTGCGATGGGATGATCGACGAGGAGCTCGATGACAGGCATGCCTGTCATCTGCCCAACGCCGCCGCCATCTGCACCGACGGGGCCTGTGTCGTCGAAGCGTGCCTCGGCGACGCCGTGGACCTCGACGCGCGCTCACCCAACGGCTGCGAGTGCGTGCCCCTGGGGGCCGAGGGAGACGCCTGCAACGGCCTGGACGAGGACTGCGATGGCGCGGCCGACGAGGACGTCGACAAACAGACCGACCCGCGACACTGCGGGGCCTGCGGGCGTGCCTGCGACTTCGCGAACGCCCGGGCGGACTGCGAGGCCGGACAGTGCCGGATCCTGGGCTGCGAACCGGGGTTTCACGACTTCGACGGCGACGTGAAGACCGGCTGCGAGGCGGCGTGCAGTGTCACCGAGGGCGGCGTCGAGCTCTGTGATTACACCGACAACGACTGCGACGGCGCGGTGGACGAGGACGACCAGCCGCTGGACGAGAACCCGGTGCACTGTGGCGCCTGCGAGAACGATTGCCGGCGCTTCGCCCACGGCGCCTTCGGCTGCGAGGCGGGCGGCTGCGTCGTGCGCGGCTGCGATCCGGGGTTTCGCGATGTCGACGGCGACGTCACGACGGGCTGCGAGTATGCGTGCGACGTGACGAACGGCGGCGTCGAGGCCTGCGACGGCCTCGACAACGACTGCGACGCGCGCATCGACGAAGAGACCGATCTGTTCACCGATTCCCGCAACTGCGGGGCCTGCGGGGCGCAGTGCACGCCCCCCAACGCGGCACCGGTCTGCGTCGACGGGCGGTGCCGCATCGGCGCCTGCGACCTCGGATGGGTGGACGCCAATCACGACGCCGCCGACGGCTGCGAGTCGCCCTGCGTGGGCTCGGCCGAGCGGTGCAACGACGCCGACGACGACTGCGACGGCGACGTCGACGAGGACTTCGCCGAGCTCGGGACGGCGTGTGTGGCAGGCCTCGGCGCCTGCCAGTCCCCGGGGGTCGACGTCTGTTTGCCCGACGGCAGCGGGACCCGCTGCAACGGGGTACCCGGGCTCCCGCAGCCGGAGAGCTGCAACGGGGCGGACGACGACTGCAACGGCACCGTCGACGACGGGTTCGACCGCGACCGCGACGGCGTGACGACCTGTGGCGGGGACTGCGACGACGCGGCCGTCGACGTGCGCCCGGGCGCGCGCGAGGCCTGCAACCGGCTCGACGACAACTGCAACGACAGCGTCGACGAAGGGTTCGATCTCCAGACGGACCCCGCCCACTGCGGACTCTGCGGCCGCATCTGCCAGGCGCCGAACGCGGCGACGGCCTGTGTCGGTGGCGTCTGTGTCATCACCCACTGTGCCCCCGGGCTGTTCGACGCCGACCGGCGGCTGGAGGATGGCTGCGAGTATGCCTGCACGCCGTCAGTGCCCCCCGTGGAGCGCTGCGACGGACGCGACGACGACTGCGACGGCCGAACGGACGAAGACTTCTCGATCGGGGCGATCTGCCAGGGCGCCGGGCAGTGCGGGCGGGGTATTTTCGAGTGTTTCGCCGGGGGCCTCGGCGGCTGCTCGAGCGACCGTGGCGGCAGCGCCTACGGCGGGCGCGCGGAGGCGTGCAACGCCCTCGACGACGACTGCGACGGTGCCACGGACGAGGACTTCGACCCGCTGACCGACCCCCGAAACTGCGGCGGCTGCGGCGTCGACTGCGACCAACCCGCGGCCCGGACCGCCTGTGTCGACGGCGCTTGCCGGATCACCTCGTGTGTCGACGGATTCCTCGACCTCGACCCCCGTGCGCCGGGTTGTGAGTATGGGTGCCGGCCCTCGAACCCACCGACCGAGGCGTGCGACGGCCGGGACAACGACTGCGATGGCGAGGCCGACGAGGGCTTCGACGTCGGGTTGCGCTGCGTCGGGGAGGGCCAGTGCGGCGTGGGCGAGCGCGCCTGCACGCTGGACGGGCTCGACGCGCTCTGCTCGACGGAGCCCGGGGGGCCGGCGGACCAGAGCCGGCCGGAGCAATGCAACGGTCGCGACGACGACTGCGATGGCGACGTGGACGAGGCGGTGGATCCGAGTTTCGTCGCCAATGACACGCGCAACTGCGGGGCCTGCAACGAGGTTTGCCTTCCGCCGGTCAACGGTGTGCCCACCTGCGCCGGAGGGACCTGCGGTTTTCGTTGCGAGCCCGGCTTCATCGACGCCGACGCGCTCGAGGCGAACGGGTGTGAGACCGCTTGCGTCGTCCAGGCGCCCATCGTCGTGGCGGAGCCGACGTTCGCGGCAGTCAACGCGGCCATCGCCGGTGCCCCGCCCTGTGCGATCATCGCGCTGCCTGACGGTGTCATCACGGGGCGGGCTGGGGGCGCGCTCCAGGAGCGGCAGATCGTGCTGGACAAACCTGGGCTCGTGCTGACCGCGGCCGACGGGGCGACCCCGGTGCTGACGCCCGGGGTGGCGGACACGGCGGTGTCGGTCATCGCCAACGACGTGACGGTGGAGCGGCTGCATTTCGACCTGTACAACGCCCGCGCGCTCCTCGCGGCGGACGTGCGCAATGTCGTGTTGCGCGACCTCTCCTTCGACCGGGTCCTCATGGATTGCGCCGGCGCCCTCCCCCCCACCTCCGACGTCGTCCGACTCGAGCGCACGGTGGGGGCCGTCCTGGAACGATGGCAGGTCCCTCCCGACGTGGGCGGCCAGCCCTTGCGAGTCGTCGTGCAGCTCGACCGGAATTCGTGCCCCGACCGCGGCGCCAGCTTTCTCGCGCTCGACGCCACGAACTCGACGACCCTCCGCCAGATCTCCCTCCGGGCGGCCCACTTCAGCGCCCGGTCCCGGGCGAGCATCGTCTCGCTGCGTCTGTCCGCCGACACCGATATCTCGGACAGCGTCTTCCGCCTCGGCACCGTCCATTCGGAGACCTTCGGCACGGGTCACGCAATCTACCTCGACCGCTCCGACCGCACGCTCGTCCAGCGGTCCGACTTCTTCGACTTCCCCGGTGGGGGACCCGTGTCGGTCTATGTAGGTGTTCGCCTCGACGGCCGGGCGAACCGGGTCGAGTCGTGCACGTTCGGGTTCGAAGTCGAGAACAACGGCCGGACCTGTATCACCCAGGCGGTGGAGCTCAGCGATCCAGCGCAGGCCCAGGTCACGAACTGCAGCTACCACGACCTCCCGTTCGGGGTCATCAGCATGCCGGGGCCCCAGTCCCTCGTGGGTGAGACGTTGGCGTACCCGGCCTTGCCCACGAACTATGGCGCCTGGGTGCTGGTGAACGGCACCGGCGTGGACGTTCGAGGAAACGACCTGAAGCTGACCTACGGTTCGGACGCCTGCAGTCCCGGACCCCAGAACCCGCCCGTCGTGGAGAGCGTCGGCCTCGTCACGCTCATCGGGGCGCGAGAGGTCACGGTGGAGGGCAACCGCATCGACCTCGGTGGCGCGTACGCCGAGAATGGATGTGGCGCGGCGGCGCTGTCGCTCATCGCGCCCACGGCGGCGACGATCGCCGACAACTTCGTCGTCCCGCCGGACGCGCTGAACGTGCGCGGCTGCTCCCTGGTTCGGACCATCGACGCCCGGGCTGTGGCGCAGGGGCTGCGCCTCGAGCGCGGCCAGGACGTCACGGTCCGCGGCCTGGGGCTGCCGCCGGGCGCAGACTGGCACGGACAACCTGCCGACGCGTTCTGGGTCGTGGGACGCGGCACCCGCAACCTGCGGCTCGAGCAGGTGGACGGCGCCCGGATCGGGCTCGTCGAGACCAGCGCCGTGACCGTCGAAGGTGGCCGCCTGCCCATCGTGGAGAGCCTCGTCAACCGGGGGGTGGTCATCGCGGGGGCGGACATGGACACCCTCAAGTCGCGGAGCGACATCGCGCCCCGCTTCGTGGGCAACCGCGTCCGGACCGGGATGTACGTCGAGCACTCGCGCAGCCCGGAGATCCTGGACAACGACATCGGGCCCAACCCGTGCGGGGGCGACGGCTTCGAGTTCTACAGGGCCGGGCTGACGGTGGCGTCCGAGGACGGCACGCTGACCGGGAACCGCATCTGCGGACCCACGGGGCTGGTCCTCCTCTTCCTGGGGGTCGATGGCGCACACGAGGAGCGGCTGATCAGCCACAACCGGATCGAGTTCACCGAGCGTGGTGTCCTGCTCGACCGCTTCGGCTGGGTGGCCGACCACATCACCTTGCGAGGCATCGGCGCCGGCGCGACCCGGGCGTTCGACGCATTCGGTTTGCGCTCGCCGGCCCAGCCCCTGCGGCCGATTCTCCCTTTCCGGATGACGAACTCCGTCGTGACGGGCACCCGGCGCCTGATCCAGCCGCCGAACGTGATTGGGTTCGAGGGCACCTTGACCTACACGGCCCTCGACCCCGGAGCCGAAGCGCCACCGGCCTTCCTGGGACCGGGACCCGGGGTCGTCCAGGTCGATTGCGCGCTGCTCCCCGATCTGCACCTCGCGCCGGGCTCGCCGTGCATCGACGCCGGCGACCCGGCGACGCCGGTCGGTGCCGAGCCTCTGCCGAACGGCGGCCGAGTGAACCTGGGCGCGTTCGGCGGGACCACCGAGGCCGAGGTCAGCGGCCCATGAGAGCCGTGCATTTCGGTTTCCTCGGCCTGCTCGTCGCCGGCTGCAGCGACATCGCGGCCACCAATCCCTGGGATCCCGAGGCGCCGCCCGGCCAGCAGGCCCCCGCGGCGATCAACGGGCAGGTGCGCCTGCTGAAGTTCGGCGACGGCGAGGCCACCGGCGACGCGCTCGTCGAGCTCAGGGCGAGGTCGGGTGGGGAGCCGATCGCCCGCGTGCACCCGGATGCGCGGGGCGATTTCGGGCTGACGGCGCCGGCTGGGGACTGGTCGGTCACGGTGAGCGCGACCGGATACGAGGCGGCGGAGAGGCCCTTCTCGGCCGCGATCGGCGAGGTCGTCGGCCTCGGCGTCATTGGCCTGCGGCACGAGTCGGATGGTCTCGGCGCGGTCCCCTTCGCCGGCACCGTCACGCTCCAGGGCGAGCGTCACTTCGACGGAACGACCGTCCGGCTCTTCGTCTCGGGCCGGGATCGCGCCTTCGCCTCACTCACCACCGACGAGGCCGGTCGCTTCGAGGTCCGCGCCTCTCGCCACGAACGCTACGTCCTGGTGGTTGAACGCGAGGGGTTCCGCAACCCGGCGCCCGCGCCGAGATACGCCTTCGAGACCGTCGAGGCCGAGCCCGCCGGTGGCCATTTCACCGCCGAGGGCGGCGACGGCGGGCCGGTCCGCATCGAGCTTCTGCCGTATCGCCCGCCGGTCTGCGAGGACGGTGACGTCGGCCCCTGTGCCGAGTCCTACGGCGCCTGCGTCGGGGCCCTGCGCACCTGCGTGGCCGGCCGATGGGAGGACTGCCCGGCGCGGATGACCGAACGGTGCGACGGGCTCGACGAGGACTGCGACGGGGCGGTCGACGAGGATCTCTCCGGGTCCGGGACGCCCTGCACGCTCCCCGACGCGGCCTCGGTCTGCGCCGGCGGGACCTGCGTCGTGTTGCAGTGCCTCGGTGACGCGGTCGACGTCGACGGTCGACCGGACGACGGATGCGAGTGCATCCCGTCAGGCGCCGAGGGCCCGCGGTGCGACGGGCTCGATCAGGACTGCGACGGTGCGACCGACGAGGACGTGGACCTGCGGACCGATCCCGAGAACTGCGGGGCCTGCGAGAATCCGTGCGGCCTGCCGAATGCGCGAACGGTCTGCGTCGAGGCCATCTGTCGCCTCTTCGCCTGCGAGAACGGATTCCATGACTTCGACGGGGATCCCGACACCGGCTGCGAGGCGGCCTGCACGGTCACCGAGGGCGGACTCGAGCTGTGCGACGGGGTCGACAACGATTGCGATGGCCGCGCCGACGAGGATCACCTGCCCCTCGACGAGAACATCGTCCACTGCGGCGCCTGCGGCAACGACTGCCGTCGCCTGCCGCACGGCGCCTTCGGTTGCGAAGCAGGTGCGTGCGTCGTCCTGACGTGCGAGCCGGGCTTCCGTGACGCCGACGGAGAAGCGCAGAGCGGCTGCGAGTACGCCTGCACAGTGACCGCCGGTGGCACGGAGCTCTGCGACGGGCTGGACAACGATTGCGACCGGCGGACCGACGAGGACACCGACCTCCTGCACGACCTGCGCGACTGTGGGGTCTGCGGGCACGCCTGCAACCTGCCGAACGCGGCAGTCGCCTGCGTGGCGGGCGAGTGCGTGGTCGACGCCTGCGATCCGGGATGGTCCGACGCCAACGGCTTGCCCGTGGATGGTTGCGAAGCGCGGTGCGAAGGCGCGACCGAGCGTTGCAACGGTCGTGACGACGACTGCGACGGCGCGACCGACGAGGACTTCGTCGAGCTCGGGACGCCCTGCGTCGACGGCCTGGGGGCGTGCCACGTGTTCGGCACCTGGGCCTGCCGGGGAGACGGGAACGGCGCACGCTGCGACGTGGCCTTGCCCGAGCCGCAGCCCGAAATCTGCAACGGCGAGGACGACGACTGCGACGGGGTCGTCGACGACGGCTTCGACGCCGACGGGGACGGCTACGCGGCTTGCGGCGGCGATTGCGACGACGGGGATCCGGGCGTTCGCCCCGGCGCTCGCGAGACGTGCGACCAGGTCGACCAGGACTGCGACGGCGCCTCCGACGAGTCGTTCGATCTCGCCGCCGATCCCGAGAACTGCGGCGTCTGCGCACGGAGCTGTCAGGCGGCGGGCGCGGTCACCGCCTGCGTCGGCGGCGACTGCATCATCGACTGGTGCGCCGACGGGCTGCACGACGCCGACGGCCGCTTCGAGACGGGGTGCGAGTATGTGTGCACGCCGGACGGGGCAGAGCGTTGCGAAGGCACCGACCAGGACTGCGACGGACGCGTCGACGAGGGACTCGGGCTCGGCGAGGTGTGTGTTGCGCCGGGCGTTTGCGGCGCGGGGGTGAACGAGTGTCGGGCCGGGGGGGGAGTCGGGTGCTCCACCGCGCCGGGCGGCAGCGCCGATGCCAGTGGACCCGAGACCTGTGACGACCAGGACGACGACTGCGACGGCCGGTTCGACGAGACCTTCGACCTCCTCACGGACGAGGTCAACTGCGGGCGCTGCGGGGCGGTCTGCGAGCTTTCGGGGGCGGTGGCCGCCTGCGAAGCCGGCCGCTGCACGCTCTCGACCTGCCTGTCGGGTTTTGGGGACCTCGACCCGCTGCGCCCGGGCTGCGAGTATGCGTGCCGGCCGTCGGTGCTCCCCGTGGAGGCTTGCGATCAGCGCGACAACGACTGCGACGGCGCGGTGGACGAGGGCTTCCCGATCGGTGAGGACTGCGTCTCCCCGGGACGCTGCGGAGCGGGCGAGCTTGTCTGCGGCCGGGCCGGTGGCGTCGTCTGCTCGTCGGCCCCCGGGGGACCGGCCGATCGCAGCCAGGTCGAGACCTGCAATCGCGAGGACGACGACTGTGACGGCCGGCTGGACGAAGCGGTCCCGACGGCACTCCTCGCGAGCGATCCGAACAACTGCGGGGCCTGCGAGCAGACCTGCGTCGCACCGCCCGGCGCGCTCGCCCTCTGCCGCGGCGGGGGCTGCGACTTCGGCTGCGCGCCCGGATTCATCGACGCGGACCGCGACCCGGGCAACGGCTGCGAGACGGCCTGCGTGCCGGGGGTACCCATCGTCGTGCAGGTCCCCACATTCGCCGCGATCAACGCCGCCCTTCGAGACGCCGGGGCCTGCGCCCTCGTCGAGCTGCCGGCCGGACGCATCGAGGGGGTGGCTGGTGGGGGGGCCGACGAGCGGACGATCGTCGTCGACGTTCCGGGCCTCACCCTGCGCAGCGGCGCCGCCGGGCGAGCGCTGCTGGTGCCGCCGCTCGGGGGCCTCGGCCTCTCCGTCGAGGCGGACGGGGTCACCGTCGAAGGGATCGACTTCGAGCTGAACAACGCGCAGGCCATCGAGGCCGTCGAGGTGCTCGCTCCGGTCGTCTCCGACGTCCATCTCAGTCGGGTCCTGTATGGGCCCGAGGATCCGGCACCGCCCACCTTCGCCGCCGTCCGCCTCGTCGGGACGGACGGCGCGCGGATCGAGGGCCTGCGCTCCTCGCTCGCCGACGTCCAGTCGATGGCCATCGACGCGCAGACCCCCGGGGCACCCCGCCCCGGGCTGTGCCTCGTGCGGCTGGAACGGACACGCGGCTCACGGCTGCGGGGGCTTCTGCTCAACACCCGTTTCCTGCACGGGGGACCCGGCTCCGGGCTCATCGTCCTCGATGAGGCGCTCGACACGGTGATCGAGGACAGCGAGCTCCATCTGGGGTTTGCGTTCGAGGTCGGCGACGATGTGTTCGGGGGGGTCGCGGCCCATGCCATCGCGCTCTACGCCTCCGATCGGACGCTCATCCGGCGGACCGACTTCGTCGGCTCCGGGCTCCTGGGACTGGGGGGCGAGGCTGGTTACGTCGGTGTCCGGCTGGATGGGCACGCGAATCGGGTCGAGCACTGCCGGTTCGGCGTCGGGCTCCCCGGAGCGAGCTCTCCGCAGTGTCCAGCGGGCGCCGTCACCCTGACCAACCCGCGCGAGGCCGTCGTCGAGAACTGCACCTACCAGGGGCTGCCCTTCGGCGTGACGAACGCGCCCGGTCGCCAGACGCTCGAGGGGCTCAGCCTCCGGTACCCCGCGTCACCGACCAACTACGGGGCCTGGGTCTTCGCGGGCGGGACGGGCGTGGAGATCCGGGACAACGACCTCGGGATCGACATCAATGAGAGCTGCGCGGGTCCCGGTGGGCCCAATCGATTGCATGTCGATGCCGGGCTGGTCGCGGTCATCGACGCGACCGAGGTCGTCATCGAGGACAACCGGTTCGACCAGAGTTACGCGGGCGACAGCTACGGATGCGGTCCTGCCTCGGCCGCGCTGGTGAACGTGCGGGGCGCCGTGATCCGGCGGAACCAGAGTTTCCCCGGCGACGTGCTCTACCCGCCGAATACGAACTCCGAGCGCTGCTTCCTCTTCGGAAGCTACGGCTCCAAGGATGCGGGCGTCGCCTACACCATCGACGGGGGAGAGCGGATCCACCTCCAGGACGTGGAACTCATCCCCGGCAAGCTGCAGTTCAACTCGATCGAACCCATCGGCCAGTGGGTCGCGGTGCGCGACACGCAGGCCTTCTCCATGGAGGGCAGCGCCGAGCGGACGCTGCTCTACCTGCAGTCGACCCAATCGGCGACGGTGTCCGGCGGGCGCTTCGGCGCCATCGAGACCGCAGGGAGCACCGCGACCCAGCTCGCGGGCATCGACGCCGACAGCGTCCACGTCGTCGGCGACACCGGGCTTCAACTGCTCGGGGCACGAGTACGCGATGGCATCTGGGTCGAGGGGGACGGACCCGTCGAGATCCGCGACGCCGACGTCGGTGCGAAACCCTGCGCGGACGGTGGTGTCGGGCCCCGGAGCGCCGCTCTGAGCCTGCAGGGCAGGCAGGCCGTGATCACCGGCTCCCGATTCTGCGGCACTTCGGCGGTCTACCTCGAGGCGGTGCCCGTCGAGCTCTCGCACGCCCGCCTGGAAGCCACCCACGAAGCGCTGGACCTGTGGGTGCGCCAGCCGCTGACCTTCAGCCACCTGACCCTGCGGGGGGCGGGCCCGTCGGCCACGGCCGTCGGGGTCCACAACGGCAACGTCCGGCTCGACCTCACGGACAGCGTCCTCGACGCGTTCCCCCGCACGTTCGTCGACGTCGCGCGTGGCGCCCTGACCGGCGCGCTGCGCTACACCGCGCTCTCCCGCCTGGGAGAAGGGCCTCCGGCGGCCGTGACGCGCGGCGAGGGCGTCCTCGAAGTCGACTGCCGCCTCGACGCCGACCTTCGCCTCGGCCCCGGCTCCCCCTGCATCGACGCCGGCGACCCCGACGCCCCCTTCGACCTCGAACCGGCCCCCAACGGCGGGCGGATCAACCTCGGGGCCTTCGGCGGAACGGCCGCTGCGGAGCCGAGCGCTCAGTGATTCCGAGGGAGAAGGTCGAATTCAGATCGCTCGTTGCGGCACGAACCCCCGTATTGTTCCGCGAGGTGCTCTGCCGGTTCGCAACGGTGCAACGGCGACGAGCTGCAGGTGTGGGTCTTCGATTGGGACCCGGAGATCCAGGCCTTGACGCGCCCCCGCGAGAGAAGGCATGTGTGCGCGCATGCCCCCGACATGGTTCGTCTATCTTCTGCGCTGCGCCGACGAGACGCTGTATTGCGGCATCACGAACGATGTCCCGCGGCGCACGGCGGCCCACCAGGCCGGTCTCGTGAAGTATACGCGAGGGCGGCGGCCCGTGGCGGTGGTGTATGTCGAGTCCGCGGCGGACCGCGCCGAGGCGAGCCGGCGCGAGCACCACGTCAAGCGCCTGAGCCGCGCGAAGAAGCTGGAAATGGTCGCGGCGCACGCGACGGAAATGGCGTCCTGATCCGCCGATGCTCAAGCGAATCGTCTTCATCTTCCTGAGTCTCTGCCTCACGGGGCTCATCCTGGGGGGCGCGGCCCTGGCCGCCGGCTGGTCCTGGCTGGACGCCGAGGTCGCGCGCCTCACGGACGAGCTGCGGCCCAAGGTCGCGTCCGTGCTGGACTTCACGCAGACCCGCGCCGGCTGGGCGTTCCCGAGCACGGTCTACACGGACTGGTTCGAGTTCGCGCCGGGCGCCGGCTTCGGCGTCGAGCGCCTGGGCCGCGAGGCCAAGGCCCGGGGTTACCGCAAGGTCGAGGCGGACGTCACGCCGCAGGCCGGCGAGTACCGTGTCACGGGCAAGGGCGCGCTGATCATCACCCTGCGCGGCTTCGACTTCCCCGAGGGCAAGGTCGGGCCGGTCACGCTCAAGGTCACGGCCGAGAAGGCCGCGGCGCGCCTCGAGAGCGTCGAGGTCGTCGAGGGCGAGCCGTGGAAGCTGCCCTACCGCCTGGAGCCGCTGTACCTGGACACGTGGATCCCGGACTCCAACGAGATCCGCATCTACACGCCCCTGGCCGAGATCCCGCTGGTCATGCAGCACGCCGTGGTGGCCAGCGAGGACTCGCGGTTCCGCGAACACAAGGGCGTCGACCAGATCGGCATCGCCCGCGCCGTGCGCCGCAACCTGGCCGGCGAGGGGCCGATGGAGGGCGCGTCCACCCTCACGCAGCAGGTGGTGCGCACGTTCTTCCTCAGCCGCGAGCGGTCGTTCCGCCGCAAGGTCAACGAGGCCCTGCGCGCGCTGGCGCTGGAGCGCATCGTCGACAAGGACCGCATCCTGGAGCTGTATCTGAACTCGGTGTACCTGGGGCAGGTGAACGGCCGCTCCGTGGGCGGCGTCGCGGCGGGCGCGCGGTCGTTCTTCGACAAGGAGCTGAAGGACCTCACGCTCGACGAAGCCGCGATGCTGGTGGCCGTGATGCCGGCGCCGGTCACGTTCTCGCCGCTCAAGAACCCCGAGGTCACCCGCAAGCGCCGGGAGCGCGTGCTCGACCGCATGGCCGAGCTCGGGTTCATCTCCGTCGCGGACGCCGAGGCCGCCAAGCCGAAGCCCATCGAGCTGCACACGCCCGCCGTCGCGCAGGGTCGCTGGCCGCTCTGGTCGCAGTGGGCGCGCAAGAACCTGACCGAGTACTTCTGCAAGCGGGCGCCCGCGGCCCCGGCCCCCGGCGCCGACCCCGGCGCGCTCGCCCCCACGCAGTTCGCCGCCAACGGCAGCGCGGCCAAGGCCGGCGCGGACTGCCCCCTGGGCGACCCGGCCTCGCGCGGGCTGCGCATCTTCACGTCGCTCGACCCGGCGCTGCAGAGCGAGGCCGAGGTGGCGCTGGCCACGGCCGTCGGTGAACTGGAAGAAGAGTTCGGCGTGTGGCGGCGCGACCCGCTGCAGGGCGCGTCCTTCGGGCTCGACCCGCAGACGGGCCTGGCGCTCTTCGCCGTGCCGGGCCGCGGCGTGCCCGGCGACCAGTTCAATCGGGCGGTGCAGGCCCGGCGCTCGCCGGGCTCGGCCATCAAACCGGTCGCCTACGCCGCCGTGCTCTCGGAGAAGGCCGAGGACGGCAGCTTCAAGTATACGCCGGCCCACACCGTCGGGGACGAGCGGCACCCCTTCGCGACGCCCGAGGGCCCCTGGAGCCCGCGCAACTCGGACGGTCTGTACCACCCGTGGGTCAGCGTCGCGAAGGCGTTCGCCAAGTCCATGAACGTCGCCACGACGAACCTGGTCGTGGACATCGGCCCGCAGAAGGTCGCCGATCTGGCGCGCAAGCTGGGCATCCGCGGCGAGCTCAAGCCCGTGCCCAGCATCGGCCTGGGCTCCTCCGAGGTCACCGCCGCCGAGCTGGTGGGCGCGCTCTCCACCGTCGCCGTCGGCGGCAAACGCATCGAGGTCAGCGCCGTGCGGCTGGCGGTCGACCGCGCGGGCAAGACGATCTGGAGCGCGCCGGGGGCCACGGAGCAGGTGCTCGACCCCCGCGTGGCCGCCGAGGTCTATGGCCTGATGAAGAACAGCTACGAGCGCGGCACGGGCTTCGAGGCGCGGGCCATGCTCGGCGCGGCGCGCGAGGTCGTGGGCAAGACGGGTACGAGCCAGCAGGGCCGCGATCTCTGGTTCGTGGGCGTGGCGCGCAACCTGGCCATCGGGTTCTGGGTCGGCCACGACCAGGGGCACCCCATCTGGGCCATCGCCGGGGACACCATCGCGCCGGCCTGGGGCCGCATGACCAAGCCGCTCTTCGCCGACCTGGAGAAGCAGCCCTACCCGCTGCCTGACGACGTCGAGGTGCTGACCATCGACCCCTACTCCGGCTGCCGCGGCGGCGGGTTCCCCATCGTGATGCCCAAGGGTCAGCCGTTCCCCAAGTGTCGACCGCTCGACTGGGAGGTGCCCAAGCGCTCCCCCGAAGAGCAGGCCAAGATCGACGAGAAGCGGAAGAAGAGGCTCGGGCGGTGAGCCTGCACCGCGTCCGCGTGGCGGGCGTGCCGGCCTGGGTGCCCGCCTCGCGCCTGTTGGGCGTGGGCGCGTGGGTCTCGGGGCCCGAGGGCGTTCACGAGGCGACCCTCGACACACCGGCGGCCGCCGATCTGTCCGCACGCCTGCGCGGCCTGGGCATGGGCGGATGCACGATCTCGGTGATGTGTTCGCCGGCGCTGCCCCGGGCCGCCGTGCGGGCCGCGCGGCTCGAGGACGCCCGCCGGCGAAGGGACACGACGCCGGGCTTCGAGCGGCCCGGCACGCGCCTGGACGCCGAGGGGCGCATGTCGCTCACGCCCGAGGCCCTGGCGCGCACGTTGGCCGCCGAGCTGCCCGCGGGCGGCGAGGTCTGGGATCTGGGCTGCGGCGCGGGGGGCAACGCGATCGCGTTCGCGAGGGCGGGACACAGTGTCGTCGCCGTCGAGCGGGACGCCGCGCGGCTCGCGGACGCCCGACACAACGCCGGCGTCTACGGCGTCACGGGGCGCATCCGGTTCGTGCAGGCGGACGCCGTGGCGTTTCTGGCCGCATCGACCGTCTCGGCGGAGACCACGCTGTTCGTCGACCCGCCCTGGGGCGCGGAGTGGGACCGCGTGCGGTGTGCCGCCGAGGCCTTCCCGCTGCTGACCGCCGTGTACGCGGCGCGCGGCCCGCGGGCGCTGTTTGCCAAGCTGCCGCCCTCGTTCGACCCCGCGACGCTCGATGCGTCTGCGACGGCGACCGCGTACTTCGGCGTGGCGGGCGGGGACGCGCAGCGCGTGAAGTTCGTCAGGGTGTGGGTGGGGCCCGCTTCTCGGGCGGCGCCTTCTCCGACGGCGACCGCGCCTCGAAGTGGAAGTGATCGTCGTGCCGACGACGATCGTTCCCCGGCGTGAGCAGCCCGCGGAACGCGCCGCTCTCGTTCACGCGGCGCTCGGCCTCGCGCAGGACCGTGCCCGGGTAGTCGCGTTTGACCACCAGGACGTTCCCGTCGGCGTCGACGACCTCGTACACGTCCATGGCCAGCCCGAGCGCGTGGCGGCTCAGGATGCGGGTGTGCGCGATGTTCCGGTAGGTGTGGATGCTGGAGAAGCGCAGCGCTTTGACACCGGCGGCGGTCAGGGCCGCGCCACCACCCTCGGCCAGGGCGCGGGCGAGCTGGCAGTCCATGACCTGCGGGCCCTTGCGGCCGATCGGCACGAGCGCGACGCCGCCGAGGACCATGTCCGGCACATAGATGGGCGTGGAGACCTTTCGGGTGGCCGGCGCCGGCCGCCAGGTGACGCCGAGGGTGTCCAGGTGACGCAGGCAGGCCTCGCCCTCGGCGCGCATGGCCGGGCTCGGCGGCCACGTCCAGCCCGGGGGCATGTTGCGGGCGTGCCCGGGGCGCTTGCCGGTGCGCTTTGCCTTGGCCTCGGCGGCGCCCGGGACGCCGGTGACGGCCAGGAGCAGGCAGGCGAGCAGTGTGTTTAAGGTTCTCGGCATCGGTTGGGGCATTGACGGTAACACGCGGGGCGGGGGTGTCTATGCCGGCGGGGCGTTCACGCCCCCAATCGCCTTGACGTCCGCGCCGCGCGCGTGACACTGGAAGCCCATGCCGAACCGCCTCGCCAAGCCCGCCCGCGTCGTCGCCCTCGCCGCCCTGGCGCTGGCCGCCACGACGCTCGGGGGCTGCCAGCGCGCGCCCCTGGCCGCCGGGGACTCGGCGGGGCCGCTGCTGGAGACCGCGGAGGCCGACCTGTCGCAGGCCGAGCGCATGGCGCGCTACGCGCAGATCCGGGACGCGGCGGCGGCGCGGGGCATTCTGCGCACGGCGTTTCTGCTCGGGGGCATCGCCCACGCGGAGACGGGCCTGGCGCATTGCTGGTCCGAGGCGCAGTGGGCCTGCCAGGGTCCGGACTCGGCGGACTGCGGCGGCGGGCCGGTGATCGCCGGGGCGGGGGACGGCCCCTGCGCGGACCGCCAGGGCGGCCTGGGCATGTTCCAGTTCGACGCCGGCACCTTCGACGACACGCTGGGCACCTACGGCCCCGATGTGTTGCTCGTGGCCGGCAACGTGAGCCACGCGCTCGACTTCGTGATCCGCATGGTCAAGATCTCCAGCTACACGACCAACGCGGAGACGGACGAGAAGTCGCTCCAGTGGATCCAGAACTTCGACCTGAACGACGCCACGCTGCGCGACCAGTGGATCTCCACGGTGACGCGCCACTACAACGGCTGTCGGCCCGATCGCGCCTGCTGGAACCAGCGGTACGCCCACTACAACGAGAGCCTGCAGATCGTGGTGGACGAGACGGGCCTGGACTTCTGGAACGTGGTGCCGCCGCCCGTGGACCAGCCGCCGCAGGGCTCGCTGGACGCCGCCGGGTGTGATGCCCTCGCGGGCTGGGCGTACGACCCGGACGCACCTGCCGCGCCCATCGACGTTCACCTGTATTTCGGCGGCCCGGCGGGCTCCGGTGCGCCTTCGCTCTCCGTCCGCGCGGATGTGTCGAGCGAGCCTTTGTGCGCGTCCCTGGGCACGTGTGAGCACGCGTTCGGTGTGTTGCCGCCGCTGTCTCTGTTCGATGGCGGCGCGCACCCGATTCATGCCTATGGCATCGGCGCCGAGGGCGGGGGCAACGCCGAGCTCGGTGGCAGCCCCAAGCCCCTGCAGTGCGCGGGGGACCTGCCCGCGGGCGTGCGTCGACACATCGTCGACGAGGCCAGCGCGGGCGCCTGGCGTTTCGATGTGTTCCACGACCGCCTGCCCGCGGACCCGGCGGCGGTCGAGGCCGCGACGACCGGCGAGGACCTGCCCGCGGCGCCCGTGCTCGTGCGGTCGGACGACGGCGCGCCCGAGGTCTGGGTGGTCGATGGCGCGCTGCGCCGGCACGTCCAGGGCCCGGCGGTGATGGCGGCCTGGCGCTTCGACTGGAACGCCATCCAGACGTGGCCGGCGGCGCAGGTGCAGGCCCTCGCCCAGGGCGCCCCGTGGCGGGCCCGGCCCGTCGAGGTCGCCGCTCCGGATGGCGCGCGCTTCATCATGGACGACGCTCCGCCCGCGGCGCCCGTGACCCCGGACGCCGGCGGGGGCGGTGCGCCCGGTCCCGAGGGCCCCGACGCGTTCCAGCCGGGCGCGGGCGGGCACGGCGGCGAGTCCGGTCTGGCCGGCGGCGCGGGGGGCTACGGCGGCGCGGGCTCCGAGTCGCAGGGGCCGACGCCGGATGCCGGAACCGGCGCCTACACGGGCCTGCGGCAGGCGGTGATGCAGGGCTCGCCGGGCTGCGGCGTGGCCCCGGCGCGCACGACCGCGGCCGGCCTGTTTGCGGTCGCGCTGCTCGGTCTCGTGGCGGGACCGCGTCGCCGCGCCAACCGGCGTTTGTTTCCGGACGCGGAAGGTGGCAGATTGCCGGTCCATGGCAAACACCCGGCTCACGATCTTCGCCCGCACTGACGTCGGCCGCGTCCGTACGAACAACGAGGACGCCTTCCTGGTCAGCGACCTGGACTCCGGCGCGCGCCTGGAGACGCCGGCGTTCGACGTGGACGTGCGCGACCGCGGCATCCTGCTGCTGGTGTCCGACGGCATGGGCGGCCACGCCGCGGGGGACGTCGCCAGCGCGCTCGTCGTCGAGTCGATGCGCAAGACGCTCTCCGATCCGCTGGCGGACGGCACGTCGCTCCAGCGCCTGATCGACCACGCGGTGCAGCGCGCCAACCAGGACGTGCACGAGGCCGCGCAGGCGGCGGAGAAGCGCGGCATGGGCGCCACGATGACGGCCATCCTGGTGCACGACACCGAGGCCTACGTGGCCGAGGTCGGCGACTCGCGCGGGTACCTGCTGCGCGCCGGGCGGCTGCGGCAGATCACCAAGGACCAGAGCTTCGTGCAGATGCTGGTCGACATCGGCGCGATGAGCGCCGAGCAGGCCAAGAACGCCCCGCAAAAGAACATCATCCTGCAGGCGATGGGCCGCGAGGAGGCCCTGCAGGTCTCCATCGGGCGCCTGCACCTGCGGCGCGGCGACCGGCTGCTGCTGTGTTCCGATGGCGTGTCCAACATGGTGCCGGACGCCGAGCTGCGCGCGTTGTTGGGGGACGACGACCTGGCGACGGTGGCCGACCGCATGGTCGACCTGGCCAACGAGCGCGGCGGGCCGGACAACGGCACCGCCATCGTGGCGCTCGTCGAGGGCGAGGAGCTGATCACCCCGCCCGAGGGCGAGGAGGTCACCCAGACCATCGAGGTGCTTCAGGAGTACCTGGGCCCGGGGGCCACGCCGGCGGCCAAGACCGCCGCCGCGCCGGCACCCAC
>CAINDO010000539.1 GCA_903847385.1 uncultured Myxococcales bacterium
CCGCGTCCCGTGCGCTTGGCCGGCTTCTCGGGCGCCTCGCCCTCGTTGCCGGCGGCCGTCGACTCCGGAGAGGTCAGGACCTGCTTCGGGTCGAAGCGCACTTCGTCGGCCTCGGCGCGACGCAGGTACTCACGAGCTTCGTCGGGTGTCAGGTTCTTGATCGACATGCGCAACCTCCACAGGCCGAATGGCGGACGCTTGATCCATGCTCACCGGAAGACACCTGCGCAAGCATGCAACACCCGCACCACTCGACGATGCCTGTCATCGGGATCGGCAAAACGCGACGCGGACTTGACAAAGACACGCTTGCTCGACCCACCGTTGCGCGGTTTGATCCGCACGAACGTCAGAGCGTCTGACATGAATGTCGCGAACGCAAATTCGCGGGGCCGCAACGGAAAACCGTGGCATGGCGATCAGGGGCGCCGGACGCTGGGGTCAATCGTCCCCACCTTCACGGCCGGCGCGAGCCCGGGCGGTGACCTCGGCGAGCGCTTCGGTGAGCCTTTCGACGAACGCCGTGTCGCTCTCCGTCGGACGCCAGCTCAGGGGCGCCCCCACGACGAGGGTCGTCCGGGTGAACGGGCATGGCAGGAGGAAGCGGTCCCAAGCACGACGGAGCCGGCGTCCCGAGCCCACCCCGACACCGACCGGGTACACGGGCACCCCGGCCACCCGGGCGAGGAACGCGACGCCGGGCTTGACCCCGCCTCGAGGGCCCCGTGGGCCGTCGACGGCCACGAGGACCATCGCGCCCGCCCTCAGCGCGCGCAGGAGGCCCCGCGCAGCCCGTGAGCCGCCCCGGGAGCTCGAGCCGCGCACGCTCTCGATGCCGAACCCCGCCAGCACGCGGCGTTGCAGTTCACCGTCCCGACTGAGGCTCACCGGCGCGAAGACGGGGGGCGCCGGCCGGATGCGCAGGAGCGGCAGTTGGTCGCCGTGGAAGAAGGCGACGACGGCGGGCCCCTCGAAGGTCGGACCCGCGCGGCGGCAGCGCAGCGTCGCGATCCAGAGGCGCACGAGCCACCGAAGGCCGAGGGCCAGGAGCGCGCGGCCCATCAACGTGCAGCCGAAGTGGTCAGGTCGACGCGGGCGTCGGCCACCGCCGCGAGGCGCGCGTCGTGTGTCAGCAGGATGACGGTCCGACCCACCGCCAGGGCCGGCAAGCGGGCGGCGAGGTCAGCCAGCGCGGCCGCGTCCAGGCTCGCCTCCGGCTCGTCCAGGAGCAGGACGCGCGGACTCCGGATCAGCGCCCGCGCGAGCGCGATGCGGCGCTGCTCGCCCCCGGAGAGCCCTTCGCCGGCGTCGTCGAGGACCGTCTCCCACCCGGCCGGCAACCGGTCGAGCAGCGTCTGCAGGCCGGCGTCCCGGGCCGCGCGCGCGTAATCGTCGGGTCCGAGCGTCGGGTCGCCCAGGCCGACGTTCTCGCGCAGCGACCCTCGCGCCAGCAGCGGCGCCTGCGGCACCCAGGCCAGGCAGCGCCGCCACGCATCACGGTCGAGCGCGGCCAGGGGCCGGCCATCGACCCGGATCTCCCCCGCAGCGGGCCTGAGCTGCCCCAGCAGCGCGAGGCCCAGCGTCGACTTGCCGGAGCCGTTCGGACCACAGACGGCCGTCAGCGTCGCCGGAGCGAAGACGGCGGCGGGCAGGTCCAGACCGCGGCCGCCCCCCCGCTCGACGCGCAGGCCGAGGCATTCGATGCGGGGCGCGGTGGTCGGCGCGCCACCGCCCACGGTGAAGCCCGGCGGTCCCCCGGCCTCCGACTCGCGCGCGAGCTCGGCCAGGCGTTCGAGGGCGGCCAGGCCCGGCGCGGCGACCTCCGGCCACTTCGTCAATCCCTTGACGGGGGCGTAGAGCAGCAGCGCGCTCGCCAGAAAACTGAGCACCTGCTCGGCGGTCAGCGTGCCTTCGGCGATGCGGCCGCGGGCATACACGACCGTCGCAGCCAGGGCGACGGCGCCCAGGACCTCCATGAGCGGCGAGGCCACGGCGCGCAGGCCCACCCCCCGGAGGACGGCACGGCTCAGCGCGCCGGTCGCCGCCTCGAAGCGCGCCCGGGCCCACCCCGCTGCGCCGTGGGCCTGCAACAACGGGAGCCGATGGAGCTGCTGATGCAACTCGACGGACAGCGCGCCGCGTTCGATGGCCGCCGTCCCCGCCGCCCGCCGCAGTCGGCGCCCGAAGGTCGCCATCGGCACGATCGCGAGCGGATACGCACCGAAGAACAGGAGCGCCATCGCCGGGTCCAGGGCGATGCACAATCCGAGGAGCACGAGGACCTGCAGAAGGTCCCGGGCGGCGCCCACGAGCCCCTGCGTGACCAGGGCTTCGACCCGATCGGCGTCGTCCGTCAGACGAGAGATCACGTCGCCGGCCCCCCAGGCCGCCACGAGGCCCGGCGAACGCTCCAGCAGCGCGGCGTGCGTCTCCACACGCAGCGCCGAGACGACCTTCTGGCCCCATTGCGCTTGCGACACCGCCTGTTGCCGGGTCGCGAGCCCTTTGACCAGCGCGACGCCGACGACCCACAGCGGCACCGCGTCCCGGTGTGCGGACAGGTTCAGCATCGCGAGAACGCCGCCCGCGCCGCCAGCGTCCCCCCCGAAGAGCGCCCGGAGGACCGGCCCCGCCAGGAGGCCATAGGCGCCCGTGGCGACGGCCAGGACGACGAGCCAGCCGACCGCGCGCAGCAGGGCCGCGCGATGCGCACGCACGAGCGGCCGCAGCCGGGGCCAGGGGCTTGCCATGCGGCCTCTTCACACGGGCCGCGTCGCGCTGTCAACGCCGCCGGCGGCCTTGCGGTCCGCGTGGTCGCTGCCTACCATCGTGCCGTGCCCGAATCCGACCCCTCGAGAATCGCCGCTCGCATGCGCTTCGCCGATCCGGCGAAGTTCCTCGAGTTCTACGACAAGCAGCTCGCGTCCGGGGTCGTCGGCCTGCGCCACTCCGAGCCCGTGCCCGAGGGCGCACGGGTGCACCTCGCCCTGATCCCGCCGGGACGGACCGAGGCCCTCGCGCTCGTCGGTCACACCGACCGGGTGACGCCCCGCCCCGACGGCAGCGTCCGGCTGCGGGTCGTCATGGAGCCGGACGCCAGCCTCGCGGCCTGGTTCGACGCCTTCGTGTCGGGCCTGAGGCTCGGCCTGGAACACGGCGCCCTCGAAGCGATGGAGGCTGGCGGCGAGTCCATCATGGCCGAGTCCATCGCCGCCGAGGCCGTCGCCATCGCCGCCGACGACGATCTGCGCAGCCGGGTCGCCCGCATGGAGTCGCAGACTTACTATCAGGTGCTCTCGGTGCCGCCGGACGTCGAGTTGACCGTCCTGCAGGCCGCCTACCACGCGCTCACGCGGCGTTTTCACCCGGACCTGTTCTTCGGTCAGGGCGACACCGGCCTCGCGCGCGACGCCGGGCGCCTGTTCCGGCGCGTGAACGAGGCCTATGCCGTCCTCAAGGATCCAAGGCGTCGACGGCTCTACGATCGGGGCATCTCCGGGCCGGCCCATACCTGGTCGTTGCGCCTCACCGAAGAGGCCGAGCAGCAGGCCCAGCGGCAGCGGCGCGTCCGCCGCGGTGACACGCCCGTCGGGCAGACCTACTGGAAGATGGCCCGCGAGGTCCTCGAGCGTGCGCGCGAGAACGAGGCCGCCATCCGGCCGGCACTCCGCGAGTCGGCGCGGCTGCTGCGAACCGCCCTCGCGTTCGAGCCGGAGAACGACCACTTCCGGCACGCGCTCGACCACGTCCTCTACCGGCTGTCGGTCGCCGAGGACGCCTGAGGCGGGCGCGCGTCAGAAGCGCGTCTGGTAACCCAGCGAGCCGCCCCCCGGCAGCCAGCCGACCTCGATCTCGCCCGCGCCCGCGGCCTCGCGATCCGCGCGCAACCACAGGAACACGGCGGTTCCGGCGGCGACCGCGGCCGTGCCGAAGCAGATGTCGGCGATGAGCGCCTTCGACTCGGCGGCGTCCTTGTGTGTCTTGGCGTCGGCGCGGAGGGTCGCGTCGCGGGCGTCGGAGGCTTCGCCGAGCGCCTGGAAGCCCAGGACCGTGCCGCCCGCGAGGGCAGCGACGCCGAGCCCGGCCGCGACCCAGGGCCAGGGCCCGGGGCCCTTCTCGATGGTCTCCACCGGCCCCGTCGGCTCCGCGGCCTGTGCGCGGGACGGCTCGGCCGCCGCGGGCTCGCCGCCGAGCTGCTTGACCTTGTGGATCACGGCGGTCTCGTCGGCCGGCTTCGTCGCCAGGTAGGCGCGATACCACTCCACCGCGCCGGCGACATCGCCGAGCTTCTCGCGGCTCTGCGCGACGTTGAAGAGCATGTCGCGGTGACGGCTCGATGCGTAAGCCTTCTGAAAGGCCTGCGCGGCCTCTTCGAAGCGCCCGGCCCGGTAGTGGCCCAGGCCCTCGAAGAATGCCGACTCCGCGACGTCCAGGGTCTTCTGGTCGAGCGCCTCGACCTCGCGAATGTCCGTCAGTTCGGCGGTCGGCGCCGGGGCCGCCCCTGCAGGCGCAGCCGACGCCAAGGACGCGGTCAGCAGCGGTGAAACGAGGCCGAGCGCGACGAGTTTGAGATGAACGCGCATCAGTCGCACACCCCGAGCTCGCCGCAGGTCGTTCCGGCCGCGCCGGAGCGCCGGCAACAGCCGATCGTCCCGGAGACGCCATCCGCGCCGTCGGCGGCCGCATCACCGCAGTTGACCCGGGCACCACCGCCACCACCGATGCCGGCCTGGCCCGGGACCAGGGACATCCCCTCGAGGGCGGCGAAGTCGAGCACGGTGCCATCGTAGTCGGAGAAGACCACGGTCGACTCCGCGACCGTGAAGAGCGCGTTGTTCGCGTCGCGGCCCGGGGGGGCCACGCGGAAGACGGCAAACGAGGGGCCGCCCGCGCCACCGCCGGCGTGACCACCGCAGCCGCCGGGGCCACCGTCGCCACCGGGGCCGCCGACGCCGCAGGATGCGCAAGCCGCCGACTTCAGGCCGCCGCTGCCGCCGGCCGCGCCGGATTCACCAGGCGCGCCGTCACCACCGTCGCCGCCGTCGCCGCCGGCCGCGCTGGAGATCCGGCTGTTGATCAACGTGACGTGGCCGCCGACCAGGACGATGCCGAAGGAGCCGCCGCCGCCGTATGCGCCGTCGCCGCCCTGGCCACCGCAGCCACCCGCGCCGCCGCCACCGCCGCCACCGCCCTGGGAGTTCGCCAGGCCGGTCGCGCCGCC
>CAINDO010000540.1 GCA_903847385.1 uncultured Myxococcales bacterium
CGCCGCCGGCGCCGCCACCGGGCCCTGCGTCGATCGCGCCACCGCCGCCGCCCGCGCTGCCGCCGCCCGTGCCACAGGCCGACATTACGGCGAGCGCCGACAATCCAATCCCCCGGAACCGCATGTTGGTCTTCGTCATCACTTCCCTCTCCTGGGTCCGACTTCGTCCATTCACGAGACCGGAGCCGCCGCCCGATCCGGTCCGGCGTCATCGCACAGCCGCCCCGAGGGACTCAACAGACCGGCGTCGATTGTCACCGCGAGGCCAGCCGTGCGACTGTGGCCGCTCGTCCTCAGGACAACATGGGAGAAGCGATGCGAACACACACCTCGAGAACTCTGGCGCTCTTCGGCCTCATCGGCGTCACCCTCGTCGCGCCGGGCTGCACGGCCGAGTCGAACGTCGACGCCGTCGACGCGGGCGGCAATGGCAACGGCAGCGCCGGCGGCTCGGCCAACACCGGCGGCGGCAACGGCAATGGCAACACGGGCGGCGGCACCGTGATCACCCCCGTCGGCGGCACGCAGATGCCCACGGGCGGCACGCAGACGCCCACGGGCGGCACGCAGACGCCCACGGGCGGCACGCAGGGCGGCGGCGGCGACCCCGTGGTCCCCGACCCGGAGTACGACCTGGGCTTCGAGCCCGGCTTCGACGCCGGCGAGCCCCTCACGCCGGGCGACCTGGACGTGAAGGGCGACGCCGAGCTCATGAGCCTCGTGGCCGCCGAGGAGGCCGCCTGCCGCACCACCTGCGCCACCTACGACACGTGCGGCTGGCTCGACGCCGAGGCCGACCCCCCCGAGACGGTGGCCACGTGCGAGGCGGACTGCACGTACGCCGAAGAGGACTACATCTACCTGACCAACGCGACCTCCCGCGAGGCGCTGGCGGCCGCGCTCACCAGCGCCGAGGTCCTCGACCGCTGCATCGCCGCCCTGAGCTGCGCGGACATGGATCACTACTGGAACGAGGACGTCGACCCCTACCCCTGTGAAGCCGAGGAGACGGCCTACTACGCCGCCGTCGACGCCGCGTTCCCCGCCGACCCGCCCCAGTGATCCCGAGCCCGCCCATCGCCATCCCCCGGCGGTGACGCGCCCCCCCTGCTCGTTACCCCCCCGTAACAGCCCCCTCTCCCCAACGGCCCCAGCGCACCGGCACGCTTCTTGCGCAAGGCCCGGCCCCCGAGACGCCCGCGCGGCGCACAGTCATCGCAGCCCCGACCCCACCCGAACAGGACCGACACCCCGATGTTGGAGAAGCACACAGAAGTCCTCGAGTCCGTGGCCATCCGGTTCGCCGGCGACTCCGGCGACGGCATGCAGCTCACGGGCACGCAGTTCACCGAGACGACGGCGCTCGCGGGCAACGACCTGGCGACGTTTCCGGACTACCCGGCCGAGATTCGCGCGCCGGCCGGCACCCTCGGCGGCGTCTCGGGCTTCCAGCTCAACCTGTCGAGCCGCGATGTCTTCACCCCCGGCGACGAGCCGGACGTGCTCGTGGCGATGAACCCGGCCGCGCTGAAGGTCAACCTGCCGGACCTCAAGCCCGGCGGCATCCTGATCCTCAACACCGAGCAGTTCAACGACAAGAACCTGGAGCGGGCGGGCTACAAGTCCAACCCCGTCGAGGACGGCTCCCTGGCCGCCTATCGCGTCTATCCGGTGGACATCACGGGCCTCACGCTCAAGTCCATCGCCGACGTCGGCCTGAACCAGCGCGCCGCGGTGCGCTGCAAGAACTTCTTCGCGCTCGGCCTGGCTTACTGGATGTTCAATCGCACGCTCGATCACACCATCGCGTGGATCGAGCAGACGATGGCCAAGAAGGACGCCCTGGCCGCCCAGGCCAACATGAAGGCCCTCAAGGCCGGCCACGCCTTCGGCGAGACCGCCGAGATCTTCACGCACAGCTACGTGATCCCCGAGGCCAACATCGCCCCGGGCAAGTACAAGAACATCACGGGCAACGAGGCCACGGCCATGGGCCTGCTGGCCGCCATGCAGCTCAGCGGCCTCGAGATGTTCCTGGGCACCTACCCCATCACGCCGGCCACGGACATCCTGCACCACCTGTCCAAGTACAAACACCTGGGGGTCAAGACCTTCCAGGCCGAGGACGAGATCGCCGGCATCTGCTCGGCCATCGGCGCCTCGTACGCGGGCGGCCTCGCGGTCACGACCACCAGCGGCCCGGGCCTCGCGCTCAAGTCCGAGGCGATGAACCTGGCGCTCATGATCGAGACCCCGCTGGTCATCGTGAACGTGCAGCGCGGCGGCCCGAGCACGGGCCTGCCCACCAAAACGGAGCAGTCGGATCTCCTGCAGGCCCTCTTCGGCCGCAACGGCGAGTCGCCCATCCCGGTCATCGCGGCCAAGAGCCCCGGCGACTGCTTCGACTGCGCCATCGAGGCCGCGCGCATCGCCATCACCTCGATGACCCCGGTGCTGCTGCTGACCGATGGTTACCTGGCCAACGGCTCCGAGCCCTGGCGCATCCCGCAGCTCACGGATCTGCCCCGCATCCCCGTGCACTTCCACACGGAGCCCAACGGCTTCCAGCCCTACAGCCGCGACGAGCGCGGCGCGCGCCCCTGGGCCATCCCGGGCACGCCGGGCCTGGAGCACCGCGTGGGCGGCCTGGAGAAGGCCAACCTCACGGGCAACGTCGCCTACGACGGCGGCAACCACGAGCTGATGTGCCGGCTGCGCGCCGACAAGATCCGCCGCATCGCGGACGATCTGCCCGCCACCGAGGTCCACGGCAACCTGGACGGTGACGTGCTCGTCGTCGGCTGGGGCGGCACCTACGGCGCCATCCGCGCCGGCGTGGACAAGGTCCTGCGCGACGGCCACCGCGTCGCCCACGTGCACCTGCGCAACCTGAACCCCCTGCCCAACGACCTCGGCGCCATCCTGCACCGCTTCAAGCGCGTGCTGGTGCCCGAGATCAACCTCGGTCAGCTCAGCCGCATCCTCCGCGAGCGGTATCTGATCGACGCCGTCGGCTACAACCGGTTGCAGGGCAAGCCCTTCAAGGAATCCGAGATCGCCCGCGCGGTGCTGGCCGAGCTCGAGCGCGTCTGATCACTTCATCACGGCTCATCCCGAGAGAGAACTCCATGACCGCGAGCGTCTACCCTCACGTCCAGCCCACCGACCCGGCCCTTCTCACCAAGAAGGACTTCCAGACGGACCAGGATCCGCGCTGGTGTCCGGGGTGCGGTGACTACTCGATCCTCGCGCAGGTGCAGCGCATCCTGCCCGAGCTCGGCATCCCGAAAGAGCAGATCGTCTTCATCAGCGGCATCGGCTGCTCCAGCCGTTTCCCGTATTACATGAACACGTTCGGCATGCACTCCATCCACGGCCGCGCGCCGGCCATCGCCAGCGGCGTCAAGACTCTGCGCCCGGGCCTGAGCGTGTGGGTGGTCACCGGTGACGGCGACGCCCTCGCCATCGGCGGCAATCACTTCATCCACGCCCTGCGGCGGAACATGGATCTCAAGATCCTGATGTTCAACAACCGCATCTACGGCCTGACCAAGGGCCAGTACAGCCCCACCAGCGAGCAGGGCAAGAAGACCAAGTCCAGCCCCGCCGGTGCGCCGGACTACCCCTTCAACCCGATCAGCGTGGCGCTCTCGGCCGAGGCGACCTTCGTGGCCCGGGCCGCGGACATCGACGCCAAGGGTCTGCCCGCGGTGCTCGAGCGCGCCGCGAAACACAAGGGCAGCGCGTTCATCGAGATCTATCAGAACTGCCCCATCTTCAACGATGGCGCGCACGACTACCTGACCGACCGCAAGACGAAGGCCGACCACGAGCTGCGCCTCGAGCACGGCAAGCCCCTGCGCTTCGGCCCCAAGCTGGAGAAGGGCGTCGCCCTCGACGCCCGCATGCAGCCGGTGGTGGTCGACGTCGCCGAGTACGGTGAAGACCGCCTGCTGGTGCACGACGAGCAGAACGACTCGCTCGCCTACTTCCTCAGCCGTCTCGTCCACCCCGCTTTCCCCACGCCGGTGGGTGTGTTCCGCTGCGTCGAGCGCCCCAGCTACGACCAGCTCGTCGAGGAACAGATCGACACCGCGCGGGGTCGCAAGGTCCAGTCCGTGCAGCAGGCCCTCGAGGCCGGAGAGACCTGGACAATCACCTGATGCCCGAGTAAGGGCTTCACGTCGTTCGCTGCCTGCGGAGTCTCCATGTCCGATACCTGGCTTGCCGCGCTGCTCTTTTTCGGTCTCTCGACCTTCGTCGGCGCCTCCATGGTGCTCATCGCCTGGGTGCTCCGCGCCCGCGCCAAAGAGGACCTCCCGACCCGACGCCTGACCTACGAGTGCGGTGAGACGCCCGTAGGCTCCGCGTGGGTTCGGTTCCACCCGCGCTACTACCTCGTGGCCCTCGTGTTCGTCGTCTTCGACGTCGAGGTCGCCTTCCTCTTCCCCTGGGCCGTGGACGTCCAGGGCGCGGGCATGCCGGGCATCGTCGAGGTCTTCCTCTTCGTCGGCGTGCTGCTCCTCGGCTGGGTCTACGCCCTCAAGAAAGGCGCGCTCCGATGGCAGTGAACGAGAGCGATCGCAGCTTCGACCATCCGCTCTACGAAACGCTGGAGCGGTTCCCGGGGCTGGATCTGGCCACCACCGCCGTCGACAAGGTCCTGACCTGGGGGGCCAACAACTCCCAGTGGATCTTCCCGATGGCCACGAGCTGCTGCGGCATCGAGTTCATGGCCGCCGCCGCCAGCCTGGTCGACCTCGACCGCATGGGCTCCATCACGCGCGGCTCGCCGCGGCAGTCGGACCTCATGGTCGTCGCCGGCACAATCACCGTGAAGATGGCCCCGCGCGTCAAGCGCCTGTGGGACCAGATGCCCGAGCCCAAGTGGTGCATCGCCATGGGCTCCTGCGCCATCTCCGGCGACTTCTACCGGGACATCTACTCGGTCATCCCCGGCATCGACGTCGCCATCCCCGTGGACGTCTACATCCCGGGCTGCCCGCCGAACCCGGAGCAGTTGATGGCCGGCATGCTGCGGCTGCAGGAGAAGGTCAACCTGAAGCGGGCCGGCCTGTGGAGCCCCCCGGAGACGCGCCCCGAGACCGGCAAGACCATCGAGCCGGCCATCAAGCGCCTGCTGCAGGCGGGCCGGGACGAGCGCATCACCGCCGCGCAGCTCGACCAGGCCATGTCGCTCATGCTGCCCGCAGTGGACCTGCCGCCGCGGCCCGAGCCGGAGCCCGAGCCCACGGCCGAAGCCGACGCGGGCACGACCGAAGCGCCCGCCGCCCCGGCCACCCCCGACGGAGGCCACCATGAGTGAGTCCGAGAACAACACGCGCGAGCTGGCGTTCCGTCGGCTCCTGCGCGCGCAGTTCGGCGTCGAGGGTGAGCCCGAGGCGCCCCTGCCCGACGACGGCCCCCTGGTCGCCCGCGAGCACCACAAGGCCCTGGCCAAGGCGCTGCAGGCCGCCGGCTGGCGCCTGTACGTGACCTGCGCCGCCACGCACTTCCCCGCCGTGCCCGGCAAGAAACCCACGGACGCCACCACGCCCGAGTGTTTCGAGGTGGCCACGGTGCTGCGCAGCGTCGGCCCCGGCACGCACGTCGCCCGCTGGCGCGTGAAGCTCGCCGCGGACGAGACCATCGACTCGCTGGTGCGCGTCTTCGTCGGCGCCGACTGGCAGGAACGCGAGCAGTTCGACCTGGTCGGCGTGATCTTCGCCGGCCACCCGGATCTGCGCCGCCTGATGATGCCCGAGGACTGGGTGGGGCACCCGCTCCGCCGCGACTATGCCATCGACACTCCCCATGCTCCTTGGCGCTGAGGTAAGCCCGGTATGACACCCGTCGCCCTGGCTCGGGCCCCCTGGCCCGACCCCTACTTGAACGTGGACGACTACGATCCCGAGGCCGACCTGATGGTCATCAACCTCGGGCCGCAGCATCCCTCGACCCACGGCGTCTTCCGCGTGGTGCTGTATCTCGACGGCGAGATCATCATCAAGGCCATCCCCCACCCGGGTTACCTGCACCGGGGCGTGGAGAAGCTCTGCGAGAAGCTCACCTACGCCCAGATCACCCCCATCGTGGACAAGAACGACTACGTGGCGCCCATGCTCAACGAGCAGGCCGTCAACATGGCGTTCGAGAAGATGCTGGGCGTCGAGGTGCCGCTGCGGGCGCGCTACATGCGCACCATCCTGGCCGAGATCCAGCGGGTGGCCTCGCACCTGCTCTGGCTCGGCACCTTCGCCATGGACCTCGGCGGCGCCCTGGGCGGCGGCACGAGCGTGTTCATGTATTGTTTCCGCGAGCGCGAGTCGATCCTCAACCTGTTCGAGGACCTGACCGGCTGCCGGTTCCACTACAACACGCACACGGTCGGCGGTCAGCGCCACGACATCCCCGCGGGCTGGGCGGCCAAGGTCCACCAGACCCTCGAGGCGATCTCGCAGCGCATCCCCGAGTACGAGACCATGCTCGAGCACCCCATCTTCGTGCGCCGCACGAAGGGCGTGGGGGTGATCGACGCCGACCTGGCCCTGGAGCTCGGCCTCACGGGCCCGCTGCTGCGCGCCAGCGGTGTGGACCACGACCTGCGCCGGGACGCGCCTTATCACATCTACGACCAGCTCAAGGACCTCGCGGTCGCGGTCGAGAGTGAGGGCGACTGCATGGCGCGGTACAAGGTCCGCGTCAAAGAGCTGCGCGAGAGCATCCGCATCGCGCGCATGCTCATCGACAACGTGCCCGAGGGCCCGATCAGCGGCGGCCGCCCCATCAAGCAGCCCGGCCAGTTCAAGGCCAAGGGCGGCCAGGTCTACGTGGGCATCGAGACCCCCCGCGGCGAGCTGGGCACCTATCTCATCGCCGGCGGCGGCAAGATGGGTGACACACCCTACCGGCTCAAGATCCGCCCCCCCAGCCTGCACGCCCTCGCCTGCGTGCCCTATGTCTTCCCGGGACACTCCCTGAGCGACGCCGTCGCCATCCTGGGCAGCCTCGACCCGATCATGGGAGAGGTGGACCGATGACCGACACTCTCGAGGAGCTCATGCTCAATCCGGTGATCCGCGCCCTGTTCTGGGGCCTGGTGATGGTCACCGCCGTGATGACCGTCACGGCCTGGACCACCTGGTTCGAGCGCAAGTTCGCCGGCCGCATGCAGAGCCGCATGGGCCCCACCCTGGTCGGCCCCGCCGGCCTGCTGCAGCCCCTGGCGGACGCCGCCAAGCTGCTTCAGAAAGAAGATCTGATCCCCGACTCGGCGGACCGTTTCCTCTTCAATCTCGCGCCGATTCTGACCGTCGGCTTCGCCCTGGGCGTGGCCGCCGTGGTGCCCTTCACCCCGGACATCCTGGCCGCGGATCTGGACGTCGGCGTGCTGTGGCTGCTGGCGCTCTCGGGCCTGATGGTCTTCCCGACCTGGCTGGGCTCCTGGGCGAGCAACAACAAGTACTCGCTGATCTCCGCCATGCGCGCCGTGGCCCAGGGCATCTCGTACGAGGTCCCCATGGTGCTGGCCATCATGGTCCCGGTGATCATGACCGGCACGCTGAGCCTGAGCGACATCGTGGCCGACCAGGTGAAGAACGGCTGGCTCATCTACCGCATGCCCTTCACCGGCTTCTTCGCGTTCCTGGTCTTCTTCCTGGCCGGGCTGGCCGAGGCCAACCGCATCCCCTTCGACATCCCCGAGGCCGAGAGCGAGCTGGTGGCCGGCCCGACCACCGAATACACGGGCATGAAATTCGGCCTGTTCTACATGGCCGAATACATCCACACGCTGCTCTCCTCGGCCATCTGCGCCGCGGTGTTCTTCGGCGGCTGGGATGGCCCCTTCGCCCCGGGCCTGCACTGGATGCTGGCCAAGAGTGTTCTGCTCTTCGTGTTCCTCACCTGGGTCCGCTGGTCGTTCCTGCGCTTCCGCTCGGATCAGCTCATGGACATCTGCTGGAAGTACGCCGTGCCGGCCACGCTGGCGCTGATTCCGATCACGGCGCTCTACACCGTCTGGCACGGGGGGGCCCGCTGATGGGATACATCGACGCGACCTTCAAGACCTTCGGCATCACGCTGAAGAACCTGTTCCGCAAGCCGACGACGATCGAATACCCCGCCGTCCGGCGCGAGCGCGCCGAGCGCATCCGCGCCAGCTTCGCCCTGGTGCACGACGCGAACGGCGAGGAGAAGTGCATCGGCTGCAAGTTCTGCGAGTGGATCTGCCCCTCGCAGGTCATCAGCATCGAGGCCACGCCCAAGCGCGAGTCGCCGGTCACCGGCAAGAAGCGCGGCTACGCCTCGGACTTCACGCTGAATCTGCAGGCCTGTATCATTTGTGAGTTGTGCATTCAGGTGTGTCCCGAGGATGCCATCATCATGACTCGGGAGCAGGAGCAGCCGGGGTTCTGCCGCGAAGACCTGGTGCTCACGATGGACAAGCTCTACGCGAACGAGAAGAAGACGCTCGCCTGGCACACCGGCGCCGCGCTGATGGAGATGCAGAATCCCCAGCGCGGCCAGGAGAAGCCGGCGGCCCCGGCGGCTGCGACCCCGGCGGCTGCGGCCACCGCGGCCCCCGCGCCGACAGAGGACAAACCAGCATGATCGAACGCCTGCTCTTCGGCGCGGTGTCCACCGTGCTCGTCTTCACGGCGCTGATGGCCGTGACGACGCGCAACCTGGTGCACGCCGTGCTCTGGCTGGGCATGACCCTGGCCACCACCGCGATGCTCTACATCCTGTTGCAGGCGCCATTCCTGGCCACCCTGCAGCTCATCCTCTACACCGGCGGCGTGCTCTCTTTGATGCTGTTCGGCGTGATGCTCACGCGTCGCTCCTCGGAGCAGGACGGCGTGATGGTCGGCAACGAGTCCAACGGTCGCCGCCGCGCGCTGCCCATCGTGGCCATCATGCTGGGCCTCCTGGTCACCGCCGTCGGTCGCACGCCCCTGGCGAACGCGCCCGTCTCGCCCTCGCCGACGACGGCCGAGATCGGCAAGCGCATCCTCAGCACGCACCTGCTGGCCTTCGAGCTGCTCTCGGTGCTGCTGCTGGCCGCCATGGTGGGCGCCATCGTGCTCGCCCGCCGCAAGGACGCGAGCCTCGAGGGCACCAACGACCCCCGCGAGCGCGCCGCGGCCCTGCCCGGCTCGCGCCCCGCCGGCGCGCCGAAGGAGGTCTGACGATGACACTCGACGCCTACGTGCTCATCGCCGGCTTCATGTTCTGCATCGGCCTCTACGGCGTGCTCACGCGCCGCAACGCCATCGGGATCCTGGTCTCGGTGGAGCTGATGGTGAACGCCGCCAACATCAACCTCGCCGCCTTCGCCCACTTCGGGCGCGGCATCGACGGTCAGGTCCTCGTCCTCTTCACCACGGCCCTGACCGTGGCCGAGGTCGTCGTGGGTCTGGCCCTGGTCCTGCTCCTGTTCCGCCGTCGCAAGGACATCCTGGTCGACCTGGCGAACGGGCTGAAGGGTTGAGGGAGAACACACGATGACACCCTCGACCTTGGCCCTCCTGTCCCTGTTCGTCCCGCTCGGCGCGGCCGTGCTCCTGGGCCTGCTCGGGCCCCTGCGCCGCACGGGCCGCCCGGCCGCCTTCGTCTCCGTGGCCGGCGCGCTCGTGGCGCTCGCCGGCGCCGTGGCCATTCTGGCCGGGGGCGACGCCGCCCTGAAGCCCGGCGCGCACCTGGTCTGGGGCTGGCTCAGCGCCGGCCCGGCCACGGCCGTGGGCATCCACGTGGATGGCACCTCGGCCTGGATGCTGCTCGTCGTGACGCTCGTCGCCACCTGCGTGCAGATCTACTCGCTGGGTTACCTGCACGACGAGCCGCCCGCCGCGCTCGGCCGCTACTTCACCTACCAGAGCCTCTTCCTGTTCGCGATGAACACGCTGGTCCTGGCCCCGAACCTGCTCCAGGCCTTCCTGGGCTGGGAGCTCGTGGGCCTGGTGTCCTACCTGCTCATCGGCTTCTACTTCCGCAAGCCGAGCGCCGCCAAGGCCGCGGTCAAGGCGTTCTGGGTCACCAAGTTCGCCGACCTCGGGTTCTTGATTGGCCTGGTCACGCTCTACGCGAAGACGGGCGCGTTCGAATGGACCGCCGTCACCCCCGTGGCCGGCTTCGTCACGCTGATGCTGTTCTTCGCCGTGATGGGCAAGTCGGCGCAGTTCCCGCTGCACATCTGGCTGCCGGACGCGATGGAGGGCCCCACGCCGGTGTCCGCCCTGCTCCACGCCGCCACGATGGTCGCCGCGGGTGTGTTCCTCATCGTGCGCGCCGAGCCGCTCTTCGCCCAGGCGCCCATGACCCGTGAGATCATGGCCTACGTCGGCGGCTTCACGGCCCTCTTCGCGGCCTGCATCGCGGTCGTGCAGACGGACATCAAGAAGGTCCTGGCCTACTCGACCTGCTCGCAGCTCGGGTACATGGTCACGGCCCTGGGCGCCGGCGATACGTTCGCGGGCTACTTCCACCTGAGCACGCACGCGTTCTTCAAGGCGCTGCTCTTCCTGGGCGCCGGCAGCCTGATCCACGCCGTCCACAGCAATGAACTCAAAGACATGGGCGGCCTCTTCAAGAAGATGCCGTTCTCCGGCGCGGTCTTCATCATCGGCGCCGTGGCCCTGGCCGGCGTGCCGCCCTTCGCCGGCTTCTTCAGCAAGGACCTCATCCTCGAGGCCGTCGAGCACCACCACCTGTACGTGCCCCTGGCCGCCCTGGCCATCGCGGCGTTCCTCACGGCCTTCTACATGACCCGCACCGTGATGATGGCGCTCTTCGGCGCCCCCTCGCACGCCGCGGAGCACGCCCACGAGCCCGGCATCGACATGAAGCTGCCCCTGGGCGTCCTGGCGCTGCTGGCCATCGTCGCCGGCTTCGGCGGGAGCTGGCTCGCCGGCCTCACCGGCCATGAGTACGCGTTCCACTTCACGCTCGTGGGCGGCGCTGGCACGGCCATCGGCCTGCTGGGCATCGCCACCGGCTTCTGGATGTTCGGCCCGGCCCAGGGCGGCGCGCCCATCAAACGCGGCATGGCCCCGGTGGGTGTGTTCATCCGCTACGGCCTCATGGACCGCCTCTCCACCGTCGCCTACGGCCTGATGCTGGCCGTCGGCGCGATCATCGCCTGGATCGACCGTTACGTCATCGACGGCGTGATGAACTGGTCCGGGTGGATTCTGCTCGTGGGCGGCCGTCGCCTCCGCGGGCTGCAGACCGGCAATGTGCAGGACTACGTCTATGCCGTCGCCCTCGGCATCGTCGTCCTCGGCGCTTGGGGCATCCTGCGATGACTGACCACATCCTCGCTCTGACCGTCGCGGCCCCCTTCGTGGCCGCGCTCCTCATGCTCCTGGTGCCCGGGCGCAATCATCCGGTCCTCCGGGTGATCGGCGTGACGGGCTCGGTGCTCTCGCTCGTCGGGGCCATCTACGTGGCCCTGCACTACGACCAGGCCAAGGGCGGGCTGCAGTTCGCCCAGAACTACCCCTTCGTGCCCAGCTTCGGCATCGACATCCGCCTCGCCGCCGATGGCTGGAGCGTCGCGCTGTTCCTGCTCACGGGCATCATCATGACGGCGGGCTCGCTCGCCTCGGCCACCCTGACCAACCGGCCCAAGGAGTTCTACATCCTGCTGCTGGTGCTGGTGTCCGGTGTGTTCGGCGTCTTCGTCTGCCAGGATCTGTTCGTCTTCTTCCTGTTCTACGAGATCGCCGTGCTGCCCATGTACCTGCTGATCGGCATCTGGGGCAGCAAGGGCAAGGTCGCGCCGGCGGGGCCCTTCAAGTCCCTCTGGAAGGACCTGGACGTGGGCGGCAAGGAGTACGCCGCCATGAAGCTCACGCTGATGCTGCTGGTCGGCTCGGCCGCGATCCTCGTCGGCATGCTGGCGATGTACTTCGCCATGGGCGGCAAGAGCTTCGACATGGTGGCCATGGCCCACTTCAAGTTCCCCCGCGAGATGCAGGTGTGGGTGTTCCCGATGCTCTGGCTGGGCTTCGGCTCGCTGGCCGGCGTGTTCCCCTTCCACACCTGGTCGCCGGACGGCCACGCCGCGGCGCCCACGGCCGTGTCCATGCTGCACGCCGGCGTGCTGATGAAACTCGGCGCCTTCGGTGTGATGCGCGTCGGCATGATCCTCCTGCCCGAGGGCGCCGCCACCTGGGCGCCCATCGTCGGCGCCGTCGCCGCGCTGAACGTGATCTACGGCGCGGTCTCGGCCATGGCGCAGAAGGACCTCAAGTACGTCATCGCCTACTCCTCCGTGAGTCACATGGGCGTGGTGATGCTGGGCGCGGCCACCCTGGATCCCGATGGCTGGAACGGCGCCATCTACCAGATGTTCGCCCACGGCATCATGACCGGCCTGTTCTTCGCCCTGGTCGGCCTCATCTACGAGCGGGCGCACTCCCGCTGGGTGCCCGGCATGGGCGGCTTCGCCAAGGTGATGCCCGGCGTGGCGGCGTTCTTCACGCTCGCCGGCCTGTCCTCGCTCGGCATGCCCGGCAGCGCCGGCTTCGTGGCCGAGTTCCTGGTCTTCGCCGGCGCCTGGAAGAGCGGCCACCTGATGTGGGCCATCCCGGCCATGATCGGCGCCTGGGTCACCGCGGTCTACGTGCTGCGGGCCACCAAGATGATCTTCTGGGGTGAGGGCCCGAGCCACGAGTTCCACGACCTGCACGACGCCAAACGCGTCGAGTGGGCCGCGCTCTGGATCCTGGGCACCTGCATCGTGGCCTTCGGCTGCGCGCCCCGCCTGGTGCTGGACTTCATCGGCAAGGCCACCAGCGAGTACCTGCCGGCCATCGTCGATGCGGCCCACCTGGTCGCCATGGGAGGCGGCAAATGAGCCCGGATCTTCAGCCCCTGCTCCTCGACGCCCTGCTCGCGGGCGGGGTCCTGCTTCTCCTCGTCGTCGATCTGTTCCTGAAGGACACTTCCAAGGCCGTCCTGGCCGACCTGACGGCGCTGATCTTCGTCGGTCTGTTCGGGCTGTCCTTCGCGGTGGACACGAGCGGCTCGGCGTTCGACGGCGCCTACGTGGGCGGAGAGTGGCCGCTGTTCTTCAAGCGTCTGTTCTTCGCCATCGGCGCGCTCACGGCGCTGGGCAGCCGGGACTTCGTCGCCGAGCGCTTCATGCGGCGTCAGGGCGAGTTCTACATGCTCCTGACGAGCTGCGTGCTGGGCATGACGCTGCTGCCGGGCGCGCAGAACCTGGTGCTCCTGCTCGTGGCCTTCGAGCTCATGGGCCTGCCCCTGTCGATGCTGGCCGCCTGGGCCAAGACGGAGGACACCAAAGGCCAGGACCGCGACGCCGCCGAGGGCGGCATGAAACTCTACGTCGTGGGCGCCGCCAGCACGGGCGTGACCTTCTTCGGTCTGTCGCTCGTGTACGGCATGTCCGGGCACCTGGACCTGGCCGGCCTCGCCGCCGCGCCGGGCTCGCCGCTGCTCACGCTGGGCATGTTCCTCACGCTGGCCGGCATGTCGTTCAAGATCGGCGCCGTGCCGTTTCACATGTGGGTGCCGGACACGTACCAGGCCTCGCCGACGCCCTTCGTGGCGTTCCTGTCCGTGGCGCCGAAGGCCGCGGGCTTCGCCGCCCTGGCCGCCGTGTTCGTCAAGGGCTTCGGCAGCGCCGCGGCCGTGTGGGCGCCCGCCCTGCTGGCCATCACCACGCTGACGCTGGTCATCGGCAACCTGATGGCCATCCCGCAGAGCAACGTGAAGCGCCTGCTGGCCTTCTCGGGCGTGGCGCACATCGGCTACATGCTCATGGCGCTGGCCATCGGCACGGGCGAGGCCACGGGTGTGCTCTTGTTCTACCTGGCCGGCTACGCCGCCACGAACATCGGCGCGTTCCTGGTCGTCAACGCCGTGGGCGGCCGCGACGCGGACGTCGATATCGGCCTGTTCAACGGCTTCTCGCGCCGCTCGCCGGGCCTCGCCGCCTGCCTGCTGATCTTCCTGCTCTCGCTGGCCGGCATCCCCTTCGTGGTCGGGTTCTGGGCCAAGCTCTACGTGTTCATCGAGGCCTGGCGCGCCGGCCTGGGCTGGCTGGTCTTCCTGGGCGCGCTGCTGGCCGTCGTGGGCCTCTGGTACTACCTGCAGATCGCCTACGCCGCGTACATCCGCCCGCCGGCGGCGGATCGCGAGCAGCCCGTCGCGGTCGACCCGCGCACGCGCCTCGCCATCGGCGTGTGCCTCGTGGCGGTGATCGGCATGGGCGCCTGGCCCTCGCCGTTCATCGAGAACGCGCTGGCGGCGGCGAAGGCCTTCATCGCCCACTGATTCAGGCCGCCGGACACACTCCGGCGGTCCCCAGAATCGCCTCGACGCAGGGACCGATCAGGACCTCGGCCGCTTCGAGGAAGAGCGCACGCCGCTCCGAGGCCGCCAGCATGCCGTGCGCCCGCAGCCGGGCGAGCACGACCGGGTCGTCGGAGAGATCGTCGCCCGGTTGGCCGAGAATCTCCGAGAGCGCCCCGAGCACGGTGGCCCGCACCGCCCCCGCCGTCAGCCCCGGCGCCCGCGGCAGGCCCCAGGCCAGCGTCTGCCAGCCCAACGCCGCGTGGCGGAGTTCGTCCGCGGCGATGAGCGCCCAGGCCTCGCGCAGGGCGGGCTCGGCCACGCACTCCGCCATGTGCGCCGCCTCGACGGCCCCCAGCGTCTCGCCCACGCAAGCCTCGCGAATCGTGGCGCTGAGCAGCGCCTCGAGCGACTCGGCCGGCCGGGCGCCCGACGTGTCCAGCGGCCCCGGAGAGATGGCCATGCCGGCGTAGACGGACGCGATGGCATAACACCGCCGGGCGTGCTCGACCTCGTCGGCCATGGCCTGCGCCGTCGCCGAGAGCAGCGCGGGCGGCGCGCCATGGGCCATGAGCCCCAGCGTGAACTGCGCGAACGACGCCACCGAGGCGTGCTCGAGCGCGGCCAGGGAGAGCCAGTGCGCCGTGAGCGCCTCGCCCTCGTCGCAGCTCAGCGTCAGGGGGCCCGGGGCGGGCTCCAGGGCCCCCCAGGCCGCGCCGAAGCAGGGCTCGGCCACCCGGCCGCGCGCCTCGACGACGAAGGGCCGACCGCAGATGCCGTTGTCACCGCAGGCGAAGTGGCCGTCCACGCCGGGGAAACAGCCCCGGTACAGATCACCGCCGCAGTCGGCCAGGCTCAGGCAGGTGTCCTCCGGCGAAGAACAGCCCATCCCGTACCACGTGCTGCAGCCATCGCTGCCGGCGCCGATCAGGCAGAGCTCGTCGTCGGCGCACGCGGTGTCCGCCGCGCAGTTCGAGGGCACGCAGCGCGACCCGCCTGGCATCACCGCGTCGTCGCCCGCGCAGACGCACACATTGCCCTCGGCGCAGTCGGCGTCCGTGGCACAGCCATAGACGCAGCCGCAGTAGTCCTCCTGGAAGCTCTGGTCGATGCAGCGCCCGAAGGGGCGCTCGGTGCAGTCCGCGTCGACCTTGCACTCGAAGCCGTCGAGCGCGCACGCGGCGCCGACGGGCTGCGGCTCGACGCACGCCACGGTGCGCACCCGATGGACGCGACCGTCGGCGCACTTCTCGAAGCCCGTGTCGCGGCCCGCCGCGTCGCGGACGATCGCGGGCTCCCGGCAGGGCACGCGGAGCTCGCCGGCGCCCCCCTGGCCACCCGAGCCGCCTTGTCCGCCACCGTCCTCGGGGTTCGCCGCGCACGCCGGGACGAGCAGTCCCAACATGCCGAAGAGCACCCGTCGTTGCGCCACCATCTGCCGAGTCGTGTTCATGACCCACCACTGTGCCCGGATCGGTCCGTGTGTCGCAAAGCTCGATTGCGCCTCCGACCTGCCCGTGGTCAAGTCCGGCCGACGCGCCGTCCGGCGCGCGCCATCGTCCGTCGTGCAAGGGAGAGCAGCATGTACTTCGACATCATCCGCCAGTTCCATCACACCCTCGGCAACCTGGACGCGATCCTGGAGAAGGCCGAGGCATACGCCGCCGAGCGCAAGTTCGACGTGAACAACTTCATGACCGCGCGGCTCGCGCCGGACATGCTGCCGTTCTCGGTGCAGATCCGCATCGCCTGCGACGCCGCCAAGCTCGCCGCCGCCAACCTGAGCGGTCAGGTCGCGCCCAGGCACCCGGACGACGAGACGACCTTCGCCGAGCTGCGTGGCCGCATCGCCAAGGTCCGCGAGTACCTGGCCGGCTTCAAGGCCGAGGACTTCGCCGGGACCGCCGCGGACAAACTCGTGCCCATCCCCTACCCGCCCGGCAAGGGCATGCAGGCCCAGGCGTTCGCCCTCGGCCGGCAGGTGCCCAACTTCTTCTTCCACGTCTCCATGACCTACGCCCTGCTGCGGGCCGGCGGCGTGCCCATCGGCAAGGTCGACTACCTGGGCGCCCTGAACATCGTCGACGCTTGATTCCAGGCGGTGTCGCGGCGTTTTGCGCTTGCCCGGCCCCTCGCGCGCCGGGCAGTGTCCGCCCATGCACGCCACGCCCCAGGCCGCCCCGCCCCGTGTGAAGCCGCGTCTGCGCGGCCTGAGCCACGAGATCACGTTCTACTTCGCCATCGCGGCGACGCTCGCGCTCGGCCTGGCCGCCGCGCCGGGTCTGCCCACGCTGGCGGCCGTGATCTACGGCCTGTCCAACGTGGCGCTCTTCGGCATGAGCGCGCTCTACCACCGGCCGATGTGGACGCCGCAGGTTCGCGCCCGCCTGCGCCGCGCGGACCACGCGGCGATTTTTGTATTGATCGCGGGCAGTTACGCGCCGATCGGCCTGCTCGCGCTGCCGGCGGAGTCGGGGCATCGCCTGTTGGCCATCGTGTGGGGCGGCTGCCTCGCCGGCCTGCTCAAGGCGCTCTTCTGGGCGCACGCGCCGCGCTGGATCACGGCCATCATCTACGTGGTGGTGGGCTGGGCCGCGGCGCTGGAGTACAGCGCGCTCGGTGAGATGCTCGGGCCCGTGCGCACGTGGTTCCTCTTCGGCGGCGGCCTCTGTTACTCCGTCGGCGCGGTGGTCTACGCCCGCAAGCGCCCGGATCCGGTGCCCGAGGTCTTCGGCTACCACGAGATCTTCCACGCCCTGGTGGTCGCCGCGGCGTTCCTGCACTTCTCCGCGCTCGGCAGCGTCGTGCTGCTCAGCCCGCCCACCTGAAGGTCGACCATGTCCGAGAAGCCGTTCGTCGCCGATCCCGAGATCCTGGCCGCGCTCAAGCCGGCCGAGCGGTTCGCCTATCGCGTGGGCGCGCAGCTCAACGAGACACACCTGGGCAAGCGCGTGTCGATGCTCTGGGGCAACCATGTGGCCCAGCCGGCGTTGGCGCTCACGATCAACGCCCGCCTGCGGTTCTTCGGCGCCGAGAACATGCCGGGCCGCTCGGCGATCTTCGCGGCGAACCACCGCACCTGGTTCGACCAGTTCGCGATGTTGATCGCCGCCTGGGACCACTTCCCCGAGGCGCCGTACATCTACTGCCCGGTCCGCAGCACCTTCTACTACGAGCGGCCGTTGGGCGTGGCGCTCAACCTGCTGGTGTCGGGCAACTCGATGTACCCGCCCGTCTTTCGGGACGACCGGGGCCCGGTGCTCAACCGCAACGTGGTCGACGCCTGCGTGCGCCTCTTGAACTGGACGCCCCGCGCCGTCGTCGCGATGCACCCCGAGGGCACGCGCAGTCAGGGGGAAGACCCCTACACGTTTCTCCCACCGAAGTCCGGCATCGGTCGAATCGCGCTGGCCGCCCGCGCGCCGATCGTGCCGTCGTTCGTCAACGGGCTGCCGCGCAGCTTCGGCAAGCTCATCGAGGAGCGCGTGAAGCCGGGCGTGGAGCCCGTGCGTGTGTTCCTGGGCCCCTCCGTGCCGCTCGACGACCTCTACGACCACGCCGAGGACCGCGACGCCCAGCGGGAGGCCGCCGTGCGCACCATGACCTCCATCGCCGCGCTCGGCGAGCAGGACCGCGCGTTCATGGCCGAGTGGCACGCGGCGAAGGGGCGCTGACCGGTGCCGCTCCCGCGCCTGCAGCTCTTCGAGTTCAACGACCTCGCCTTCGTCCCGGCCGCGGTGCGTGACACCGTGGTCGAGTCCCTGGGCAACACCCTGGCCTGGGGCCACATCCTCTCGGGCCTCGTCGAGCCGCTCGAGGCCTGCCTGGCCGCCACGGGCTGCCGCGAGGTCCTGGACATCGGCTCCGGCGCCGGCCGCCCCGCGGCGATCCTGGTGGACGAGTTCCGCCGCCTGGGCCACGCGCCGCCCCGTTTCCTGCTCACGGACCTGCACCCGCGGCCCCACGACTGGGAAGTCCTGGCGGCCGAGCGCCCCGGCGACCTGGCCTTCGAGCCGACGCCCGTCGACGCCACGGCCGTGCCCGCGCATCTGGGCCGCGGCCGCCTGCGCACGATCATCAACGTGCTGCACCACCTGCCGCCGGAGTTGGCCCGCGCGGTGCTGCACGACGCTCTGTTGCAGGGCGAGGGTGTGTTCGTGGCCGAGGGCTTCGAGCGACGGCCGATGGGTTTCGTGACGATGTGGCCCACGGGTCTGCCGGCCTTGCTGGCCAACCCCCTGCTGACGCGGCGCGATCGGCTCGCCAAGATCGCCTTGACCTGGGTCACGCCCGCGGCCGCCCTCATCGGCCTCTGGGACGGCCTGGTGAGTACGATGCGCATCTACACGCCGGACGACCTGCGGGCGATGATCGCGCCCCTCGGACCGGATTTCGTCTGCGAGGCCGGCCACTTCGAGTACCTTCTGGGCGGGCGTGGCTACTGGTTCAGCGCGAGGCGTCGGTGAGGCCGACCTAAGGACATGGCCGATATCGGTAAGGGTTTACCCCGAGGCGCCCCCGAGAAGCCCCGTGCTACTCGTGTGGAATGTCCGGTGACCAACGCCTGCCCGACTCGCCCATGCCCACGCCCGCCGAAGACGCGGCGCGGACGCTGGAGGTCCTCGAACGGGTCTGCGCCGTCCAGGAAGCCATCCTGCAGACGGAGACGCCCGACGCCGCGCTCTTCATGGCCCTGCTCGACCACTTCGTCGAGTTCAGCGGCAGCGCGTACGGTTTCCTCGGCGAAGTCTTCTACGACGACGGGCAGCCCTGGCTCCAGAGCCGGGCGATGTCCAACATCGCCTGGAACGAAGACACCCGCCGCGCTTACGCGGACGCCGTGGCCGCCGCCGGTGGGTTCGCGTTCCGCAACCTGAACACTCTCTTCGGGCAGTGTCTGCGCACGGGCGAGCTGACCATCAGCAACACGCCGACGACGGACCCCCGGGCCGGCGGGCTGCCCCACGGCCACCCCGCGCTCAACAGCTTCGTCGGCATTCCGGTCCGCCTGGGCGGCCAGTTCATCGGCATGGTCGGCCTGGCCAACCGTCCGGGGGGCTACCACCCGGACATCGTGCGGACCCTGGCCCCGCTCACGGGCGCCGCCGCCAGCCTGCTCTACATGCTGCGGGTGCACCGCGCGCGGGCGGCGGCCGAAGCCGCGGTGGCCCGTCGGGTGACCTTCGAGCGCCTGATCCTGGAGATCTCCACCCACTTCATCCACGCGGACGCGAGCGACTTCGACGCGGTCGTGGACAGCGCGCTGGCCCGCGTCGGCGCCTTCGTCGAGGCCGACCGCAGCTATCTGTTCCTGTTCTCCGACGACGACACGGTCGCCTCGAACACCCACGAGTGGTGCGCCGAGGGGATCTCCCCCGAGAAGGACAACCTGCAGGCCGTCCCCGTCGAGGCGATGGACTTCGCCTTCGTCCCGATGCGCGCGGGCCGCGCGCTCGTGGTGCCGGACGTGCAGGCGATCCCCCCCGAGGGGGCCGCCGTGCGCGAGGCCCTGGAGCCGCAGGGCATCAAGTCCGCCGTGTTGGTGCCCATCAACCACGAGGGGCGCCTGCAGGGGTTCGTGGGCTTCGACGCCGTGCGCGCCCACCGGGCCTGGTCGAACGACGACGCCGCGCTGCTCCAGGTGCTCGCCGAGGACATCGGCCACCTCATCCGCCGCAACCGCGCCGCGCGCCGGCTCGCCGAGTCCGAGCGCCGGTTCCGCCTGATCGCCTCGCACGTGCGGCAGGCGTTTTTCCTCGTCACGCGCGACTACAGCCAGATGCTGTACGTGAGCCCGGCGTTCGAGGACATCTGGGGCATCCCCTGCGCACAGGTCATGGACAATCCGCTGTCGTGGCTCGACTCGCTGCACCCGGACGATCGCCCGGTCATCGCCGGCACGATCACGACCGCGGGCCAGCAGGAGACGACGACCGAATACCGCATCCGCCGCCCGGACGGCGCGCTCCGCTGGGTGCGCGTGCAGACGCTGCCCGTGCGTTCGGAGAACGGCGGCCCCGTCGAGCAGGTCGCCGGCATCGCCGAGGACGTGACCGACCAGCACACGGCGGCCGAGATGCTGGCGCGCCACAACGAGTGGCTCGAGGCCGCCGTGGCCCAGCGCACCGAGGCGCTCACCCGCAGCACCTCGGCCCTGCGCACCGTCGCCGATACCATGCCCGTCGCGGTGCTGATGCTCGAGGACGCCGAGGTCCGCTTCGCCAACCCCAGCGCGGAGCAGCTCTTCGGCCTGACCTCGGGCGGCACGCTGAACGCGGCGCACCAGGTCGTGGCGGACGCCGCCCGGGTGGACGAGGGCCACCGAGAGATCGAAGTCGTGCGCCCGGATGGTCTGCCGCGCGAGATCCGCGTGCTCGCCCGCGCCGTGGACTTCGAGGGCCGCCCCTGCCGCCTGCTGGCCGCGCTGGACGTGACCGAGCAGCGCCGCGCCGAGCGCATGCTCCGCGAGCAGCAGAACACCATCGCCCGCCTGGCCTACGTGGGGAACATGGAGGGCCTGGCCTCGGCCGTGGCCCACGAGCTCAACCAGCCCCTGAGCGCCATCGTGATGTGGATCGGCGGTCTGCACGCCAAGCTCGCCCGGGGACCCGTGCCCCACGACGATCTGGTCAGCGTGCTCGATCGGCTGCGGACCCAGAGCCTGCGCGCCGGTGAGCTCATGCGGCGGCTGCGCAGCTTCTCCACGCGGGGTGACGTCCAGCGGCACCGTCTGGACATGGACGACGTGTGCCGGCAGGCCCTGCGTCAGCTCGACGAGGTCGCGGCCACGCGGGGCGTGACGATGGAGGTCGCGCTCGCGGCGGAGGGCACGCGGGTGATCGGCGACGCCGTGCAGCTCGAGGTCGTCGTGACCAACCTGCTGCGCAACGCCATCGACGCCGTCGAGGATCGACCGCGCAGCCAGCCCGAGACGCGCCGCGTGTCCTTGAGCACCGAGAAGACACCGGGCGGCGTTCGGGTCTGCGTGCGAGACACCGGCCCCGGCGTGCCGGTCTCGCTGCGGGCGACCATCTTCGAGCCGTTGGTCAGCACGAAACCCAACGGCATGGGCATCGGCCTGTCCATCGCTCGCTCCATCGTCGAGGCGCACCGGGGCCACCTGGCGCTGCTGGAGGCCGACGAGGGCGGAGCGGTCTTCGAGATCACGCTGCCGGAAGGCGTGGGGGGAGGAGATGATTGACATGAGTGGATTGGATCACGAGGGCGTGGTGGTGCTGGTGGAGGACGACGAGGACGTCCGCTCGTCCCTGGTCTGGCTGCTCGAGTCCTTCGGGCTGCCCGTGAAGCCGTACTCGCACCCGATGGCGTTCCTGGAGGCGACGATGCCCCACGGGCCCCGGTGCGTGGTGCTCGACCTGCGCCTGCCGGAGATCAGCGGCATCGAGGTCCTGGAGCGCATGCGGCAGCGCGGGGACGACTCGCCGGTCATCGTCATCACCGGCCACGGGGACATGAAGGCCGCGGCCGAGGCGCGGGCTTTGGGGGCGTTCGACTTCCTGGAGAAGCCCTTCGACGAGATCCTGTTCGTCTCGCGCCTGCGGGCGGCCTTCGCGAGCATGACGCGCGTCGCCGCGGCCTGAGCGGCCCCGCGTTCACCCGCCCGCGCTTGTGCGCCGACCGGGCCTGACGCATGCTCCCGGCATGCGACGACTCGGCCTCTCGGCGATTCTCTGTGCGGCGTGTGGCGGGAGCGGCGGTGACGCCGCCGTGATCGCCGATCCCGACGCGGCGATGGCCGTTCCGGACGCGGCCGTTACCCTTCCGGACGCGGCCGTTGCCCTTCCGGACGCGGCCATTGTGCTCCAGGACGCCGCCGTCGCCCTTCCGGATGCCGCCGTCGCCCTTCCGGATGCCGCCGTCGCCCTCCCCGACGCCGCCGTCGCCCTCCCCGACGCCGCCGTCGCCGCTCCCGATGCCCTGGCCGACGCCCTGCCGCCGCCCCCGGACGCCGCGCCGCTGCTCGAGGCCGTCGAGCTCCGCGTGCTCACGCCGATTCGGCTGAACGCGGGCGAGCGCGCGGCGCTGCCACTGCCGGCGATGCCGAGCGGACCGATGGTGCTGCAACTGCGCGCCGAGATCTGGCGCGTGGAGGACGGCGAGCTGCGGGTGAACGGGCGCCCGGCGCTGCTGCCCGGCGACGCGGACGCCCCCTGGATCACCGTGACCGAGCCGTGGGAGGTCGCCCCGGACGCGCCCCTCGTGCTGACGCCCGAGGACCTGGGCGCGCAGGTGGAGCTCGAGGCCACGGGCGGCACGCTGGTGCTCCTCGGCGCGCGCCTGGCCGACCCCCGCGCGCCGCTGCCCGCCCCGCCCGACGAGGCCGTGCCCATGGAATCCGTGGCGCCGGCGCCGCTCCCTTGCGCCGAGCCGGGCTGTGACGACGCGCCCGCGCTCGCCGCCGCGCTGAACGCCGCGCCGCCCGGTCCGATGCGGTTCGTCCTGGGCCCCGGCCCGTACACGCTGCGCACGCCCTGGCGCATCACCCGCCCGGACACGCACCTGGCCGGCGACCCCGCGGGCACCACGTTTCGCTGGGATCCCATCGTGGCCGGCGAGGTCGCCGCCCTGACCTTCGCCGGCGGCGCCCCGGTCGGCCCCGCCTTGCCCCTGGCCGCCGATCATGTGGCGGGCACGGCGACGCTTCGGCTCGCCAACCCGCTCCTCGGGCCGCCCCCGGCTTACGTGCAGCTCGTCGCCGACGACTTCGGCGACGTGCCAGAGATCTGCGCCGCCGGCCGCGACGTGGAGCGGTTCCAGCGCCACATCGTGCACACCGCGCGGGTGCTGGCCGCGGACGCCGACACGCTCACGCTCGACCGCCCCCTGGCGATGGACGTGCCCGCCGCGGCGAACCCGCGCGTGCAGGCCGTGCCGCTGCTGACCGGCGCCCGGGTCACGGACCTCACGCTCGAGGCGGCGTGCCCCGAGGCTTTGGCGGTGAACACCATCGCCGCCGAGGACTGCACCACCCCCGAGGTGGCCGACGACGACGGCCTCGCGCTGACCCGCACCGTCGGCGCCCGCGTCGAGCGCGTGACCGCGCGGGCGTTCGGCAAGTTCTCGCTTCGGGTGGACGAGGCCCTGGAGACGCGCCTGACGGACAACGCGATGGAGCACCCCTCGAACTACGGCGACGGCGGGCGCGGCTACGGCGTGCACGTCATCCGGTCGAGCCGCACGCGGATTCGCGGAGAGCGCGTGGACACCTGCCGGCACGCGGTGGTCGTCGACTTCGGGTCGTCGGACACGCAGGTGCTGGACGGGGACCTGCGCAACGCCCAGCTTGCGACCATCGACATCCACGGCGAGGCCAGCCGCGACACGCTCGTGCGCGGGAATCACATCGTCGGCGGGCGCTACGCCGTCGTCGTCGGCGGGGGCGGCACCGAGGTGCACTGCAACGACGGCCCGCGCCACCACCTGCACCGCAACCTGTTCGAGGGCAGCCTGCTGACCACGGTCTCGGTCACCAACGCCACGCGCACCGTCACGGTGCAGGACAACGTGTTCGGCGTCGCGCCCGTGGCGCTCGCGGTCTCGCTCGGCGCCGGGAATGTCCTCTCCCGGGACAACCGGTTCGAAGGCAGTGTGGCCCCCCCGATCCTCGTCGACGCGACCTCTGGCCCCCTCGTGCTGCAGCGCAACACGTTCGTGACCACCTGCGCGCCCGAGGCCGTGGTGCTGCCCGACGCGGCGCGGCCGGCCGGGGCCGTCGACCTGCGCGAAGACAACCTGTACTGCCCGGACGAGGGCGCGCCATGATCAAGTCCCTGGGCGACCTGCGGGCGCGTCGCAAGCAAGAGGGCGAGCCCAAGAAGAAGAACTCCTGGGCCTTCGAGGCCGCCATGGCCGCCATGGCCTGGACCTCGCTGGCGCTGGCGGTCACCTACCTGATGAACGGCTCCTGGCTCGGCGCCGGGCTCGGCCTGGTGCTCGGGTTCATCGGCCTGTGCATCGTGTTCGTGGTGGCGTCGGGCGCGCTCTCCGTGGGCTGGGAGAAGCAGGCCGACTTTCTGGCCTACTTTCCGGTCCTGGCGGCGCTCGGGGCCTTCTCCCACGGTCGCTTCGAGCACGCGGCGTGGCTGCCCCTGGGTGTCTCGTTCGTGACGTGGGTGTTCCACGGCGCGCGCTACCGGGCCGCGGAGAAGGCCAAGGTCATCCCCCGGGACAGCCTGCCGGAAGACGTCGCCCAGAGCCTCGTGGCCCTGCCCGAGAGCCTGGACACGCGCCTGCAGGCCCCGCTGGACCGCGCGCTGCTCGACTGCGCCGCCCTGCAGAAGGTCGCCGCCGAGGCCCAGGCCGCCGGGGGCGCCTACGCGATGTTCGGCATCGACCCCGTGGGTCTGGTGGACGACGCCCACACCACGCTGCGCGAGATGAGCCGCCGCGCGACCTCGGCGCAGGCGCTCTCCGCGGCCCTCGCCGACGGCGCCAGCGCGTCCGTGCGCGAGGCCCTCGATGCGGCCGTTGCCGGCCTGGAGAAGCAGGCGGACGAGATTCGCGGCGCCCGCGAGGCGTGGCTGCTCTTCGACGCCGCGCAGGTGGACGAGAAGGCCTCGCGCATCGAGGGCCTGCGCCGCCGCGCCGACGCGCTGCGGGCGATGGGCTCGGCGATCCGGGAGGTCGAGGGGGACGCTCGCGCGCTGAGGTCGGGGCGCGGAGCGGCGGGTTGGCACCATTCGTGCTAAAACGCCCGGCGAAATCACGAAAGAGCCCCGCACCATGCGATTGAACCGACTTCTGGCCCTGCTGGTGACCGCCACCGCCGCCCTCCTGGTGGCCTGTGACGGCGCCACGGATGTTGCACCTGCCACGTCGACCCCCGGCGGCGACGACCTCGCCGTGGGCACCGCCCAGGGCGACGAGGGCAAGAGCGGCTTCGGCGCCGTGGTGCCCTTCGGCCTGGCCTCGGGCAAGGCCGACGGCTACCTGAACACGCCGGGCCCGGCGGTCGGCGCCGGCGCCACGGACACCGAGGTGTGGAAGGTCACGGCCCAGTGGGCCGACACGACCACGCCCGCCGCGAAGAAGGCCGGCATCGCCTGGCCGGAGAACTCGGGCCTGAGCTGGGACGACAAGTACAGCCTGTGGATCGACGCCATGAAGCCCGCCGAGGGCTACAACGGCTACACGACCTACGAGTTCCTCACGCCCTACGGCAAGACGCTGCCCGCCCCCGCCGTGGAGTGCGCCGAGACGGCCATCCTGCTGCGCGCCACCTTCGCGAGCTGGTACGGCCTGCCCTTCTTCCTGCAGGGCTCGGACGAACGCGGCAAGCGCGTGTACCTGGGCCACTTCGGCTTCCGCACCGCCGACGGCCGTTATGGGAATACACCGCTCTTCAAGACCAAGTACCGCGACCACAGTGACAAAGCCGACACCTGGAAGACCAGCGGCTGGCCCCAGGACGCCGCCCTGCGCGCGCGCCACCTCGGCGGCAGCCAGGACGACGAGCAGCCGGCCCTGAGCGAGACGGCCAGCGCCGGCACGTGGTTCGACGAGGCGTTCCTCAACAAGCGCGTCGGTCACTTCATGATCTTCGCGCTGAGCTACTTCGGCAGCGTGAACCTGGCCGACTCGGTCAACACGTTCAACCTGAAGCCCGCGGCGATGCAGCCCGGCGACTTCCTGATCGAGCGCTGGCAGCGCCAGGGCATCGGCCACACGCTGGTGCTCAAACACGTGGGCAGCGTGCCGCCGGACGCCCTCGCCGCCGAGCTGATCAGCGGCTCGATGCCCCGCCGCCAGGCCAAGTGGGAGAACCCGGCCATGAGCCGCCACTACTTCCTGCTCCCCTACACGGGTGGCGTCGAGGAGAGCGACGAGCCCGGCGTGCCCTACGCCGCCCTGGGCGGCGGCCTGAAGCGCTGGCGCACGCCCGTGGTGGCCGAGGGCCGCTGGACCAACATCGTGCCCGTCACCGACCGCGCGGACTTCGTGGACGCCTCGGACTTCGCCGCCGTCGGCGCCCGCCACGAGACGCTGGAGACCCTGCTGCGCGACGTGCCCCCGGACGAGAAGCGCCAGGTGCTGCTCACCCAGATCAACGACGCCCGCACGCACCTGCGCAGCCACCCCTCGAGCTGCTCCGCCCGCGAGCGCCGCGAGGAGGCCTTCGAGTCGCTGTACGATCTGGAGAGCGAGTCCTTCGGCCGCACGCGCGCCGCCGTGGACACGGAGAACCGCAAGCTCGAGGACGACGTGTTCGGCATGCTCGACTACGAGAAGAGCAAGACCTGCTGCTGGAACAGCGCCACGCCCGCGATGGCCGAGATCGTCCTGGCCTACGCCGACAAGGAGCAGAGCGAGGCCGCGGCCGCCGGCATGTGCGTGGCCCCCACGGTCTTCCGCTGGGAAGAGGCCGGTTACGGGCGTTGGGCGGACTTCGCCGCCACGCTCGGCCGTGGCGCCGAGTGGCCGGCCTGGAGCGAGGACGAGCCCTGCGCGCAGCGCGACGTGACCGCGGACACCGTCGCCGAGAGTGGCGCCACGCCGTTCTGCGACCGCTGAGCCAACCTTCACGCCGTTCAGGCCCGGCCGCGTTTCCTGTGATAGCGTCCTGTCCATGGCGACACGGACACGAGGGTGGAAGGCCGCCGCTGCGCTCACCGTGAGCGGGTGGCTCTTGGGCTGTGGTGACACGGCCGGCTCGGCGAAAGTCGAGCTCGACGCAGCGATGCAGGCGCGGCGGGACGCCGCGCAAGCGTTGGCGGACGCCGAGCAAGCGTTGCCGGACGCCGAGCAAGCGTTGCCGGACGCTGCGCAAGCATTGGCGGACGCCGAGCAAGCGTTGCCGGACGCTGCGAAGCCGCTCCCGGACGCCGCGCAAGCATTGCCGGACGCTGCGAAGCCGCTCCCGGACGCCGCGCAAGCATTGCCGGACGCTGCGAAGCCGCTCCCGGACGCCGCGCAAGCGTTGCCGGACGCCGCGCAAGCGCTCCCGGACGCCGCGCAAGCGCTCCCCGACGCCGCGCCGCCGCCCGTTCCCGACGCCGCGCCGCCGCCCGTTCCCGACGCCGCGCCCCCGCCCGTCCCCGATGCCGCGTTGCCGCTCCCCGACGCTACGCGGCTCGACGCCGGCTTCGACCCCCTGCCCGTGGCCATCGAGACCCCGCAGGATTGGGCGAACTTCGAGGCGACCATCTACGCGCCCTGGACCGAGTTCTTCGCGGAGTGTTGCAGCGATCGCGAGCGGAACCAGAATCGGCCCACCGGCTTCGACGCCTTCGACGATCAGCCCGTGACGGGCGTCATGCTGGCGCCCTACTACACGATTCTCGTCCGCAACGGCGTGACGGGGTTCGTGCCCGCCGAGGCGCCCCGCTGCGCCGCTGCGCTCCGAGCGGCCTGGCCGCCGCCCGGCGCCTGCGGTGAGCGAGACTTCCTCGCGCAGCCCTTGTCGACCGCGCGCGCCTGGGACCTGCCCGAGTGCCAGCCGCTGTTTCCGCTGCAGGCGCCCAACGGGCGCACCTGCATGGGACTTCTCGGCTGCGTCGCGGACCAGGTCTGCGAGAACCGCTGCGTGCCGGCCGTCCCCGCGCCACAACAGGTCGGGGATACGTGCAACACCGTCGACAATCACTGCCCCGCCGATCTCCGCTGCGACCCCCCGACGGATCTCTGCGAGCCGCTCTCCGACCGGGGCGGATACTGCGACTTCGACGCGGACTGCCTGCCCGACCTGCGATGCAGCGTGCACGCGTGCACGCCGTTCGACCCGGCCGGCGCCTGCACCGACCGCTGCCCCGAGGGCCAATCCTGCGCCTCGATGCTCTGTCAGGCCGAGCGCCCGCTGGGCGCCGCCTGCGACGCGGCGACGGAGCCCTTGTGCGACGAGACCTGCAAGTTCGGCCACTGCACGACGTTCTGTGATGGCACCGGCACGCTCCGTGGCGCCTGCGCCGCGGCGCCGGACTTCTTCGCCGAGGCGGCCTTCGATGGCTTCTCGAGCTACGTCGTCCGGCCCGATCTGAACGCGCTCAACGTCGTCAGCCTCGGGGCGAATCACCCGCGCGACGTCGCGCTCGTCTACAGGCTCGTGCTGCCGCGCACCGGCGCTTACCAGGCCAGCTTCCGCGACCGGCAGGGCGCCGTGGTCGGCGTCGTCGGAAGCGCCCGCCGCGACTGTGAAGACATCGCCTCGGCCATCCGGTTTGCCGGACCGATCCGCGGCTCCGCCGGCGATGTGTTCGCTTACGTCGTCGACGCGCGCGCCGCCGTCGCATTGCTCGGGGAGATTCGCTTCGACTTCTCGGCGACCTCGCCCCTCGGCGCGGCCTGTGTCGACAATGGCGCCTGCGATCCGGGCCTGTATTGCGCGGGCGGCCGATGTGTCGAGGCCGGCGGCATCGGCCAGGACTGCCAGAGCGACGACGCCTGTGCGCCCGGCCTCGCCTGCGGCGTGAACGACCCGTTCCCACCGTACAGGTGCAGTCCGATTCCCTGAACGCGGGTCAGCGAGGCGTGCGCCGCGCGCCGGCCGCCGCCAACATCGCCTGCACGCGCCGGATGAGCACGGCCGAGGTGAAGGGCTTCGGCAGGAACTCGACGCCCGCCTCCACGACCCCGTGTTGAACGATGGCGTCCTGGGTGTAACCGGACATGAAGAGCACGGGCAGGCCCGGCCACAGGCCCGCCACCGCGTCGGCCACCTGCCGACCGTCCATGCCGGGCATCACGACGTCCGTCAGCAGCAGGTCCAGCTGCTCGGCCTCCCGAGCCATTTCGACGGCGCGGGCCCCGTTCGACGCGTGGAGCACGATGTACCCGGCCTGCTCCAGCATGCGCGCGACGACCTGACTCACGCTCGGCTCGTCCTCGACCAGCAGGATGTGGTGGCGGCCGCGCCCCCTCGGGGCCGGCACCGCGTGTGCCTCGGGCTCCAGGACGGCGGGCTCGGGTGTATCGACGTTCGGGAGCAGGATCTCGAAGACCGTGCCACCGCCCGCCGGACAGTCCACGCTGATCTGCCCACCGCTCTGGCGGATGATGCCGTAGACCGTGGCGAGGCCGAGGCCGGTGCCCTTGCCCGTCGGTTTGGTGGTGAAGAACGGCTCGAAGGCGTGGGCGCGCACCTCGGGGCTCATCCCCGGGCCGTCGTCGGCGACGATCAGGCGCACCTGGTCGCCGGTCGGGAGCCTCGGGACCACGCGCCCGGTCGAGATGTGCAGACGTCCGCCCCGCGGCATGGCGTCGCGGGCGTTCACCGCCAGGTTCACGATGACCTGGTGGAGCTGCGCCGGGTCGCAGCGCACGCGGCACGGGTGGCCGGCCAGCTCCACCCGCAGCGTGATGTCCTCACCCAGGAGTCGCGCCAGCAGGCGCTCGCTCTCCAGGACCTGCGTGTTCAGGTCCAGCACGATGGGCGCGATGACCTGGCGCCGCGCGAAGGCGAGGAGCTGCCGCGTCAGGTCCCGCGCGCGGTTCGCCGCGCCGATGATCTCGTCGACGAACTCGCCGGGTGCGGGCGCCCGCGCCGCGACGGACTCCTGGAGCAGCTCGCCGCAGCCGAGGATCACGGTGAGCAGGTTGTTGAAGTCGTGGGCCACGCCGCCGGCCAGCCGCCCGATGCTCTCGAGCTTCTGGGACTCGGCCGAGCGCATCTCCAGGCGGCGCTGCTCGGTCACGTCCCGGGCGTTGACGATGATGCCCGCGATGGTGGGATCGGCGAGGTGGTTGCGGACGACGGCCTCGAGGGTTCTCCAGGTGCCGTCGCGATGGCGGACGCGATAGGTGAACCGCTGGGCGCTGCCGGGGGGCAGGCTCGGGTCCGGGGGCGGGATGCTCGCCACGTCGTCGGGGTGGATGAAGTCGAGGCCGAAGGTGCCGACGGCCTCGTCGGCGGTCCACCCGAGCGCCTCGGCGGCGCCGGGGCTCCAGAAGCGGATGATGAAGCCCGCGTCGACCACGTACAGGACGTCCGTGGCCTTGTCGATCAGCGCGCGGAAGCGCCGTTCGTTCGTGGCGAGGGCCGCCTGCGCCTGAAACTGCTCGGTGATGTCGGCCACGAGCACGGCGACGCGGGCGCCGCTCAGGGGCGCGAAGTGGGCCATGTAGTGGCCGAGATGAGGCAGGTCGTACTCGACGGTGCTGCGCTCGCCCAGGGTCCGGGCCCCCTCGACGGCGCCCTCGAACTGCTCGGCGAGCGGCGCGACGAAGATGTCCGCGATGGTCCGCCCCAGAAACGACTCCGGCGACGCCGCGAGGCGCATGCGCCCGGACCGATACCGGTCGAAGCGGCCCAGGGGGTCGATCACGAAGAGGGCGATGGGCACACCCTCGAGGAGGGTCCGGAGCTCCTCCTCGAGGTCATCCCGACTCGAGCTGGCCGAGGCCGCCACCCGGGAGAGCTCGGCGCGCAGGCGCTCGTTCTCTTCTCTCAGGTGCTCGACTTCGGACTTCACTGCCACGGCGTTCGGCTCCAGGGTCCCGCGGACCCGGTCGATTCACCATCGGCACGTTCAGGGCCGAATGCAATCGGCCAATTGACGCAGGGCAGGTGTGGGACCGAATCAGCCGCAGCGACCGCGTCGGCCGCCGCCGCCGCAGCGACCCTGAGGGATCTCGGGGCCGGGGCCGTCGCGTTCGCCGACCTCGACTTCGAAGGTCGTCACGGCCCCGGCGCGCAGCACGCGGGCCTCGACGCTGCGGCCGGCGGCGGCGTCCCGGGCGCCGACGAGGTCGCCGTGGCCCTGCACCCGGCGTCCGCCGAGCGCGAGCAGCACGTCACCCAGGAGCACGCCGGCGCGGGCGGCGGGCGCCTCGGGCTCCACGCTCACCACCACCAGCCCCACCCCCTGCCCCTCGGCCTCGGCCAGGGCGGCCGGCAGCGCCACGGGCTGCGTGCCCAGGCCCAGGTGTCCCCGGGGCATGTGGCCCCGCGCGGCCAGCAGGTCCGCCACGCGCTGCACGGTCTCGGTGGGCAGGGTGGTGCCGCCCCGCAGGAGCGCGTGGGTGTTCACGCCCAGCACGCGGCCCTCGGCGTCGACCAGCACACCGCCCGAGAAGCCCTCGGGCAGGCGGCCGTCGATGTCCAGGTACCGGGCGATGTCCGCGCCGTGCCCGGTCTGCCAGGGCCCGCCCACGGCGGAGACCATGCCCAGGGTGGCCCGCACGCGCCGCCCCGGGCGCCCCAGCGTGAGCACCAGGTGCCCCGCCTGCACGGCGTCGCTGGCGGCGAAGGGCGCCGCGGTCAGCGACCCGACCTCGGCCCGCAGCAGCGCCAGATCCGTGCGCGGATCCCAGCCGGCGAGGCGCGCCGGGCGCGCCGCCTCGTCGCCCGTGGCGATCGACACCGTGTCGTCCCCGGCCAGGATGTGCGCCGCCGTGAGGATCAGCGCCTCGCCGTCGGCCACCCGGTACACCACGCCGGTGGTGCGCCGTCGGCCCGTCTCCACCCGCACCAGCCACGACTCGGCCCCCGCCACGATCTGCGCCAGAAAGGTGTTCAGGGCGGCCAGGGGGTTCTTCGCGTTCGTCGTCTTCATGTCTCTCGGTCTCCTCGTCTCTTCGGTGGTTTCAGGTCACGTCGACCTGAACAGACCTTGGGATCCGGGAGACCATGCGGCGACTGGTCGTTCGGGCGGGGGAGACCTGCCCGATCGGGCAGGTCGTGCCCCGGTCAGGGCAGAAACAGCGTGACGGCCCCCGGGCCGAAGGCCAGATCGCTGAACGGATCGTACTTGCGCAGGCGCGCCTCGCCGTTGCCGGCGAAGCTCGCGGGCATGGGAAATCCGGCGCCGTCGAGCGCGAGCGACACGGGCGTCGAGCCGAGCTCGAAGCCCCACTGATTCGGCGTGTCGGCGAAGTTCACGCCCTCGAAGGTCACGCCGCCCAGGCCGTCGCTGCAGAAGCCGAGAAAGGCCTGTGAACCGGCCAGGTTGGGCGCGAACACACTCTGCAGGAAACCCGTGGGATCGCCGGCGAACGTGACCGTCGCGTCGTCGGCCGCCATGCGCACGCAGCGGCCGAAGGCCATCGCGTTCGGCTCGATGAGCCCCGGGGTGAACGACACGCCGAAGGTCACCGGCACGCCGAGCAGGTGGGCGAAGGCCCCGGTGCTCAACACGTCGTTCACCACGGGCAGGTCCGTGGTCAGCGTGAAGCCGCCCGTGAGGCACGCCGCCCCGGCCCCGCAGAGCGCGCCGGCGGGCTCGACCTCGATCAGGATGTCCAGCTCGCCCGGGGCGAAGGCCACCTCGCCCTCGCGGGTGCGGAAGCGGAAGATCGCCTGCGTGACCGCGTCGGAGGCGACCACGAGGCCCACCTGCGGGTTGGGCGACAACAGCAGCGCGGGCACGGTGGTCCACACGCCGTCGATGTTCTTCTCCAGGCGGTAGCGGCCCTGAAGCTCCACGTCGTAGACCCCGACGGGCACGGCGCGCGAGATGAGCAGGTCGTCCGGCTGGTCGACGATCTGCTCGGAGAACGCCGGGCCGGTGACGTCGAAGGTCGCGCCCACCAGGCGGTACTGGTCGCCGGAGGGCGTGGTGGTCGAGAGCGGGATCTCCAGCGTGCCGGTCTGGGCGACGGGGGTCTCCTGCTCATCGCCCGCGCCCACGCCCACGTCGACGCGGGCATCACAGGCGGTGGTGGCGGTGCCGAAGAGAGCGAGCAGCGAGAGGGCGGCGAAGCGGGAACGAACGAGCATGACGTTTCTCCAAAGGGTTGCCCTGCTTCGGCGACGCTCGAGGCGTCTTCACGACGGCGGCCTGGTGAAATTCGTTCCCAACACCGCGCTGGCAGCGGATTCCTTCGAGTGATATGGCTGACCGCGGCGGCCTGTTTCGGCAGGCAGTGTCGAAGGAGTAGAGAGATGTCGACCGGACACTTCGTGCGCCTCGCGCCGGTGGTGGTCTTCTTGGCGGCCTGCGGCCCGGACGGCGGTGTCCCCATCGAGGCGCTGCCGCGCGGGGCGGCGGACGCCGGGCCCGGTGCCGATGTCAGCTCGGGAGGCGAGGATGGCCAGGTCGGCGTCGCCCCATCGGGTGTGTTGCGCGAGCCCGAGGGGCGGGTCGAGGGCGCGGCCGCCACCGCGCTGCGCGAGCATGCGTCGGAGGCCGTTCTCCAGGTCGATGCGCAGACGGACCTGCTCACCTTCGTGCCGATGGCGGGCGCACGCCCCGGCGCACCGGTGGCCCTCACGCCGAGCGCGCTCACCGGGTGGGGCAGCGGGCCGCAGGCGATCTCCCTGTTGGCCGTCGACGCCGGTGCGGCCGTGGTGCATCGCGGCCTGGACACCGGGCTGTGGGCGGACCGAGTGGGCACCGTCCTCGGCACCGCCGAAACCGCCGGCGCGTTCGGCCGCGCGCAGCAGGCGCTCGTCGCCGAGGCCCCGATCAACGCCCTGTACCGGATTCCGCTCGACGGCGCCGACGCCGAGGCCCCCCGCGCCTTCGGCCGCGGTCTGCGGCTCGTGGAGGCCCCGCTGTTCTCGAGCACTCGCGGCGAGGCGTACCTGGTGCTCGAGGCGGGCCTCGCCGTTCTGCCCGCTGCGCCCGGCGGTGAGCCCCATGTCTTCCGAGCGCCGCCCGCCGATCGGACGTTCTCGTTGATCGGCGTCTCGGAGAGCGAGGGGCGCCTGATCGTCGCCGACCGGGCGTCGGACACCCTCACGCTGGCGTGGTTCACCGTCTTCACGCTGCCCCTGGCGGACCTGAACGCGGAGCCCACGGTCCTGTATCGATACCCGCCGCCCGATCCGCTGGGCGGCCCGATGGGGACCTATCCGCGGCGCCTGTCGGATCGCTGGGTCCTCGTGCAGAGCGCCGCCGCCGGGAAACTGGTCCTCGACGTGTCCGGAGAGCGCCCGCCGTTCGTGCTCCCCGACGACGCCCACGACGAAGTGCGGGTGGTCGGCGACGACCGTCTCGTCGTTCCCAGGTCCGCCTCGAACGACGGCGTGATTCGACCCCCGAGGCTGTATGTCCAGCAGCTGGGCGCCGACCTTGCGCCCGACCCGGTCGCCCTCGACGCGACGCCGTACGCCGTGAACCTCGCCCGGGCGGTCGTCACGCCGGACGACGACGCGCTCTTGCTCGGACACGAAAGCGGCCTCGACCGGTTGCCCCTGGACGGCGGACCCCGGACCACCTACCCGACAGTGATCGAGAGGCACCAAGGCACGGAGCGCGTCGCGACCGATGCGACGGGCGACACGCTCCTCCAGGTCGTCCTCGGGCCCGAGGGGCTCGGGGTCATGGCCGCGCCGCGGAGCGGGGGCCCGGCGCGGGTCGTCGTCGCCTCGGCCCCGGAGACGGTGGCCATCAACGTGACGGCCGTCGCGGAGACTGGTCGCATTGCGGTGTTTCGCGCCGGCCCGGAGGGCACGGAGGTCTCCAGCGTGTCGCTGGATGGCACCCCGGGCCCCTCGGCGCCGCTCTTGGGCCGGTACCGCGACAGCGAGGCGGCCCCGGGCGGCCTCGTGGTGCGCACGCGCGCCGGGGACCAGCAGCTCGCCACGCCCGCAGCCGCCGCGCAGTCGACGCTGTACTCGACCCCCGGCGCGCTGACGCTCGGCCGGCTCGCCCCCGGCGGCGCGTTCGCCGAGGTGACCGACGTCCGTGGGCACGCGGACCGGTCCCACGCTCTGGTCGACCTCCGACGGCCCGCGCCGCCGCACCGTCTGGACGCCGAGCCGGCCGGTTGGACGGTGCGCGCGATGCGCCCCGACGCCGTCGTGGTGTCCCGCCCCGGCGAAGGGGACCGGGCTCTCGGGGACACGCGGCTCGTCCCCGTCGGGACCGACCCCGAGGCGGCGCGTCCTTACGCCACCGGCTTCGCCTTCGAACGGGACCTGCCGGCCCTGCACGGCGCGCTCTTCACGCAAAGGGACCCCAACACCGACTCGCTCTCCGCCGTCTTCGCGCCCGACGACGGCTCGCCTGCACAGCCGCTCGCGCTCTCGTTGGAGCGCCACATGCTCTCGACCGTCGCGTACACCGAGCCGGAGGCCGACGCGATCGTGGCGCACTTCGTCGGCTCGACCGAGCTGATCGTGCGGTGGCGCCTGGGCGCCGCGGACGCGCCCGAGCAGTGGGCGCTCCCGGGGCTGCGGGTGGACGCCCTCACGCCGCTGCCAGAGACCGACGCCTACCTCGTCGCCGGGGCCGTGGACTCGGAGCCTGGTCTGTGGCGCCTCACGTTCGACGGCGGCCCGGAGCCCACGTTGCAGCGACTGGCGCCCGCGGGCATCGGCCTGACCGCGCCTCCGCTGGCGCCGTCGTTCTTCGACCGGAGCCACGCCTTCGCCGCGGCGGGCCGGGGCTTGCTCTCGGCCGACGGCGCTCGCCTGCTCGCCAGCGGGCCGCAGCGAGTCACGGTCACCGGGTCGGTGATGTTCGTCGGTCCGCTCTACATCCTTCGAACCGATGGCTCGGACGCCCAAGGCGTGGCGCCGCTCCTCGGTGGTGCGGACGTCGCCGTCAACATGGCGCGGCTCTCCCCGGACGCAGCCGTCGTCGCCTACACCACACCGACGCTCGAGGGCCATGTGGTCGCGGCGCGCCCCGGGGCGCAGACATGGCCCCTGTGCCATGTCGCCCCGATGGACCTGGCCGCTCTCACGTTGCGCGACCCCGGCGCCTGGGCGCCCGCCCTCCCGCGGGACGGCGGGCGAAGCCTCGTCTGCCTCGACCGTTCCACCGGCGAGGTCGTTCGGGTGAATGCCGAGACGGGCGAGCGCGACCTCCGCGCCACGTTCGACCTGCCGCGGGGCGTCGCCGCACCGGCGCTGCTGCGCCTCACGCCGGACGAGCAGGCCGCCATCGTGGCGCACACCGGCCCCACGGGCCGCCGCCTGTACCTCGTCGCCCTGGAGGGTTCACGAGCCGTGGCCCGGCTCTCGCCGGACGACGCCCCCGCCGACGAGGCGTTCGTCACGTTTCGCCCCTGAGCGACCGCGTCAGAGCCGCAGGAGCCCGTGCCGCACGGCCCGCGCGACGGCCTCGGTGCGGGTGGTCGCGTCCAGCTTGCCGAGCACGGCGTTCACGTGGAACTTGGCCGTGTGGGCGCTGAACTCCAGGCGCTCGGCGATCTCGCGGTTCGACAGGCCCTCGGCCAGCAGCGTGAGGACCTCGAACTCGCGGGCGGTGAGCGTGAAGTCGCCTTCCGCCGGCGCGGGGCTGCGCCACAGGTCGACGAAGCGGTCGTCGAGCACGATCATCCCGTGGTCCATGGCCGCCAGCGCGGGCGCGATCCGCTCGGGGTCGCCGTCCCGCGCCAGGGCGCCGCGGGCCCCCGAGGACAGCGCGCGGCGGGCGTGCTCGGCGTCCGTGGCCAGCACGAGCACGGGCACGCCGGCGACCGCCTCCAGCGGGCCGATGTCCCCGGGATCCACGACGACGGCGTCCGGCCGGTGGAGCTGAATCGCCGAGGCCAGGCCACCGGAGAGCCCCACGGGGCCGAGCACCTCGAGCGTGTCGAAGCCGGTCAGGACCTGCGTGAGCCCCCGGCGGGCCAGCGGATCGGCGCCGGCCACGAGGACCCGGAGCGGCGAGAACGGGGAGGAGGGCGTCGAGGCGTCGGTCTGCATGCGTCCGCAAACCCTGCGCACGCCCCGCGGCGTGTCAAGGCGCCGGCGGCAGGTCGGCCAGCACAGGCAGGTGGCTGGGGTAGTCGGCCAGCGGCTGCGTGGCGGCGAACCCCTCGCAGGCGCCGCCCGCGTTCGGCCCGATGATCCACGTCGAAGCCGGGTCGAGCCCGGCCTGGGCGTAGGCGCAGATGTCCGTCGTCGCGTTGCCGTAGGCGGCGGGGATCACGACGCCGGTCGCGGCCATCAGGTCGAGCAGATACTCGCGTTTGTAGGTCTGCACGCCGTCCGCGGTGGGCAGCACCTGCTGCAGGTCGTCCGTGGTGCGCACGGGCCCCTGGGGGAAACCGCGGTCCTCCAGCCACGTCCGCGTGGCCGGGTTCAGCAAGTACGGCCGCCCGGTGACGTACAGGGGCTGGTACCCGGCGGCGAACCAGGTCTGCGCGACCTCGTCTGCGCCCGCGTACATCTCGGGGTCCTGGCCGAGCAGGACCTGCTCGAAGATCTCCGAGTCGCCGATGGTCAGCGTGCCGTCCACGTCGAAGAGCACGAAGGCCGTGCCCGGCTCGACGATCCAGAGCGCACCGCGTGCCTGAGTGTGGTCGCCGAGCACGATGAGCCTGAAGTCGTAGTGACCGGGCTGGGGCACCAGGGCCGGGTCCACGTCCACCGTGGCGCGGCCGTCGCTGTTCGTCGTCGCCGTGCCCACGGCGCGCCACTCCCCGCACGGGTCGGCCCCGGGCAGGCGCACGTAGAGCGTCACGTCCTCGTCCTCGAGGTCCTTGCTGATGAGGCCATAGGCGAACTTGCCGGCCACCGAGAGCGCCGCGCCGGGGTTGGCGATGGGCTCCACCGCGCTGTGTTGCGGCAGGCCGAGGCCCACCGTCGCCGGGGAGGCGAGGCCGTGCCGCCAGTCGGCGAGCTCGCCCGGGTCGGGCTCCGGGCAGGCGGGAGGCGGTGGCATCGCGCCCGCGTCCGGGGCGGGCGCCGCGTCGGGGTCGGCGGC
>CAINDO010000541.1 GCA_903847385.1 uncultured Myxococcales bacterium
GGGCGTTCTCCGGGGCGGCCGCGCGGGCCTCGCGCAGGATGCCCTCGGCGGCGTCTAGCTTGCCGGCCTCGAGCGCGGCCATGCCGGCCTCGACGCGCGGCGCGACGCCGGCCTCCTGTCGCAGCTCCTCGATGAGCTTGCGGGTCGTCGGGTCCTGTGCGAGCGGCACGGCGCGCTCCAGCGTGCGGCCGCACTCGTCGAACCGGCCGGCTTCGCACTGCGCGCGGGCCTCGGTGTAGATGCCCAGGGCCTCCTCGTTGGGGTTCCCGCCCCGAAGGAAGAGGAAGAGCGCCAGCACGACGACGCCCGCCCCCGCGAGGATCAGCCAGATCGTCGGGACGCCGCGGGGCGGCGGTGGCGGGAGCGCGAGCATCGGGGGCGCCGGGGCCGGCGTCGGCGCGGCCGGCGGTGGCGGCGGGATCTGCACCCCGTGCATGGTCACCGTGCGCGTGATCGGCGAGTCGACCCACATGGGCCGCGGCGCTTTGCTGGGCCGAGGGGCGCTCGTGCCCGGGTTGCTGCCGGTCCCTGGCAGCCCGGGGTTGGTGCCGGCGCCGCCCCCGTTTTCTCCGTTTCCCGTGCTCAAGATCGTGATTCCCTCCCCGAAGATGAGCGCCTGCCGAACCCCCATGGGTGCGCGACGCTTCGGACCGCGCCGACGGGCGTCCGACGTGCGAGCATAGGGTTGTCCCGCATGGGGGGCAAAGATTTCCGTCCACCGGACGCTCGGACGCCCCCGCAGACGGCAATCTGTTGCCCCGAGCCCCCCGACTCTGCAAATGTGCGCGGCCATGCAGCTCGTCTCCGTCCTCTCCACCGCCGCCGCCACGGATCGCGCCCTCGCCGAGGTCTGCGCCGCCGCGACGGTCCGCCTCCGCGGCACCGCGCCCGACCTCGTGCTCGTCTTCGTGTCGCCCCAGCATCTCCCCACCGTCGAGGCCGCCGCGGGCATCGGCGCGGCCCTCCGCGAACAATTCCCCACCGCCCTGCTGCTGGGCGTGAGCGCGCGCGGCGTGCTCGGCGACGCCCGCGAGGTCGAGAACCAGCACGCCATCGCGCTGACGGCCTGCGTCCTGCCGGACGTCGAGCTGCGCGGGTTCCATCTGACACCGGACGACGTCCCCCTCTACAGCGGCCCGGACGCCGCCCAGCGGTGGCGCAACCTGCTCCTGCCGGCCGAGGACGACACCCCGGGCGCGGCGGCGCCGACGGATCCGCTCGTGATCCTGCTGCCCGATCCGTTCTGCCCCGGGCTGCCGGGCCTGCTCGCCGGCATCGACGCCGCCTGGCCGGACGGTCAGGTCGCCGGCGGCGTGGCCAGCGGCTTCCGCGAGCCCGGGCAGCACCGCCTGTGGCTCGACGACGAGCTGCACGCCTCCGGGGTGCTCGGCCTGCTGCTCTACGGCGACCTCGCGGTGGACGTTCGCGTCGCGCAGGGCTGCCACCCGGTCGGTCAGCCCCTGTTCGTCACCGGTGCGCGCGAGCAGCGGCTCCTGAGCCTGGACGGCCGCCCCGCGGTGGACGTGCTGCAGGAGACCTACGAGAGCGCCGAGGACGAGGAGCGCGAGCGCATGCGCCAGAGCCTCTTCATCGGCCTCGGTCTGGTGGGCCGCGACTCCTATGGCCGCGGCGACTTCCTGGTGCGCCACATCCTGGGCGCCGAGGCCGAGACCGGCGCGCTCCTGGTGCAGGGCGAGTTCGCCGAGAGCCAGGTCGTGCAATTCCACGTGCGGGACGCCGAGTCCTCCGCGGACGACCTGCGGCGTCACGTCGAGAGCGTGCCCGCCGGCGCCGCCGGGGCGATCATGTTCGCCTGCCTCGGTCGCGGCGAGGCCCTGTACGGCGCGCCCGACTTCGACACGCAGCTCATCCGGGACGCTTACGGCGACCTGCCCGTCGGCGGGTTCTTCTGCAACGGCGAGATCGGCGCGGTGAACGGGCGTACGTTCATCCACGGCTACACGGCCAGCGTGTGTTTCCTCCGGTCGAAGAGCGGCGGTTGATCCGCGCGCTCCGACGCCGGCTGGTCACGCGCGCCACGGGCGCCCTGGACGTCGCCTTCACCCGAGCCACGGACGCGCTCGCCGGCAAAGGGCCTCGGGGGCTCGCCGCCCTGAGTCACGCCGGGCGCCTCGACGCCCTGTCCGAGATCGCCGCGGCCTACCCCGCCGACGCGCCGGATTTCTTCCGCCCCGCGCGGGTGATCCGGCCCGAGCGGCGGCCCGTCCCCGGCGCGCCGGACGCGGTGGAGCTGTGCTGGGCGAGCGACTACACGACCCGCACCCCAGAGCTGGCCGAGCGCTGGGAAGCCGCGACGGCGAACGCGACCGCCGTCGTGCGGCATCTGAGCGGCGCGCGCACGAGCGGCCCGCCGCGGCCCGCGCTGATCCTGGTGCACGGCTACCTGGGCGGGAACTTCGACTTCGAGCGGCGGGCCTTCTCCGTGCCGCGCTTCGAGGCCCTGGGCTTCGACGTCCTGCTCTACACCCTGCCCTTCCATGGCCTGCGCGCCGAGCCCGGGCGCCGCGTGCCGCGTTTCCCCGGCGCCGATCCGCGGGTCACGCTCGAGGGCTTCCGGCAGGCCGCCGGTGAGCTGGTCGATCTGGTCGCGCACCTGCGCGGGCTGGGGCACCCGCAGGTGGGCATCCTGGGCATGAGCCTGGGCGGCTTCACGACCTCGATGCTCGCCACCCTCGAGCCATCTCTGGCCTTTGCGGTGCCGCTGATCCCCCTCGCCTGCTTCGCCGACTGGGCCCGCGATCACGGGCGCCTGTCGAAGCGCCCGGACGAGGCCGCCCGCGAGCACGCGGCCCTGCTGCGCGCCTATGCGGCGATCAGCCCGCTGCAGCGCACGCCGCGGGTCTCCGGGGAGCGGATGCTCGTGCTCGGCGCCGAGGGCGACCGCATTACGCCGCTGCACCACGCCGAGGCGCTGTCGGCCCACTTCCAGGCGCCGCTGCACACCTTCGCGGGCGCCCACATGCTTCAGCTCGGTCGGGGGCGCGCCTTCGAAGCGTTCGACCGCATGGTCCGCGGTCACGGCGTGGTGCCCGAGCGTTAGAAAAACAAACGCCCAGGCCCCGGGTCACCCGCCCTGCGTCCCGAAGCGCCGGAGGTCGGTTCGGCGCGGCGGAGGGTGGTTGAACCGGAGCCTGGGCTGGGGTCTGGCGTGCGCGATACGCCCGTGGAATCGAAGGGGTCTCTCGGGGAGAGACGCAGCGGTCAGACGACGAGGTCGAGCTGCTGCATGCTGCCGGCGCGGTGGCCGATCTCGCCGACGTAGAAGCCGGCGGAGCGCATGTGCGCGACGTTTTCGTTGTCGTTGCTCTTGTAGGCGTGGGGGGGCCGTGACCTTGCCCAGGTAGATGGCGCCCACGTTGCGATCTTTCAGCGAGGCCAGCGTGTCGTTGCCGGCCGCGTCCTTCGACCAGATCTTCAGCGAATCGAAGACGGCGTCGCCCTCGTCGATCCAGCCGTTGCCGTCGTCGTCGTACGCGGCCAGCTCGGCGAAACCATCGCCGCTCTTCGCACCGAACAGCTCGGAGCCGTCGTCCACGGACCCGTTCCCGTTCTTGTCGAGCGCGACGAAGCCGCTGCCCTCGCCGAGGAAATGGATGTCGTCCTTCTGACCGTCCGAGTCGATGTCGAAGGCCACCGTGCCCTCGGTGAGCGACGCGGCGCCGGCGCCGAAGTTGAGCACCAGCGGGTCCTTGGTCTTGCCGCCGTTTTGGCCGTTGGGGCCACCCTGGACCTCACCGGCGGTCAGCTCGATGCGGTTCTCCTCGACGAATCGATGCGAGAGCACCATGTCGACGCCGACCTCGATCTCCTCACCCTCGGCCGTGGTCACCACGGCGCGGGCGGAGAAGGCCGTGGTCTCGGACTCTTCGGTGCGCTCGATGCGCTCGAAACGCAGGCCGGCCACCGGGCCGGGCATCTGGATGTCACCGGCCAGGCCCGCGGCCTCGCGACCGGGCGTCGTCACGTTGACGTTCGCGCCGGCCTCGCCCGAGTGGATCTTGGCCAGGGCCTTCTCCAGGTCGCCGATGTTCATCTTCTTGCCGGTCATGCGCTCGAAGAGCTGGCGCACGATGGCGGTCTTCATGTCCTCGCTGCGCGTCGCCTCGTCGTCCTCGGCACCTTCCTTGGCACCGCTGGTCTTGGGGGTGGCGTGGCTGCGGAGCGCGCCCGGATTGCGGAGCGTCGGCGCCGGGCCGGATTCGGTCGCCGGCATGGGCCGGGCGCCGTTGCTGGCGGCGCGCAGGCCGGAGCGGATGCTGCGGGTCATCGCCGTGCGCGCGTCCGTCGCAGGGCTCGTGAGGTTCACGGCGTCGCCGCTCACCGGCGTGGCGGGGGCGATCTCGGGCATGGGCACAGGCGTGGGCGTCGCGTTGACGCTCGGCCCGGCCGCCTCGGTGATCGTCAGGCGCTGACGGACTTCCTGCCGCACCGTGGACTGGTGCGCGGCGGCCATCTGAATTTGAGCGTTGGCGATCCGCATGGTGACCTCGTGGCTGACCCAGCACAGCCATCGACCGGATCACCGGCACCATGAGGAAAAAGTTATCGGGCCAGTCAGGGGGCGGCGCTGCAGTCGTCGCCGCTGTAGCCCGGGCGGCAGATGCAGTGGCCCTCGGTCGTGCACAGCGCCGCACCGGGCGCCCGATCGAACACGTAGGCCGCGCCGGCGTTGGCCGCCCGCTCGTCGTTGTTGATGGCGCCCGAGATGTAGACCTCGCCGGACATGGAGATGCCGCGGCCCAGCGCGTCCCCGGCCGCCGGATCCGTCGCGAGGTTCTTGGTGCGTTGCACCCACACGCCGCTGAGCTGGTGCCCGAAGGTGTAGGTCGAGCCACTGTCCGCGCCGCGATCGTCGTCGCCGGGGGCGCCGGCCGCGACCAGCTCGCCGGCGATGCCCACCGACAGGCCGAAGTTGTCTCCGAGCTGGCCATCCGGCGGGTTCATCTTGGACGACTGGATCCACAGCCCATTGGCCTGCCGCGCGAAGACGTAGGCCGAGCCGCTGTCCGCGCCGTGGTCGTCGTCCAGGGGCGCGCCGGCCACGGCGAACCCGCCGCTGATGGCCACGGAGATGCCGAGCTGGTCCGAGGCGGCGCCGTCTGCCGCGAGCACCTTGGAGACCTGCGACCAGTTGCCGTTGCCCTGGCGCGCCAGGAAGTAGACCGAGCCGGCGTCGGCGCCGCGGTCGTCGTCGCCATAGGCGCCAGCGATGATCGAGTCGCCGTCGAGGGCCACCGCGCGGCCGAAGTAGTCCCCGGCCACGCCGTCGGCGGACGTGACCTTGGGCGTCTGCAGCCAGGTGTTGTTGGCCTGCCGGGCGAAGATGTAGACCGAGCCGCTGTCCGCGCCGCGGTCGTCGTCGCCGTAGGCGCCGATCACCGCCGTGTCGCCGTCGAGGCCGACCGCGTAACCGAAGAAGTCGCCCGCCGCGCCGTCGGCGCTGGTGAGCTTGGCCGTCTCCGTCCACGTGCCGTTGGGCTGGCGGGTGAAGGCGTAGGCGGAGCCGGCGTTGGCGCCGCGGTCGTCGTCGCCCCAGGCGCCGACGATCAGGTGGGTGCGGCTGATCGACACCGCGTAGCCGAAGAAGTCGCTCGCCGCGCCGTCGCTGGCCAGGAGCTTCTGGGGCTGCGCCCACGTGCCGTCCGCCTGGCGCGAGAAGACGAAGACGGCGCCGGAGTCGGCCCCCGGGCCATCGTCGTTGGGGGCGCCCACGGCGACCAGATCTCCCTCGATGGAGACGGCGAAGCCCAGGTTGTCCGTGGCGGCGCCGTCGGCGGCGGAGACCTTCAGCGTGCGCAGGCTGGTGTCGCTCGTCGTGCCGGTGGGATCGCAGGCCAGGGCGCAGTTCGCCGCGGCGGCGCGGACGCAGAAGAACGCGAGGCAGCCGTCGCCCGAGAGCAGGTTGCCGTCGTCGCACTGCTCGCCGGGCTGCACCACCGCGTCGCCGCAGTAGCCGCCGGACGCCGCCCAGACCTGGCCGTTGCAGGCGCGCAGGCCGCCGAGCGCGGTGTCGTAGAAGGTCGCGCCCACGTGGGTCGCGTCGCACGCGAACGGAGGCGCGGCCGCGAGCGTGACCGGCCCGCCGCCCGCCGCCGCGCCGCCGTTGCAGACGTACCGCGTGCCGGCGAACTCGGCGCCCTCGAGGCGACCGTTGGCGTCCGCGTCCAGGCCGAAGTCGAGCCGCGTGCCCCCCGCGGGGCAGTGTGCGCCGGGGTTCTCGACGGCGCTCTCGAGCAGGGCGTTGAGACCCGCCGCGCCGCGTGCGCCGGCCGGGCCCTGGATGCCCTGGAGGCCTTGGGCGCCCGCCGGGCCCTGGCCACCGGCCGGACCCGCCGGACCCACCGGACCCTGCACGCCGGCGGGACCCGCCGGTCCCTGCACGCCGGCCAGCCCTTGCGGCCCCGCCGGACCTGCCGGCCCCGCCGGGCCTTGCGCGCCGGCCAGCCCCTGCGGCCCCGCCGGACCTGCCGGCCCCTGCACACCCTCGACGCCCTCGGGACCCTGCGGCCCGACCAATGCGTCGGCGACGCCGTCGTCGTTCAGGTCGGCCGGGCGGTCGGCGTCGTCGATCGGATCCGCGCCGAGCGCGATCTCGAGCCAGTCGGGGAATCCATCCAGGTCCCGATCGCGGGTCAGGTCGACCTCCGGCCCCTCGGGCCCTTGCGGACCGGCCGGGCCCTGGGCACCCGAGGCGCCGTGGGGACCTTCGACCCCCTGGGGCCCCGCGGGCCCCATCGGACCGACGGGCCCCTCGGGACCGGCCACGCCCTGCGGTCCCGGCGGCCCCGGCGGCCCCGGTACGCCCTCGGCGCCCGGCCCGCCGCTGGGCTGCAGCAGATCGGGCACGCCGTCGCCCTCGGCGTCCGGCGGCACGCTCAGGCGGTCCGCGGGATCCGTGCCGACGGCGACCTCCATCCAGTCCTCGTAGCCATCCAGGTCGGTGTCCTGCGTCAGCTCCACGCTGCGACCGGCCTCACCGGCGGGGCCACGGGAGCCCGGATCGCCCTGCGGCCCCGAGGGCCCCTGGGCGCCGTCCGAGCCGGCCGGACCCGGAGGTCCGTCGGCGCCCGGCAGGCCTTCCGGCCCGGGCTGCCCCGTGGCGCCGGCCTCACCGGGGGGGCCCTGCAGCCCGGTCGGGTCGCCCACCCAGCGACCCTGCGCGTCGATGACCGGCCGGTCACCGATGGACACGGCGTTGGGGTGGATGTGGCGGTCGCGCACGTCCAGCGCCTGGGCGGCCACGGCGGCCCAGTGGGCCCGCAGCGCGCCGCCGACGCGCATGCGCGGCGTGAGCTCGTCGTCCTGCTCGACCTGGATGCCCAGCCAGAGACCCTGGGTGGGGTCCACCCCGCCGGGCAGCTCGCTGGCCTCGCCGAGCACGACCGAGAAGTCCCCCTGGGCGACGTCGACCTCGGCGTGAATCTCGCTCCAGACCACCTGGCCGCCCTCGCGGGCGTCGTACAGACGAAACGCGATGGAGCGCACCCCGTCCACGGGGCGGCCGCCGGCGTCGGACAGGCTGCCCTGATAGGTCATCGTCAGCGGGGCCGGCACCTGGGCCTGCGCGGCGCAGGGCGACAGGGCGAGCGCGCCGACGGCGAGCGTGGCGGACAGGACGAGGCGGCGGTGCAGGGCGGGCAGGTTGCGCAGGGACATGAACGTTGCCTTCGTAGAGGTCATGGGCTCAGCCGCCCTTTGAGACGAAGTCCGGAAGAAGGAGAAGTGGACAGCACGGCGCCGGAGGAGGCGCCGCCCGCGGCGTTCCCCACCACCAGGAGCTGACCGTGGACCCGATAGCCGGCGACGGCCGGGTTCGGATCGCAGGCGTCGCCCAGGTGGTCGGCGTCGGCATCGCCCTGGTCGGCGTTCGGCGTGTCCGGGCAGTTGTCGTCGGCGTCGGCGACGCCGTCCGCGTCCGCGTCCCCGGCGGGCTTGGCCGCGTCCGGCGGCGGCGTCGTCGCGTCCACCGGAGGCGGCGCGTGCGCGTCCCCGGGCGTCGGTGCCCCGTCGCCGGGCGGGGGCGCGGCGTCACCCGGCGGCGGCGCGGCGTCCCCGGAGTCGCCCGCGTCTCGATGATCGTAGGGGCCATCGGGGAACATGGGGTTGCCCCCGGTGCCCTGATCGTCCCCCGCTTTTCTGCTCGAGACCGAGCTGTCGCAGGCCGACAAAGGCACGGCCCCCAGCGCCGCGGTCAGGCCGAGCGCCCACCGGAGTGCCGAAATCGGAGTGGTTCTTTTCATGGTCACGGCGCCATCCGCGGAAAGGCAATACCGTACACCCATCGTCCGAAGGCCGCGAACCTGAAGCATGACTTGCGTCACGCCGGCCGAAAGGCCTGAATGGGCCCATGCGTCCCGCGTTCGCCCTCGCCGCGCTGTGCCTGTCCGCCGCCTGCTCGGGCGCGGCCGACCCGACGCCGCGCGCGGCCGATGCCGCCCCGGACGCGGCCCCCGCCGATGCCGCCCC
>CAINDO010000542.1 GCA_903847385.1 uncultured Myxococcales bacterium
CCCCGCCGACGGCTGGACGGACGCCGCCCCGGCCCCCGACGCTACGCCGGCCCCCGACGCCGCGGTCGCGCCCGGCTGCCCGCCCGCCGGCCCGCCGCAGGAGATCCCGGTCGGCGGCGGCTTCACCGGCGACGCCCGCTGCGGCCCGCTGAACTACTTCGCCGTCGTCGGTCCCGGCGTTCAACTCCATCTGTCCGCCCGCGACGTGCCCCCCGGCGCCGAGGTCGTGGTCACCGATCCGCTCGGCACGGACCTGGGCCGCGAGCGCGCCGACGAGCGCGGTGTGTTCAGCCTGCAGGTCACGACGCTGCGGGCCGGCGAGCTGCGCTGGACCATCGCCACCGGCCCGGACAGCGCCGATACGCGCGTACGCGGGAGCCTGGTGTGTGTCGACGGGTGTGATCGCGAGGCGACGCGCTATCCCATCGTGCTCATGCACGGCATGGCCGGCACGGACCGCTACTTCGGCCTGCTGGACTACTTCTATGACATCGTGCCGCTCCTCTCGGGGCGGGGCTTCGCGGCGTTCACCCCCGTGGTGCCCCCCATCGGCAGCTCCGCCGACCGGGCCGGCGTCCTGGCGCCGCAGATCGACGCCGTGCTCGCCGAGACGGGCGCCGCCAAGGTCCATCTCATCGCGCACAGTCAAGGCGGCCTGGACGCGCGCATTCTGGTCTCGGGGCTGGGATACGCCGATCGGGTCGCCTCGATCACCACGCTCAGCTCGCCGCACGCCGGCATCCCCCTCGACATCCCCGAGTGGCTCGCCGGCGAGGACTTCAGCCGCGAGGCGATGGCTGCGTTCGCCCTGCAGTACCCGGACGTCGAGGCGATGCCGCGCTTCTCCTGGGCCGGCCGCACCTGCAGCCGCCTCGAGGGTGCGTGCCAGGACGCGAACCAGGGCGAGGTGGTGGAGCTGGTGCTCGGCGCGTCGCACGCGTTGATGAGCGCCGCCGCCGCAGACGACGGCGACCATGGCGAGAACGACGGCGTCGTGCTCGTGAGTTCAGCCCGTTGGGGTGAGTTCCTGGGCATCGTGCCCGCCGATCACTTCGACGAGGTAGGGCAGATCGCGGACGCCGCCCCGGCGCCGTTCGACCATCGCGGCTTCTATCTGTCCGAGGCGCGCCGCTTGCGGTCGCTGGAGCAGGCGCTGGGGCTCTGAGGCGGGCGCCCGCCGGTCAGCCCTCGGCGGCGATGCCGAGGAACCGCGCGAGGAGCGGGCCGTTGCCCTGGGCGACGACACGCTGGGTGTAGAACTCCAGGCCGCGCACGCCGCCGAGTTCGCTGCCGCCGCCGGCGCGCCCGGGGCCGCCGTGGTTCAGGCCGGGGAGCACCATGCCGGGGGCGAACGCCTTGTCGGCGATCTTGGCGTCCACGACGCTCACGCGGCCGTGGTACGGCCCGATCTCCTGCAGGGCGTTTTCCAGCCAGGGCCGGTCGTCCCCGTAGATGGAACACACCAGGCTGCCCTGCCCCCGCGCGACGAGGGCGGCGGCGTCGGCCACGCTGCCGTCGTACGGGAGCACGGTGGACACGGGCCCGAAGACCTCGAGATCGTGCACGGCGCCGGCGCCGTGGGCGTCCTCGGCCAGCAGCAGCAGGGGCGACACGAAGTAGCCCTTGCCGGCCTCGACGCCGAGGGGCTCGCCGCGGCCGGGGGCGCCGAACACGGGCTTCGCGCCGCTCGCCATGAGGGCGGCGATGCCCTCCTCGGCGCTGCGGCGCTGGTCCGCCGTGGAGACGGGCCCCATGTGGACGTCTTCCCGACCGGGATCGCCGACGACCACACCGCGCAGGCGCTCGGAGACATCGGCGATGACATCGGCGACGCGATCGCGGGGCACGAGGATGCGCCGGGTGGCCGTGCACTTCTGCCCGGCCTTCTGCGTCATCTCGGTGTGGATGTGGCGGATGAGGGCGTCGTAGGTCGAATCCTCGGCATCGGCGGCCAGGACGGTCGAGTTCAGGCTGTCCGCCTCGACGCCGACGGGCACGCCCGCGGCGAGCACGCGCTGGTGGCCCCGGATGCGGGCCCCGGTGTCGGCGCTGCCGGTGAACGCGACGACGTCCTGCGGGCCGAGGTGGTCGAGCAGGTCGCCCACGCTGCCCGTGAGCAGGCTGAACACACCGGCGGGCAGCACGTTCTTCTCCACGAGGAGCTCGACCATGCGATGCGCCACGAGCGCCGTCGAGGTGGCCGGCTTGCTGAGCACGGGCACACCCGCCAGCAGCGAGGTCGCGGCCTTCTCGGCCAGGCCCCACGCCGGGAAGTTGAAGGCGTTGATGTGCACCGCCACGCCGCGGCGGGGCAGGCGCACGTGGTGGCCCTGCACGCGGCCGCCGCGCACGATGTTCTCGGCGGCGCCATCCACCACGAACTTGCGGTCGCCCATCGCCTTGCCGAGATCGGCGTAGTAGCCCAGGGTGGCCAGCGCGCCGTCGATGTCGAACTTGGCGTCCCCCCGGGTGTTGCCGCCGTTCTGCACGGCGAGCTCGATGAGGCCCTCGCGATCGGCGTGAATCGCCTCGCGCATGGCCTGCAGCAGGGCGCCGCGCTGCGCGAAGGTCAGCTCGCGCAGGGCCGGGCCGCCGTGCGCGCGGGCGAACGCCAGGGCAGCGCCCAGGTCCAGCCCGGCGGTGCTGCAGGTGGCGATGGCCGCCTCGGTCGTGGGGTTGTACAGGGTGGCGGCGCGGCCGTCGCCGCTCTGCCAGCGGCCGGCCAGATGACTGCGAAGCTCGAGCATGGGAAAGGGCTCCTCCGGTTTACGAAGGGCGGCACTTTACCAGTTTACGATCGCCCGGGCGCGCTCCAGATCCTGCACGGTGTCGATCTCGCGCCAGCGCCCCTCGATGGGCACCGCCGAGAAGTACTCGCCGTCGCCGATGGCCTCGTTGATCAGGTCCGTCAGGTAGGCCTTGCGGAGAGACTTGGCGCTGCCGAGGGGGGCGTCGAGGCCGCGGTAGACCGCCGCGCTGTAGTGGGCCCAGAGCCGCGCCACGAGCGGCGCCCGGAAGCGCGCGAGCCCGATGAACTCGCCGTACGCCCCGGACGGGCCGACCTGCTTGCCGACCTCCTCCACGAGGCCGGGCAGGCTGCGGTTGAGGCGACACAGCTCGGCCTCGGAGACCGGGTGGTCCGTGCGGCCCTGGTAGGCCTCCTGCCACTTGCGGTCCACGATGAGCGCGCCGGGGGCCGGCGAGCTGAGGACCGCCCGCACCACGTCCGGGTGGTAGACGATGTCCGCGTAGCTGACCACGCAGTCGCCCGCCAGCTCGTGCCCGGCCATGAACAGGCTCATCAGGATGTTGTTGTTCTTGAAGTCCGTGTTGTCCACGAACCGCACGCCCTCGGGCTGGTCCGGCACGATGCGGTCGCCCATGTACCCGCGGATGATCACGAACTCGTGGATGCCGTGCTGCCGCATGGCCCGCATCTGGTGGTGCAGCATCGGCCGCCCGGCGATCTCGACCATGCACTTGGGCCGGTCGTCCGTGAAGGGGCGCAGGCGCGTGCCCTGCCCGGCGGCGATGATCACGGCGCGGATCTTGCGGGCGTCCGGCGCGGACGAGCGGCGATTCAAGGTCGCGGTCATGGCGGGGACTCCGGGGCGGGGCGCGGGGCGAAGCGGCCGAGCCGCCAGACGACGACCAAGGCGGTCTGGCCGATGTAGAGCACGTGCACGCCCGCGTAGGCGTAGAGGAACCAGTCGAGGTGGTTCGCCGCCGCGAAGAGCGGCAGCGTGGTCGGGTACTGGCTGATCAGGCGGGCCACGAACTGCACGGGCCACAGGGGCCCCGAACGCTGGTGCGAGGCGCCCGAGGCCTCGCCGTGTTTGAGCTGCTTCGTGCCCGTGGCCTGGGCGTACTCCGGCGTGCGAACGAACTTGGTCAGGGACAGGGCCGAGCCGATGATCACCAGCGTACCGACGCCGAGCACCAGGGCGTAGACGCCGCCGGCGTCGTGCAGGTGCCAGCGCAGGGCGATGCCGGCCACCAGCAGATAGGCCTTCAGCTCGTCCATCAGGAAGTCGAGCAGGGCGCCCACGGGCGAGCTGCGTTTCGTCAGGCGCGCGAGCTGGCCGTCCGCGCAGTCGAAGACGTACGAGACCTCGACGAGGCCGACCCCCAGCAACAGGCCCGCCCAGCCCGGCAACAGCACCAACCCCACCATCGCCAGCGCGAAGACCGCGATGGACAGGAAACTCACCTGATTCGGCGTGACGCGGGTGCGCGCCAGCAGCGCCACGACCACGGCCGCGAGCGGCCGCGCGAGGTACAGGTTGAAGTAGCTGTCCGCGGGCTTCTGGCTCTCGCGGTAGATGCGGCGGATTTCGGCGAACATGGTCCGGGTCGGAAAAAACCGCGTCTGACTACCGGTCGCGGGTACGAATGGCCACAAAAAAAGGCATCAGTGGCGGTGGTCGTGATCGTCGTCGTCGTCGTGGTCGTGCTCGTCGTGATCGTCGTGCTCGTCGGCGTCGTGGTCGGCGGCCGCCGGTGCGGCGGCGAGCAGGCCGCAGTTCGCCTGCCGGCAGGCCTCGGCCCCGGCGGGCTCCACCTGGAGCGTGCTGTGCGCGAGCCGGAAGCGCTCGACCAGAAGCGCCTGCGCGCGGGCGAGGACCTCCGCCGGCGAGGCGCCGGGCCGCAGCCCCAGATGGGCCGTCAGGATGGTCTGCCCGCTGCCGATGCTCCAGATGTGCAGGTCGTGGACGGACGCCACGCCCTCCAGCGACTGCAGGGCCGCGCAGACCGTGGGCTGATCCACCTCGGGCGGGGCGGCCTCGAGCAGCACGCGCGTCGAGTCGCGCAGAATGCCCCAGGTGCCGTAGAGCACGAGCGCGCCGATGACGAGGCTCGCCGCCGCGTCCGCCGCTGCGAACCCGCCGAAGAGCGTCAGCAGCGCCGAGGCCATCGCGCCCACGGAGCCCAGGGCGTCCGCCAGCATGTGCACCAGCGCGCCGCGGACGTTCAGGTTCGGCGCGCCGCCGGACCGTTCGCTGCGCCAGAGCATGTAGGCGCTGCCCAGGTTGATGAGCAGGCCCACCGTGGCCACGCCGAACACCGGCCAGCCGGGCACGGCGGCCGCGCCGACCACCAGGCGCTCGATGGCCTCCTTGAAGATGAAGAGGCAGGCGATGAGCAACAGGACGGCGTTGGCGAAGGCACCCAGGATCTCGGCGCGCAGCAGGCCGTAGGTGTGGCTCTTCGTGGCGGGCCGTCGGGCCCAGTGGGCCGCCAGGAGCGCGAGTCCCAGCGCCGCGACGTCCGACACCATGTGGGCGGCGTCGGAGAGGAGCGCGAGCGAGCCCGTGTACAGACCGGCGACGATCTCGACGACCAGGTAGGCCAGGTTGAGCGCGAGCGAGAGGCTCAGCGCGCGCCGGGCGTCGAAGCCGCCCTGGCCGCCATGGGCGTGTCCGCCGTGCCCGCCATGGGCGTGTCCGCCGTGTCCGCCGTGTCCGCCGTGGCCGCCGTGGGAGTGCATTCGGGCACCGTTCCGCACGGGCGCGGCGAAGTCAAGGGCGGGTTCGGTCGCGGGCCCCCCGGAATCACGGGGGGAGCGGTCACCGGCGGCGCCGCCGCATCCCCGCCAGCGCCAGCAGGCCCAGCGCCGCGAGGCCGGCCGTGCCCCGCGGATCGGTGCCCGCCGTGCGGCAGCCGCAGCCGCTGCCGGCGATGGTCTTGCGCTCCTGGTGGTCGCCCTGGGGCAGCGCGTCGGGGCCGGGCACGGTGAGCGCGGCGTCGTCGCCGGCGAAGTCGCCGTCGGCCTCGGCGCCCGGGCCTGCGTCGCGATCGGGGCCACCGCCGCCCGCGTCGCCGCTCGGGAGCACGGGGCCGGCGTCGTCGCCCGGGTTCACGACGCCCGCGTCCGCACCCGCGCCGGGGTCGTTCGCGTCGTTGGGGTCCGACTCGCCCGGGTCGAGGCGGCCGTTGTGATTGGCGTCCTCGGTGCCGTCGGTCAGGCCGTCGTGATCGGTGTCCGGGTCGAGCGGGTTCGTGGGGTTGTCGCCGCCGACCTCGACGCCGTCGTTCAGGCCGTCGTCGTCGCTGTCGGCGTCGTCGGGGTTGGTGCCCCAGTGGCGCTCGGCTTCGTCGTTCAGGCCGTCGCCGTCGCGATCCAGGCCGCCGTCGTCCGTGGGATCCGTGGGGTCCGTGCCCTCGATCAGCACCTCGGCGCCGTCGGGCACGCCGCCGTGGTCCGTGTCCCGCTCGTTGGGATCGCTCTCGGCGGCGTCGCGCTGGCCGTCGGCGTCCTGGTCCTCGCCGCCCTGGCAGACGGGCAGCACGTCCGATGGGCCGTCGCACAAGCCGTCGTCGTCCGTGTCGGCGTCGCGGGGGTCGGTGCCGTTCTCGCCCTCGACCTCCAGGCCGTCGCGCAGGCCGTCGGCGTCCGTGTCGGGCAGCGCCGGGTCCGTGCCGATCGCCCGCTCTTCCGCGTCCGTCAGACCATCGCCGTCGGTGTCCTGCCCGATGCGGTCGTCCGTGGGATCCAGCGGGTTCGTCCCATCGACGACGACCTCGCCGCCGTCGTTCACGCCGCCGTCGTCCGTGTCGAAGTCGTTGGGATCGGTCTCGCCGGCGTCGCGCTGGAAGTCGCCGTCGCCGCTCGTGTCTTCGGCGCCGTCGGACAGACCGTCGCGATCCGTGTCGGGGTTGCGCGGGTCGGTGGCGTTCACGCCGTCCACCTCGACGCCATCGGACAGACCGTCGGCGTCCGTGTCGGCGACATTGGGATCCGTGCCGATGGAGACCTCGAACGCGTCGCCGAGGCCGTCGCCGTCCGTGTCCGGCGCGCCGAGGTCGTCGGCGGGGTCGAGGGGGTTCGTGCCGGCGCGCACCTCGGCGCCGTCGTTCACGCCGCCGTCGTCCGTGTCCGGATCGTCCGGGTTGGTGCCGAGCACGAGCTCGTGCCCGTTCCGCAGGCCGTCGCGATCGCGGTCGCCGTTGGGATCGTCGCCGTTCTCCAGGATGTCGTCGGCGGGGTCGAGGGGGTTCGTGCCGAACCGCAGCACCTCGTCGCCGTCCGGCGAGCCGCCGCCGTCCGTGTCGGCCTGGTTGGGATCGCTCTCGTCGTCCTGCCGGTTGCCATCGGCGCTGCGATCTTCCTGGCCGTCGAGCAGGCCGTCGCCGTCGCTGTCCGGGTTGGCCGGATCCGTGGGGTTGCCGCCCTGGATCTCCGTCGAGTCGGACAGGCCGTCGCGGTCCCCGTCGAAAAGGCGCGGATCCGTCTCGCCGGGGTCGACGACGCCGTTCCCGTTGCTGTCCTCGGTGCCATCGGCGAGGGGGTCGCCGTCGGTGTCGGCCATCACCGGGCTCGTCTCGTCGTCCGTGCGCACGCCGTCGCGGTTGGTGTCCTCCAGGCCGTCGCTCAGGCCGTCGGCGTCGCTGTCGGCGCGGTTGGGGTCGGTCTCGCCCGGCGAGAGCGCGCCGTCGTGAGATGCATCCTCCACGCCGTCGAGCAGGCCGTCGTCGTCCGTGTCCGCGTCGTTGGGATTGGTCGGGTTCTGGCCCTCGAGTTCGATGGCATCGCCGAGGCCATCGTCGTCGCTGTCCGCGTCCGTCGGGTCCGTCTCGCCGGGATCGCGCACGCCGTTGCGGTTGCTGTCCTCCGCGCCGTCGCCGCGGCCGTCGTCGTCCGTGTCGCGGTCGAGGGGGTTCGTCTCTCCGGGGTCGACCATGCCATTGCCATTGCGGTCCTCGACGGCGTCGGTCAGCCCGTCGCCGTCGCGGTCGCGCAGCTCGGGCGGGATCTCGTCCAGATCGCTGATGCCGTCGCCGTCGGAGTCGAAGACGTTGGGATCGGTCTCGCCGGCGTCCACGCGGCCGTTGGCGTTGGCGTCCTCCACGCCGTCGAGCAGGCCGTCGTCGTCGCTGTCCGGGTCGGTCGGATCCGTGGGGTTCAGGCCGTTGACCTCCACGCCGTCGGGCAGGCCGTCGTCGTCCGTGTCGGCGTCGAGCGGGCTGCTCTCGCCGGGGTCCACGCTGCCATTGGCGTCGGTGTCCTCGGCGCCGTCGAGCAGGGCGTCGTCGTCGCTGTCGGGATCCAGGGGGTCCGTCTCGCCGGCGTCCACCCGGCCGTTCCCGTCGGCGTCCTCCACACCGTCGGACAGGCCGTCGCCGTCCGTGTCGAAGACGTTGGGATCCGTCTCGCCGGCGTCCACCCGACCGTTGGCGTTGGCGTCCTCGACGCCGTCGCGCAGGCCGTCGGCGTCCGTGTCCGGATCGGCCGGATCGGTGCTGTTGGGGCCCGCGACCTCGCCGCCGTCCGTCAGGCCGTCGCCGTCCGTGTCCGGCTGCCGGGGATCCGACTCGCCGATGTCCACGACACCGTTCAGGTTCGCGTCCTCGGCGCCGTCGAGCAGGGCGTCGTCGTCGCTGTCCGGGTCGTTGGGGTTGGTCTCGCCGGGGTCGAGGCGGCCGTTGTGGTTGGCGTCCTCGGTGCCATCGGGCAACAGGTCGCCGTCGGTGTCCGGGTTCACGGGCGAGGTCGGGTTCTGGCCGCCGAGCTCCACGCCGTCGGGCAGGGCGTCGTGATCCGTGTCGGCGTCCAGCGGGTTGGTCTCGCCGGGGTCCACGCCGCCGTTGCCGTTGGCATCCTCGGCGCCGTTCTCCAGGCCGTCGCCGTCGATGTCCGGGTCGCACAGGTCGCCCACGGCGTCGCCGTCCAGGTTGGACTGGTCCGGGTTGAACACACCCACGCAGTTGTCGCAGGCGTCCGTGGCGCCGTCCTCGTCGTCGTCGGCGCGGTCGGGATCGGCCGGGCAGGCGTCGCATGCGTCGCCCGTGCCATCGCCGTCGGTGTCGATCTGATTCACGTTGCCGATGCCGGGGCAGTTGTCCCGCTCGGAACAGATGCCGTCGCCGTCGACGTCGACACACACACCGCCGGTGCTGCCCTCGAGCGTGAGGATGGCATAGGCCTGGTCGGCGAAGGCGTTCCACGTACCGGGCACGGCGAACTGGCCGTCCGCGCCCTGCTGGCTCATCAGCGTGTAGGCGTAGTCATAGCGCCACCCGGCGCGGGTGGAGTCGTAGAAGGCGCCGCCGCGCACCCCGGGGCCGTCGGGGCCGCGCACGGCCGGCCGCGGATCCACGAGCGGGTCGCGCCGCCCGAGGCGCGCGCCGTCCGCGGGGAGTGCCCCCAGATCCCGGGGCGCCACGTTGCCCCGGCCGGCCGCCTGCCGCGAGCCCTCGATGAACCGATACGCCTTGGCGCTGGCCCACATGTAATAGAGATACGCCATGGGCCAGTCGCCGGGCTGCGCCGCGATGGTCTGATAGTTGTAGCGGTCGTAGAGCCAGCGCACGCTGGCCTGCAGCGAGGGCTCGTGCAGGGGGATGCCGCCCACGGTCTTCACGAAGACCGCCGTGGCCGTCTGCTGGTAGCTGCTCGTCGAGCCGATGCGATAGCCGTGGCCGCCGTCGCCGTTGGCGGTGTGTTCGTAGGCGTCCGCCGTGCGGTGCGTGACCTCGGCGATGGCCACGACCTGGTCGAAGGCCGCCGGGTCGGGCTGCTGGATGTACCAGGTGCGCGCGGCGCCGAGGCCGGCCATGGCGAACTGCGTGGTGCTCGAGTCGTTGCCCGGGCCGGTGTAGCCCCAGTAGCCGATCTCCGGGCCCTGCGTCTGCTGGGCGCCGAGCGTGCGGTTGGTCAGGATGTCCATGGCCTGCCGGATCGTCGGCCGGTCCGGGATCTCCGGCCCACCCGTGAGCGCGTAGCGGGCGATGGCCATCAGGCAGCTGCCGTCCTCGTAGGCGGTGAAGCCGGCGTGGGCGACGCCGTAGTTCACGTCCGTGAGCACGCGGTCGTAGGCCCCGCGCAGCAAATCCTTGTCGGCCACGGCGGCGTTGACGTAGCCGCGCCGGGGGCTGGCCTCGCCGGCGCCGATGCGCTGCTCCATCAGCGCGGTCATCACCAGGCAGCGGGCACGGGCGCGGTTGGGCTCGTCCTGAACGAACGCGTCCTGGGCGCGGAGCCACTGCAGGCCGGCCTCGACTGAGGCGGCGATGTCCCGGTCCAGGTTGCCGACGGCCTGCGCGGTGGCGGGCGCAGGCGCCAGGGCGACGCCGAGGCCGGCGAGCGCGCCGAGGACGGCCCAGTGAGCGGCCGAGCGGGCCGCCGAGCGACGAACGACGGCGAGACGAGACGGGCGAGCGCGCATCGGCAGAACTCCGGAGGCGAGGGTCGGGGTGAATCTACGGAGCGGCAGCAAGAAGCGCGCCAGCGCCCGCATCCCATGGCGCGTTTCTTGCTCCAGCCGCGCGCCATGCAGTTCACCTCCGCGCTCTCCCTCTCCGCGCTCGCCTTCGTGAGCGCGGTCACCCTCGCCGCCGCCCGGCCCGCCCGCGCCCAGGACATCCAGCGCTTCCAGCCCTCGCCCGGTGTGCTCGGCCACCTGACCACGGCCGGCGCCGGCGTGGCGGGCGACCTTCAGCTCGTGCCCTCGCTCTGGCTGGACATGGCCCGCGACCCGCTCGTGGAGCGCGACGCGAAGGGCAACGTGGACACGCGCATCGTCGGCCGCCTGGTCACGGCGCACGTCCAGGCCGTGTTCGGCGTGGCCAACCGCTTCGAGGCGGGGTTGGATGTCCCCACCCACTTCTCCTCGGGCACGGGCCTCGCCGGCCGCGGGGGGGACGTGACGACCCTGGGCGACGTCCGCGTGATCCCCAAGGTCCGGCTGTTCGGGCTGGAGAAGTGGCGCGACGACGGCCTGGGCCTGGCGTTCCTCGTACCCGTGAGCCTGCCCACGGGCCCGGCCGACGACTTTCTGGGCGAGGGGCAGGTCACGGTGGGGCCGCGCCTGGCCGCGCAGGCCCGCTATCGGCCCGTGAGCGTGACCGCCGACGTCGGGTTCCTGTGGCGCCCGGCGACGAAGAAGTTCCAGAGCCTGGACGTGGGCAACGCCGTGACCTACGCCGGCGGCCTGGGTGTGGACCTGGGCATGCCGCAGCTCGTGGGGTACGCCGAGGTCTTCGGCGCCGCGCCCGCCGGCAGCGTGCGCGACGACAGCCGCAGCAAACCGCTGGAGGGTCTGCTCGGCCTGCGCTGGTTCAGCGGCTTCGGCCTGGTCAGCACCGTGGGCGCGGGCCGCGGCATCATCGCCGACTACGGCGCCCCCGACTGGCGCGCGTTCCTGGGCCTGGCCTACGTGCACCGCGCCGCCCCCAAGCCGGATACGGACAAGGACGGCGTCCCCGACGCGACGGACGGCTGCCCCAGCGAGCCCGAGGATCGCGACGGCTACGACGACGCCGACGGCTGCCCCGACCCGGACAACGACCACGACGGCGTGAACGACGACCGCGACCGCTGCCCCAACAAGGCCGAGACCAACCCCCGCGCCGCCGACGCCGACGGCTGCCCGGACGTGACCGTGGACACGGACGGCGACGGCATCGAGGACAAGGCCGACCAGTGCCCCAAGGAGCGCGAGGACAACGACGACTGGGCCGACGACGACGGCTGCCCCGAGTGGGACAACGACAAGGACGGCTTCAAGGACGACGCCGACGCGTGCCCGTTCCAGGCCGAGGTGGTCAACGGCGTGGAGGACAAGGACGGCTGCCCGGACCAGACGCCGACGGCCAAGGTCCGCGTCACGGCCGACAAGATCGAGATCCTGGAGAAGGTCTACTTCGAGACGGGCAAGGACATCATCAAACCCCAGAGCTACGGCATCCTGGACCAGGTGGCCGCGGTCATGAAGTCCCGCGCGGATCTGAAGTCCGTGCAGGTCGAGGGCCACACGGACAACCAGGGCCCGGACCCCAAGAACCTCAAGCTCTCGCAGAAGCGCGCCGAGGCCGTGCGCGGCTATCTCGTCCGCGAGGGCGTGGCGCCGGACCGCCTGCAGGCCAAGGGGTTCGGCGAGACGCTGCCCATCGACACCAACGGGACGGAGCCCGGTCGGGCCAACAACCGCCGCGTCGAGTTCCGGATTCTGACCGGTCCCGGCGGCGCCGGCGTCGACCTCATCGAGTAAGCCGTTGTCGACAAAACCCGACAAGGCGCGGGGCCTTGTCGGCGAATCCCTCCGACTGCGAAGGCCACCATCGGCCTCGAGTCACCCAACTGCCTGATTTCATTGAGTTCTCGAAGTTGGCACGCCTGATGCTCATGTGCTGAGGCGTCAACACGGCCCCACGGGGCCACAACTTCGGAGCCCATATGAAGACCCAGAACTCCAACGCTTCCCTCTTTGGCGCCGCCGCTGCTCTCGTCGCTTTCCTGGTCACCGGCCTCGTCCCGGCGCTGGTCTACGGCGGTTACATGGGCCTGATGCTCGCCGGCGCGCTCTTCGGCCACGGCACCAGCGACGTCCTCGCCTCGCGCATCGTGACGGGCGCCGGCATGGTGGTCGGCACCCTGGCGACGCTGAGCCTGTACCTGGTCGTCGGCGCCCTCGTCGGTCACGCGGTCGGCGCCGCCGTTCGCCGCGCCGCCCCGGCCACGCCCGAGTCCGAGGACACCGAGCACCGCGCCCTCTGAAGCCCCCGCTCGCCCCGCCTACTCGTCCGACTTCTCGTCGTGGTCCTCGCCTTCCCCGCCCTCTTCGCCTTCGCCCTCGCCGTCCCCGTTCTTGTGACACCGCACACAATCCTGGAGGGCCGCCAGGTCGCGGACCCGGGTCTCGCGGCGATGCAGTCGGAGCATCGCGTCCGGCTGGTGTTCGTGGCAGTTGAAGCAGGTGTACTGCTTGTAGCCGGCGGGGTGGCAGGTCTTGCACTCGTTCTTGCGGCCGGTGCCGTGGTCGATCGGGAACGAGTGATTGCGCGCGTCCGCGGCGCTCCAGTCGTCCGTGGTGTGACACTCGGTGCAGGTGGTGCCGTAGCCCTCGGCGGTGTGATTCGCCGGGGCCTCGTGGCAGGCGCTGCACTCGTTGGACAGCGGCGCTTTCAGGTCGCCCTTGTGGCACTGCGCGCAGGGGACGCTCTGGTGTCGGCCGGTCAGCGGGAACTGCGTGCGTGCGTGGTCGAAGGTCGCCGGTTTCCAGGCCTCCGTGCCGTGGCAGGTGGCGCACTCGGCGTAGGCCGTCGTCACCTCGGCCCCGTGGGCGCGGGCGCCGGCGTCCTGATGGCAGGTGGCGCAGCCGGTCTCGGCCTGCGCGAACCCGGTCATCTCCGTCACCCCGCGATGACAGAACTCGCAGCCCGTCCGCGCGTGTTTGCCCTCGAGCCGGAACCCGGTCTTCGAGTGGTCGAAGCGGCCCTTCGAGAAGCGGTCGACGCCGTCGTGGCAGTTCGCGCAGCGCTCGCCGAAGGCCGCGACGTGGGCCTTCATCAGGTCCGGCTTCGCCTTCACATGGCAGTCGGCGCAGCCCTTGGGGTCGAAGCGCGTCATGGTCTGCGCATGGCAGTCCTCGCACTGGAACGGGGCGCCCGCGGCGGTGTGCTGATGCGCAGCGAGCGCGAAACCGACCGCGTCGTGGGGGAACGCCGCCGGCTCGACGTGGGTGATCTCGGCGTCGCGGCCCTTGTGCTCGGTGTGGCAGTGCAGGCAGTCGTCGGTGTTGCCCAGGCGGCTGTGCAGGGCCTTGGGATCGCGCCGCTGCAGCACGATCTCGTCGTGGCAGTCCAGGCACAGATCCGAGACCGTCCGGGTCGTGTCTCCGCCGGGGTGGCAGGCCTCGCACTTCTGTTCCAGCTCGGCGTGGGTCCGCACGCCGCCGCGCGCCTGACCATCGCCCGGGTGGGCCGACAGCGGCCCGGGGCTCGCCGCGATCATCGCCTTGATCAGCCAGACACCGCCGACGACCAACGCGGTGGCGATCACCGCGAGGCTCAGCCACCGGCCGAAGCGGCCTCGGTCGACATCCCCGGAACGCGTGGGCTCAGTCATCGAAAACCTCGGGCATCCAGGTCTCGGCGCGGGGCTCCGCGGGCGGTGACCACAGGCGGGCCTCGATGTCGCCGAGCAACGGCCGGAGCGTGTTGCGCTCCAGGGCGCTGAGCCCCAGGGCGTCGTACTGCCGGCAGATGTTTTCGGTCACCTCGGGCGAGACCCGATCCGCCTTGTTGAAGACGCGGATCCGCGGTTTGTCCAGCAGATCCAGATCGGCCAGAATGCGTTCCACCGAGGCGATTTGATGTTCCATGCGGGAGTCACTCAGGTCGACCACGTGTAACAACAGGTCGGCCTCGTGCAATTCTTCCAGCGTGGCCTTGAAAGCCGTGACGAGATCCGGCGGCAGGTCGCGGATGAACCCCACGGTGTCCGAGATGATGAGCTCGCGGTTCTCGGGGAAGCGCATGCGGCGGCTCGTGGTGTCCAGCGTGGCGAAGAGTTTGTCCTCGACCAGCACCGCGCTCTGCGTGATCGCGTTGAAGAGCGTGCTCTTGCCGGCGTTCGTGTAGCCCACGATCGACACGACGGCGACCTCGCGGGCCTGCCGCCGCTGCCTCAGCGTCTGCCGGTGGGTGCCGAGCTCCTTGATCTCCCGCTCCAGGCGGTGAATCCGCTCGCGGGCGCGCCGGCGGTCGATCTCCAGCTTCGTCTCGCCGGGGCCGCGGCCGCCCACGCCGCCCATCAGGCGCGACAGGGCCGTCGTCTTGTGGGCCAGGCGGGGCAGCGTGTACTTCAACTGCGCCAGCTCCACCTGCAGCTTGCCCTCGCGGGTGTGGGCGCGGCGGGCGAAGATGTCGAGGATCAACTGGCTGCGATCGATGACCTTGGCGTCCGTGGCGTCCCCGATGGCGCGCACCTGGTTGGGCGACAGGTCCTGGTCGAAGATGATCAGCTCGCAGTCGAGCTGCATCGACCGCAGGAGCAATTCGTCGAGTTTCCCCTGTCCGATCAGGAACTTGGGGTCGAGCTGCTTGCGGCGCTGGATCATGCGGTCGACCAGGATGATGCCCGCCGTCTCGGCCAGCTCGGACAGCTCGCGCAGGCTCTCGTCCGGATCGGGCCCGTCGCCGGTCGTCACATGGACCGCGATGGCGCGGGTCTGCCCCGCGGTCTCCACCGTGCCCGTCGTCGCGCGGGAGAACTCGGCCTCCAGGCCCTCGATCATGGCGTGGAAGTCGAAGGACTCGTCGCCGGCCCGTGTCCTGATCGGCGGCGCGTAGGGCGGCTCGTTCCCCACGGGCAGCAGGTGCGTGTGCTCCAGCGTGTTCGGGCGGCCGTCGGCGGTCACGGTGATCGCCGCGATCAGGTCGAGCTGCAGGCGCGTGAGGTCCGTGAGGTCGTCGTGCGTCAGCGGCTCGCCGCGCAGGTGCGTGTGCACCAGGCGGATGCCGCGGAACCGGCTCTTGCCGCCGCGGGCGCGCCCGAGCTCGGGCAGGTAGATGCGGTCGGGCTCGCCGACGATCACGTGGACCACCCGGCCGTTTCGGTCGAGCGTCAGGCCGATCTGGCGGCCGATCTCGGCGGAGAGCTCGGCGATGCTCTGGGCCAGGGGCGCCGAGATCACCTGTTCTTTCGGGACCTTGCGGTTGTAGAGCTTCTCGAGGCGATCGCGTTGGCTGGCCTTGAGGCTGGCCAGATTTCCATGGACTTTCAGGGGGCGGCTCCGGGCGGGACGAACTGCGCGCACCGTAGTGAGGCGGCCCGTTCGTCGCAAGCGCCCGCCGCGCCGACGTTGTGCCCACTTGCGCCCGCGCATATCCTCCGCGCGTGCCGACGCCCCGCAAACCCGATCTTCGCCTCCTGGCCCTGCTCGCCGCCGCCGCGGTGCTCGTGGGCCACGCCCTGTACTTCGACTTCGTCAACGACGACGCCTACATCAGCTTTCGCTACGCCGACAACCTCGTGCGGCACGGCGAGCTGGTCTACAACCCGGGCGAGAAGGTCGAGGGCTACACCAACTTCCTGTGGACCATCCAGATGGCCGGCGTGCTGGCCCTGGGCGGCGATCCGGTGCTGTGGAGCCGCATCTTCGGGATCATGTTCGGGGTGGGCGGGCTGCTTCTCGTCGCGCGGTTCGTCGCCCGGTTCCGCGGCGAGGCCCGCCCCGTGGACGCCGTGGGGCCCCTGTGGCTGGCCGCCGCGCCCGCCTTCGCCTGCTGGAGCACCGGCGGCCTGGAGACGCAGCAGTTCACCTTCCTGGCCACCCTGGGCTGCACGCAATACCTGCTCGAGCGCCGCGCCCCGGCCGGCGAGCGCGCGTTCCCGTGGAGCGGCGTGTTCTTCGCGCTCTCGGCCCTGTCGCGGCCCGAGGGCATGCTGTTCTTCGGTCTGGCGGGCCTGCATCGGCTCGGCGGGCTCATTCGCGCGCGCACGCTCCCGGAGCGGAGCGACTGGCTGTGGGGCGCCGGGTTCGCCGCGGTGTTCGTGCCCTACTACGCCTGGCGCTGGACCTACTACGGCTGGCCGTTCCCCAACACCTATTACGTGAAGGCCGGCAGCGAGAGCTTCTGGCGCCCCGGCGCGATGTACGCCTGGACGTGGGTGCGCGACCACCACCTGTACCTGTGGCCGCCGCTGATCTTCGCCGCCCGCGCCGTGCGGGGCTTCTGGCCGTTCTTCGGGCTCGTCGTGCTCGCCATCTGCACGCACGTGATGAAGGTCGGCGGCGACTTCATGGGGCTGCACCGGTTCCTGGTGCCGCTCATGCCGCTGCTGGCCATCGCGCTGGTGTTCGGCGTCGAGGCCCTGCTCGAACGGGCCCGCGAGCGCGCCCTGCCGCGCGCCGTGCCCGTGGCGCTCGGCGTCGCCCTGTCCGCGGGGCTGGCGGTGCGCGCCGTGCAGATCGACCAATGGAACATGCAGACGGGCAGCGAGAACGGCGTGGACCGCATCGGCTGGCTCAAGATGTTCGAGGGTCAGTGCCGGGCCATCGGCCTGTACCTGCGCGACAACGCGCCGCCCGATGCCAGCATCGCCACCACCGCGGCGGGCATCATCCCGTACTACTCGCGGCTCTACACGCTGGACGTCCTCGGCCTGAACGACGAATACATCGCCCACGAGGTCCCCGCCCGGGGCAGCCGCCCGGGACACACCAAGTCCGCGCCGGAGAGTTATCTGTTGCAGAAACAGATCGACTATCTGGTCCATCACCCCACGATGACACCGCAGCCGGTGCGTCAGGGCGGCGGTGGCATGGCGGCGAAGGGGTACGAGTGGAAGTCGGTGAAGGTGCCGGGGCTGGAGCCGCCGTACTGGAGTTTCTGGCAGCGGAAGCGATAGCGGGCTGGCGGGCGGGCTGACGGGCGGGCGACCGACTCAGTACATGCCGAGCTCGGCGTCGAGGGCTTCGGCGGCGCGGCTGCGGGGGCCGCGGCTCTGAGCGGGGCGGGCGCTTCGGCCCCCGGCGGCGCGGCGGGCGTCGGCGCGGTGCGTCGAGCGGCGGGGCTCGCGGTCGGCGCGCTGCGCACGCTCCGGGGCCTCGTCGATCTCGATGTCGCCGCCCTCGACCATGGCGTGCAGGCGATGCACGACGGACTGCAGGCGGCCGGCCTGGCTGTGCAGTTCGGCGGCGGACGCGGCCATCTCTTCCGCGACGGCGGCGTTCTGGTGCCCCGCGCTGTCCAGCTCGCCCACGCTCTCGCTGATCTGGGCGATGCCCGTGGACTGCTCGGCCGTGGCCTGGGCGATGTGGGCGCTCAGCTCGGACATCTTGCGCGTCGAGGCCACGATGTCCTTGAGCACCTTGCCGCTGCTGTCGGCCAACACACGGCCGGAGTCCGTACGCTCCACGGCGTCACGGATGAGACCGTTGATGTCCTTGGCCGCCGAGGCGCTGCGCTGCGCCAGCGACCGCACGGCCTCGGCGACCACCGCGAAGCCCGCGCCGTGCTCCCCGGCCCGGGCCGCCTCGACCGCGGCGTTGAGCGCCAGCAGGTTGGTCTGGAAGGCGATGTCGTCGATCACATGGGTGATCTCGTCGATGCGGCGGGCGCTGGCGCTGATCTCCGTCATCGCGCCCAGGAGCTTGGTGATCTCGGCGTCACCCCGGGCCGCGGCGCGGTTGGACTCCGCCGCGATCTCGGCGGCCTGGCGGGCGTGGTCGGCGTTGCTGCGGGTCATGCTGGTGACCTGCTCAGCGGCGGAGGCCACGCCCTGCAGGCAGGCCGCCCCGCGGGACGCGCCCTCGGCCACGTTGCGGCCGGCCGTCGTCAGCTCCTCGCTGGCCACGGCCACGCCGCCGGTGCTGTCCACCAGCGCCTGCTTCAGGGCGTGGATGCGACGGGCGAAGCCCCGCGCCACCCCGACGATGAGCCCCGCCGCCAGCAGGATGCCGGCGAGGAGCGTCCCGATGATGAGCCGCGCCGCCTCGGCGTTCTCGGCGTCGATGCGCGCCGTCTCGCGGATCACCAGGGCCTGCGCCGCGCCCTCGAACGCCTGCACCTTCACGTTGAACTGTGACAGGAACGGCATGTAGACACCCGTGAGACGCTTCTCGGCCTCGGCGCGCTCCCCCTTCTCCATGAAGCCCATGATGGCCTCTTCGTTGGGGTGCAGATTCTCGTGGTCGAAGGCGGCCAACTCCTTGATCCGGCCCTGGATTTCCGGATCGCGCGACAGCTTCGCCAGCTCTTCCATCGCCGACGAGTAGCCGTCGTCCGCGGCGGCCTTGCGCCGGGCCTCGGCCTCGTTCGTCGGCTCGAGCATGACACTCTTCATGGCATCGGACATGGCCGAGACGTCGTAGCGCGCCTCCATGGCCAGCGTGTGAATCCGGTGCGCCTCGCTCAGCTCCGCCGTGGTGCGCTGCAGCGCGCGCCAGGTGACGACGCTCACACCGGCGCCCACCACGACCAGAGGAACACAGAGCAGAGAAAACCTCTGAAGCATCGAAATCCGCATGGCTCCCCCACGAGCATTGAGTCCGAGTCGACGACGACGCCGCGGTGGGCGCAAACCCCCAGGACGGCATCGCGGGAAACCCGCAAGAGGGGTGAGTCAGCCTGCGGGTCCGCGCGGACCTCGCCACGCCTCAGGTCGCGTCGCCGCCGGGGGGCTTGGGCGCGCCGACGGGCGTGCCGCGCATCGGGGCGGGGGGCAAGGGCGTACCGCCGACCGGGGCGCCGCGCATCGGCGCCGGCGGCG
>CAINDO010000543.1 GCA_903847385.1 uncultured Myxococcales bacterium
CGACGTCCGGGTCCAGCGCGTCCGGCGCGGGCGGGCGCGCGTCCAAGGTTCGTGGCCCGGCGTCCGGGCGCGGCCGGGCGTCCGCGGGTCGCGTCGCGTCGCGGAGCACCCACGCGTCCTCCAGCGGTCGATGCGCCGCGTCGAGGGTCACTTCCGGCGCCGCGTCGGGCATACGCACGTGGAGGCCTGTGTCGCCGCAGGCCGAGGTCGCGCAGAGGAGACTCGTGACGAGCCAGTGGCGGCGATCGGGCAGACGCACGTCGGGATTCCTACGGTGACGATTCGGTGAACGGATCGTAGCGCAAACGCCCGGACCCCATGTCGGACTTTTGTGGACCGGCGCGCCCGTGCTAGAAATGTACATCCCGGAAATTGTGACCAATGCGAGTTTGCGACGGCGGAGGAAAGATGCGCAGTCAGGCGGCGATGTGGCTCGTGGGTACGGCGCTGGCGCTCGGCACTGCGGCCTGTGGGGACACCACCCCCGGCGGCCAGAACATCAGCAAGTCGGACGACGCCGCACCCGCGGTGCCGGACGCCGGTGATGCGCAGGCGGGGGATGCCGCGCCCGAGGCCGACGCCGCCCCCACGCCCGAGGCCGACGCGGCCGTGTCGCCCGGGGCCGATGCCTCGGCCGCCGATCCGGACGCCGACCTGGACGCCGCCACGCAGTTCCCGGACGCCCAGGGCATGACCGGCAAGGACGCGCTCCCCGAGGACGCCCTGCCCGTCGACGCGCTGCCGCCGGACATGATCTACGACGCCCCCCCGCCCGTGGACGACGACGGCGACGGCTACGACGTGACCGTCGACTGCGACGACCACGATCCCAACCGCCACCCGGGCGCGGACGAGCTGCCCAACGGCATCGACGACGACTGCGACGGCCACGCCGACGAGATTCTCGTCTGCGCGGACGGCATCGCCGAATACGGGACGATTCAGGCCGCCCTGGACGCCGTGCCGGACGGCGCGGACATCGAGCTCTGCCCGGGCATCTACCCGGAGAACATCAACGTCGTGCGCCCCGTGAACATCTACGGCGGCGGCGGCCGGGACGTCACCTTCATCGACGGTGGCGGCCGCGCTTCGACGGTCACGGTGGGCGGCGGCAACGCCGAGATCTCCTTCGCGGCGCTGACCATCCAGGGCGGCAACGCGGCCGAGGGCGGCGGTGTGCGCTGCGACAACGGCATCCTCTTCATGTCCGGCGTCCGCATCACCGGCAACACCGCCAACCAGGGCGCCGGCCTGCACGCGCGGGCCTGCCGCCTGCTCATCTCCGGCAACGAGATCGACAACAACAACGCCACGGACCAGGGCGGCGGCGTGCGCATCGACGCCTGCTCCGGCGAGGTCGGCGACAACGACGTCCACGACAACTCCGCCGTCCACGGCGGCGGCGTGGCGGTCGTCAACGGCGACGCGGTGGTGCGGGGCAACAACATCCACCACAACCGCGCCAGCGAAGAGGGCGGCGGCCACTGGCACAACAGCGAGGCGCTCTTCGACGGCAACACCGTGGCCTCGAACCACTGCGACTTCGAGGGCGGCGGCCTCTACGCCGTGGACAACCGCTCGCCGATCATCAGCAACAACCTCTTCGACCAGAACCACTGCTCCGGCGACGGCGGCGGCATCTACCTGAGCCGCAGCCGGGCCACCTTCGAGTTCAACCGCGTCACGGCCAACCGCGCGGACGACGACGGCGGCGGCCTGCGCATCTTCGTGAGCCAGGCCACGGTGCGGAACAGCGAGTTCATCGGCAACACCTGCGGCGACGACGGCGCGGGCGTGAAGATCTCGCACAACCGCAGCATCCTCGAGGACTGCGTCATCGACGGCAACGAGGCCGGCGACAAGGGCGGCGGCCTGGAGCTCGACAACGACTTCACCAACGTCGACCGCCTCGTGGTCGTGAACAACGTGGCGCGCATGGGCGCGGGCATCCACATGTCCACGGCGCACCAGAGCCACTACGTCGCCGACTCGCGCATCGAGAACAACTTCGCCACCAACTGCGGCGCGGGCGTGTACCTCAACGACGAGGCCCACCTGGTCACGATGCGGCGCGTGGAGTTCATCAACAACCGCGCCCCCGTCGGTGCGGCCCTTTGCGCCAGCCAGATCATCTACGAGGTCATCAACGGCCTCTTCGTCGGCAACATGTCCGAGCAGGCCGGCGGCGCCGTCTACCACGAGAACAGCGACGGCCAGTACCGCTACTCGACCTTCTCGGACAACGGCGCCGAGGACGGCAGCGCGATCCGCGCCACGAGCCGGGACGGCATGAGCATCGAGATGGAGGCGGACGATCCGCCCCTCGGCCACGCCTACAACCGCTTCGCGATGCACAGCTCGATCATCTATCGCTCCCAGTTCGGCGCGGCGGTGTCCATCGACCTGCCCAACCCCACCTGGCAGTACAACGACGTCTTCGCCAGCCAGGGCATCGACTTCGTGGGCATGGCCGATCCGAACGGCAGCCTGGGCAACCTCTCGGCGGAGCCGAACTTCGCCGATCCCGACCAGCGCGACTTCCACCTGGTCGCGCCCAGCGCCTGCATCGACAGCGGCGACCAGGGTCTGGTGGACCATGACGGCTCCCGGTCCGACATGGGCTACTTCGGAGGCCCCGAAGCACCATGAGCGCCCGGTTCACGGCGGTCGCGGGCGCCTTCGCGCTCGTGTTCTCGGGCTGCGGCAGCTCCGGTTCGGGAGAGACCACGCCGGCGGCGGACGCGGCCACCGGCGGCGCTCCGGCCCCCGGCGGCCAGGGTGGCGGCAACACGGGCGGACAGCCCTCGGGCGGCAGCGTCACGAACCCCGACGCGGCGCCCATCCCCACGCCGGACGCCCAGATCACGGGCGGCGCGAGCGTGCCCCCGGACGCGGCCACGGCGGGTGGC
>CAINDO010000544.1 GCA_903847385.1 uncultured Myxococcales bacterium
GGTTCGGCGTCGGGGCGGGGCGGCGGGGCCCCCACGCGGCCGTCCGGGCTCGGTTCGGCCGCGGCGTCCGGCCCGGGCGCCGGCGTCGGCGTCCCATCCACCGCGCGCCGCGCGTCTGCTCCGGCGTCCCCGGGGAACGTGCGACCGCCCACGTCGATCCAGGTGGAGCAGGCGGTCAGGGTGGCCAGGAGCCCGGCGCTGGCGGCGAGTGGGCGCATCCCGCCGAGGGTATCACGGCGGCGCCACAGGGGCTTCTCGCCACGCCGGACCCGTGCCAGTCTCCCCGCTCCCCCAGGAAAGACCAGGAGTCGAGAGATGGCGCGCGTCAGCACGTACCTGAACTTCGCCCGCGAGACCGAGGCGGCGTTCAACTTCTACCGCGAGGTCTTCGGGACCGAGTTCAACGGCCCCATCGCCCGCTTCGCGGACATTCCGGCGATGCCCGGCCAGCCCCCGATGCCCGAGTCCGTGCGCGATCTGGTGATGCACATCGAGCTGCCCATCCTCGGCGGCCACATGCTCATGGGCACGGACGCGCCCCCCGAGATGGGCGCCACGCTGACCGCGGGCAACACGGTCACGCTGAACCTGGAGCCGGACACGCGGGCCGAGGGCGAGCGCCTGTTCGCCGCGCTCGCCGAGGGCGGCAAGGTGGACACGCCCCTGCAGGACATGTTCTGGGGCTCGGCCTTCGGGGTGCTCGTCGACCGCTTCGGCCTGCGCTGGATGTTCAACTGTCCGCTCAAGGGCTGACCTACTCCACTCGCAGCCGGCCGTTCACGTAGCCCACCCAGCCGGGGCCGTGCAGGTCCTCGTAGCGGACCCACTGGGTCGTCGCGTCCACGGGCGTCGGCGTCGGCTCGTTCACCGCCGGCAGCCACCGCGGCGTCTGCGTGGCGTCGAATCTGCGGATGTTCACGCGGTCCAGGCTGCGCGGCGTGCCACCCCAGGTGGCCGAGAACGGGACCTCGCGCACCGCGGGCCAGGCGGCCCACGCGGGCAACGGCTCGGGCTCCAGGGGACCGTAGGCGGGCACGCGCCACAGCTCCAGGCCGCCCGGCGCGTCGTCCACGCCCAGCCAGAGCTGCGCGTCGTCGTCGCAGCGACGCGTCATCGAGGCCCAGCGCGCCGGCCGCGGCAGGGCGAAGGCCTCGGGGGCGCGCGTCTTCCAGAGCCGCCACACCTTGTCGTTGCAGACCACGGCCAGCGGCCGCTCCGCGCCCTTGCCCACCGGCCCCGAGGTCAGCATCACGCGGCAGGGCACGCGGTCGGTCTGCACCGGGCGGGGGGCCTTCTTCGAGGGCCAGCGGCGCTGCCACGGCGTGCTGTGGACCTCGACGGCCGTGCCCTCGGCGAAGGTGAGCAAGCGGATGTCCTGCCCCGCCGGGTGCACGCCGAGCCCCAACGCCCCGGGCTCGGCGAAACCCTCGTAGACCTCGGCGCGGGGCGCGTAGGTCGGGTCCGGGCGGCTGGGGTCGTCGTAGCGCCAGAAGAACCCCCGCCAGCGGTCGCCCTGCAGCGCGAAGATGATCAGGCCGTCCTGCGCGAAGGCCGGGGCCACGACGAGGTCGTCCGGCGGCGTCTCGCCCAGGGGCCATGGGATGTCCGCCCGCCGCCCGGCCCGGCGCTCGGGGTAGGTGTACCGCTGCCAGCGGTCGTCCCCGCGGCCGCCGTACACGTAGGCCCGGGGGTAACACTGCGTCTCGCGCAGGAGCGCCTCGCGCATCACGTTGCAGGCCTCGTCGGCGAAGCCGAAGCGGCGCGGATCGAAGAAGCCGGCCGCCCCCGTGAGCGCCGACCCGAAGGCCTCCTGCACGGTGCGGTCGTTCAGCATCATGCTGCTGCGCTCGGCGCTCACGGTGGCGTCCAGCCGCAGGCCGATCAGGTGGGGCAGCACCGTGAGCAGCGGCACGCCGTTCTGCACGCGGGCCGCGGGGAAGGGGTACTTCGTCCGGCTCGCGTCCAGGAAC
>CAINDO010000545.1 GCA_903847385.1 uncultured Myxococcales bacterium
CCCCCGCGCTGTGCGCCCCCCCGCGCTGTGCGCCCCCCCGCGCTGTGCGTCATGCGCCACTAAAGTTGACCCCCCAGACGCCAGCAAATCTGACCCCCCGCGTCGGTCGTTGTCGTTGTTCGCCGGGCGGCTCCTTGCCGTCGGTCGGCGGGGTCCAGAGGCCCGACTCTCGCTTCTCGCGCATGCGGTCGCTGTCGCCCGGGATGACGAGCGTCTGGCTGTGGGGTGCAGCAGGCGGTCGACGAACCTGCGCCACCACAGTGCTGTCGATCATGGTCACCTCGCTGGTGCCGATGATCCCGACTTGCGCATGCCCCATTGGGCTCTCCTCTCGTCACGCCTGTCGCCCTGGAGGGGGGTCAGTTTCAGTGGAGCGCGGGGGTCAATATCAGTGGCGCTCGACAGCGGCCGCGGCTCGGCGGGGCTGGGCGCGCAAGAACGCGCCGATCGCGCCGCGATGGGCTGCTCTCTCGGCGGGCGAGGGGAGACAGGTGGGGCGCGCGGGCTCTCCCGGCCGAGCCGCCTTCTCTCAACGATCGCTCCCGGCAGTTGGCACGCGCCCTCCGCCGTGCGGACCCGGGGCCCCGCCGCCACCCAAAGGGCCGGCGCCCCGCTGCCGGATCAGCCGGGTGGCGGATCCGTGCTTGCTGTTGGTGTGGGTGTCACGTCCTTTGTGCGGGCTCCGCGCAGCGTGCCGACCTCGGTCGGCGGCGGGCCTCTCAGTACATCGGCGACCACCGATGCATGGCGGGCCACCCGGGCCACGACACGTCACCCAGTGCCCATCGAGTAGCGCAGGGGCGGGGTAGGCTCAGCCCCTTCACCGCGTTTCACGTGAAACACCAGCTCTGCGACCGCGCGTCGTGGCGTCGTGTTTCACGTGAAACACGACCTTGAGCACCCCAACCTTGGTCGACATCATCGCCTGTGGTATCTAGCCCGCCATGTCCACGCGCATCATCTGCATCGCCAATCAGAAGGGCGGCGTCGGCAAGACGACCACCACCGTCAACCTCGCCGCAGGCCTCGCCCTCGAGGGCGCCGAAACGCTCCTCGTCGACCTCGATCCCCAGGCGAACGCCACCAGTGGGCTGGGCATCGACACCACGGTCCAGCGTCGCGGCGTCTACCACGCCCTCCTCGGCATGGACGACCTGGACCAGCTGCGCCTGCAGGCCCCCGAGGTACCGGGACTGACCCTCTTGCCAGCCCACCCCGACCTCTTCGGCGCAGAGGTCGAGCTCGTCGACGCGATCGCCCGGGAATTTCGCCTCAAAGAGGCCTTCGCCCGCGCCGCCAAGCTGCCCGACTTCGTGCTGATCGACTGCCCACCGTCGCTCGGCCTCCTGACCATCAACGCGTTGACCGCCGCCCACAGCATCCTCGTGCCGCTCCAGTGCGAGTACTACGCCCTCGAGGGCATCTCGCAGCTGATGCGCACGGTTCAGCTCATCCAGCGTCGCCTGAACCCCTCGCTCGCGATCGAGGGCGTGCTCCTCACCATGTTCGACGCGCGAAACAATCTGGCCCACCAGGTCAGCGACGAGGCCCGTTCCCACTTCGGCGCCCAGGTGTTCGAGACGGTCATCCCGCGCAACGTCCGCCTGTCCGAGAGCCCGTCGTTCGGGCGCTCGATCCACCACTACGACAAGAGCTCTCGGGGCGCGCTGGCCTACCGCGAGCTCGCCCGCACCCTCATCGAACGCCACGGTCCCCGCGGAGCCGCATCATGACCACACTCCCGCGCCGCCCGGTCCTCGGCCGCGGCCTTTCCGCGTTGATTCCCGACGCGGGTCCCCAGTCGAGCGCACCCCAGGCACCGCCGGGCCCGCTCGAACTCCCGCTCGACGAGATCAAACCCGCCGCCGATCAGCCCCGCACCGTCTTCGATGAGTCGGCCATCGAGGAGCTCTCGGCCTCGATTCGGGAGAACGGCGTCATTCAGCCGGTCGTCGTGCGCCAGACTGGCCCGAACCAGTACGTCCTCATCGCGGGTGAACGCCGTTGGCGTGCAGCCGGGCGCGCCGGCCTCCGACGCATCCCCGCCGTCGTCCGCGATGTGACCCCCGATGTCGCGTACCAGCTCGCGCTCATCGAGAACGTCCAGCGGCAGGACCTCCGCCCGATGGAAGAGGCCGAGGCGTACAAACACCTGCTCAAGCTCGCCCACCTCACGCAGGAGGAGCTCGCCCGAAGGGTCGGCAAGGACCGCGCCACGGTCGCCAACTCGCTGCGCCTGCTCCGACTCCCGCCGGACCTCCGCGCGCGCGTAGAGTCTGGCGTCCTGTCGCCCGGCCACATCCGAGCGATTCTGACCATCCCGGACGAGACGACCCAGCGGCAGCTCGCCGTCCGCGTCGAGATGGACGGTCTGAGCGTCCGCGAGACCGAGCGGCAGGCGCGCACGCTCCGCCATGAGGCCGAAAACCCGACGACGGACACGACCACGCCCGAGCCGAGCCCGGAGCAGAAGGCCGAGCCCGACCGACCGGCACCGACGCACCGCAAACCCGCACTGGAAGCCCTGGAGCAGCAGCTCCGGACGGCCCTCGGCGCACCCGTGGCGCTCGTTCACCGCGCAGGCGCGGGGCGCATCGAGATCAAATTCCACAGCCTGGACGAGCTCCAGCGGCTGGTGGACCTGATCAGCAATCTCGAGGGGATGTAGACGGGGAGGGGCGGAGCCGCCCGAGGGATCAGCGACCGGCGGAGAGAACCGCTTCAGCGTAGCGTCGTTCGGTCTCGATGTGCTGCTGCAGCTCGTCGTTGACGAACTCGTGGCCGGCGTGTTCCGCGGCCAGCTTGTCCAGGATCGCCTTGGCGTCGACGGTGCCCGCGTTCTCGGCGGTCACTGCCTCGTCCGCCAGGATCAGCACGCGGTCGGCGCTGATCTCGGCGACGCCGCCGCGCACGAACACCACGCCGCTCGTCTTGCCCTCGAAGCGGACCGCGCCGCCCCCGAGCAGGACGATGCCGGGACGGTGGCTCGGCATCACGGCGAACTCGCCGAGCGCACCGGGGGCCACCACCTCGTTGACTTCAGCGTCCAGCACCTTGCCCGTGGGCGTCACGATTTCGAGCTTCAGGCTCATCGAACTTCCCTCGCGACCGCTCAGGAGGCGGCCAGCTTCTTGGCCTTCTCTTCGGCCTCTTCGATCGTCCCGACCATGTAGAACGCGAGCTCGGGCAGGTGGTCGAACTCACCGTCGACCAGGCGCTTGAAGCCCCGGATCGTGTCGGCCAGCTTGACGTACACACCCTTGGTGCCCGTGAACACCTCGGCGACGTGGAACGGCTGGGAGAGGAACTTCTGCACCTTGCGGGCGCGCTCGACGACCTTCTTGTCCTCGTCGGAGAGCTCGTCCATGCCGAGGATGGCGATGATGTCCTGCAGATCCTTGTAGCGCTGCAGCACCGCCTGAACCCGGCGGGCGACCTCGTAGTGCTCCTCGCCCACGATCTGCGGGTCGAGCAGACGGCTGGTCGAGTCGAGGGGATCCACGGCGGGGTAGATGCCCATCTCGGAGATCTTCCGGGAGAGCACGGTCGTCGCGTCCAAGTGGGCGAAGGCCGTCGCGGGCGCCGGGTCGGTCAAGTCGTCGGCGGGCACGTAGATGGCCTGCACCGAGGTGATCGAGCCACGCTTCGTCGAGGTGATGCGCTCCTGGAGCGCGCCCATCTCGGTCGCCAGGGTGGGCTGGTAACCCACGGCGCTGGGGATACGACCGAGGAGAGCGGACACCTCGGAGCCGGCCTGCGTGAACCGGAAGATGTTGTCCACGAACAGCAGAACGTCCTTGCCGCCTTCGGCGTCGCGGAAGTCCTCGGCCACCGTGAGGGCGGAGAGGGCCACGCGGGCGCGGGCGCCGGGGGGCTCGTTCATCTGGCCGTAGATCAAGGCCACGCGCGAGTTCTCGAGGTTCTCGCTGTCGATGACGTTCGACTCCATCATCTCGTGATAGAGGTCGTTGCCCTCGCGGGTGCGCTCACCGACGCCGGCGAACACGGAGTAACCGCCGTGCGCCTTGGCGACGTTGGCGATGAGCTCCATGATGAACACGGTCTTGCCCACGCCGGCGCCGCCGAAGAGGCCGATCTTGCCGCCCTTGGCGTAAGGGGCGAGGAGATCCACCACCTTGATGCCCGTCTCGAAGGTCTCGACCTTCGAGCTCTGGTCCTCGAGGCGGGGGGGCGCGCGGTGGATGCCGCGCGTCTCCGAGGTGAGCACGGGGCCGCGCTCGTCGACGGGCTCGCCGATCACGTTCAGAATGCGGCCGAGCGTCGCCTTGCCGACGGGCATGGCGATGGGCTTGCCGGTGTTGGTCACCGTCATGCCGCGCTGAAGGCCGTCCGTCGTGTCCATGGCGACGCAACGCACGGTGTTCTGACCGAGGTGCTGCGCCACCTCGACGACGAGGTTGTTGACCCGATCGTCGATGGCCGGGTTGGTGACGCGAAGCGCGGTGAAGATCTCCGGCAGGACACCGCCGTCGAACCGCACGTCCACCACAGGTCCCAAGACCTGCGAGATCTGTCCAGTCTGCTCGCTCATATGACTCCCTGGGATCCGGTCACTTCATGGCCTCGGCGCCGCCGATGATCTCCATGAGTTCCTTCGTGATGGCGGCCTGGCGGGCCCGGTTCATTTCCAGCGTAAGGCTCTGGATCATGCCGCTGGCGTTGTCCGTGGCGCTCGACATGGCGTTCATGCGGGCCGCGTGCTCACCGGCGATGGACTCCAGAATGGCCTGTCGCACCTGCACCTCGACGAAGCGGGGCACGACATAGCTCAAGAGGGCGGCCTGACCGGGCTCATAGAAGAGGTCCGCGGCCGGGGCGCTCGACTCGGTGCCCGTCGGCGGTGCCACGGGCAGCAGCCCGTAGACCGTCGGGAGCTGCGTCAGCGCGCTCTTGAAACGATTCGAGATGATGACGACCTCGTCGACCTGGCCGTCGAGGAAGGCCTGCACGACGCGGGCGGTGATCTCTTTGACGCGCGACTGCGTCGCGGCGGAGATCACGTCCTGCATGTCCTCGTGCTGCTCGACCTTCTGCTTGCGGCCGAAGATGCCCATCCGGCGGCCGACCGTGAACAGCACGACGGACTGACCCGCCGCCTTCCGCTCACGAAGCGCCTCGGCGAGCTTGCGGTAGATGGACGCGTTGAACGCGCCGCACATGCCGCGGTCGCTGCTGATCGCCAGGAACGCGACGGTCTTCACCTCTTCCCGCGCGGTGAGCAGGGGATGGGCGTCGACCTCGCCGGCCTCGATCAGCTGATGGGCCAAGGACTCCAGAAGTTCGCGGTGTTTCGCCGCATACGGCCGCAGCTGCATCATCGCCTGCTGGGCGCGACGCAGCTTCGCCGACGAGACCATCTTCATGGCCTTCGTGATCTTCTGGGTGTTCTTGACCGAAGCGATTCGCTTCCGGATCGCCTTTAGGTTTGCCATGGGGCCCTCGCGAAGATCAGGCTACGAAGACCTTGTTGAATTCCTCGATCGCCGCGCGCAGGGCCTTGTCGGTGTCCCCGTCGATGGCCTTCTTGTCACGGAGCGTGTCCATGATGGCCTTGTGCTTCGACTCGAGGAAGTCGAGAAGGTCGCGCTCGTAGCGTCCGAGGACCTTGATGGGCAGGTGGTCGCAGAACCCCTTGGTCGCGGCGAAGAGCACCGCCACCTGGGACTCGGCGCCCATCGGCTTGTACTGGGCCTGCTTGAGCACCTCGACGAGGCGCTCGCCGCGGGCGAGCTGCTTCTGGGTCGTGGCGTCCAGGTCGCTGGCGAACTGCGCGAAGGCCTGCATCTCGCGGTACTGAGCGAGGTCCAGACGCAGCGTGCCGGCCACCTGCTTCATCATCTTCGTCTGGGCGGCGCCGCCCACGCGGGACACCGAGATACCGACGTTGATGGCCGGGCGGATGCCCGAGAAGAAAAGGTCCGTCTCCAGGAAGATCTGGCCGTCCGTGATGGAGATCACGTTCGTCGGGATGTAGGCGGACACGTCGCCGGCCTGCGTCTCGATGATGGGGAGGGCCGTCAGCGAGCCGGAGCCCTGGGCCTTCGACATCTTCGCCGCGCGCTCGAGGAGGCGGCTGTGCAGGTAGAAGACGTCGCCGGGGTACGCCTCGCGGCCCGGCGGGCGGCGGAGGAGGAGCGACATCTGGCGGTACGCGACGGCCTGCTTGGAGAGATCATCGTAGATGATGAGGGCGTGCTTGCCGTTGTCGCGGAAGTACTCGCCCATGGTGACGCCGGTGTACGGGGCGAGGAACTGCAGCGGCGCCAGCTCGGCGGCCGCGGCGCTCACCACCGTGGTGTACTCCATCGCGCCGAACTGCTTCAGCTTGTCGACCACCTGAGCCACCGTGGACTGCTTCTGGCCGATGGCCACGTAGATGCAGTACACGCCGGTGTGCTTCTGGTTGATGATCGTGTCGAGCGCGACGGCGGTCTTGCCCGTCTGACGGTCGCCGATGATGAGCTCGCGCTGACCGCGGCCGATCGGGACCATCGAGTCGATGGCCTTCAGACCCGTCTGCAGGGGCTCGTGCACCGACTGGCGGGCCACGATGCCCGGCGCCTTGATCTCGATCTTGCGGCGGTGGGCCGTGTCGATCGGGCCGAGGCCGTCGATGGGCTGGCCGAGGGCGTTGACCACGCGGCCGAGGAGCGCCTCGCCGACGGGGACGTCCACGATGCGGCCCGTGCGGCGGACCTCGTCGCCCTCTTTGATCAGAGTCGCGTCACCGAGCAGCGCGGCGCCGACGTTGTCCTCTTCGAGGTTCAGCGTCATGCCGAGCACGCCGTGCGGGAACTCCAGGAGCTCGCCGGCCATGGCCTTCTCGAGGCCGTACACGCGGGCGATGCCGTCACCGGCGGAGACCACCGTGCCCGTCTCGCTGACCTCGACCTGCCGGTCGTAGTCCTCGATCTGCTTCCGGATGATCCGGCTGATCTCCTCGACCTTGATTTCCATCGGGACCTACTCCATTGCCCGCCGCCGTGTGTCTCGGTCGGCCAGGTTTTCAGAAGCGCTCAGGGATTCGATTGACGAAGACGCGCCTGCAAGTTGTCGAGCTGGGCGCGGACGCTGCCGTCGTAGACTTTGCCGCCGATACGGGTGACCACGCCGCCGATGAGGTTGGGATCCTCACGGGACTCGATCACCACCTGAAGGCCGGTCAGCTTGCCCAACACCGTGCGGAGCCGAGCGAGCTCGGGCTCCGTGAGGGGCGAAGCGACCGTGACCTGGGCCCGGATGCGCCCGGAGGACGCGTCTGCGAGCGTGTGGAACGCCGCGACGATGTCCTTCAGGTAGCCCATCCGGCCCTTCTCGGTGATGAGGAACAGGAAGTTCCGCGTCACCGGGCTGACCATCACGCGCTTGAGGAGCTCGGCGAGCACCGCTTTGCGCTGAGTCACGTCGAACTTGGGGTTGCGGAAGAGCTCGGTGAGCTCCGGGGCGCTGGTGAAGACCGCGTCGACGCGATCGAGCTCGCGCCCGATCTGGTCCTGGATCTTCTTCTCGACGCCGATGTCGAGGAGCGCCTTCGCGTACCGCAGGGAGAGGGTGGAGCCAGCCATTTTACGCGCGCTCCTCGAGCTTGCCGAGGTACTCCCCGGCGAGACGACGGTGGTCCGGGGCGCCGAGCTTCTCGCGGATGATGCGCTCGGCGGCGGCGATCGCCTGGTCGGCGATCTCGGTCTCGAGGCGGGCGCGGGCGCGGGTGATCTCGTTCTCGGCGAGGCGCTCGGCCTCCCGGCGGATGCGCTCGGCGTCCGCCTCGGCCTCGGCGATCAGGCGGGCCTTCTCGGCTTCGCCCTCGCGCTTCATCTCGGCGAGGAGCTCATCGGCGGCGGCCTGCAGACCGGCGAGCTTCTGCTCGTAGTCGTTCAGGCGGGCGGTGGCCTCGGCGTGGAGGCGGCCGGCCTCGTCGATGTCCTTGGTCACCTGCGCGGCGCGATCCTGCAGGGCCCGGCGCATCGGCGCCTTGCTGTAGTAGATGATGATGCCCAGCAGGAGCGCGAGGTTCAGACCCTGGAAGATCACCGGGTTGAACGAGGCCTCACCGCCGTGGCCCCCACCCTCGGCGGCGGCGACGCTGCTGAGGAAGAGGCTGGTCAGGGCGACGACGGCCGGGGCCTTGAAGATGCGACGCATGGCGTATTCCTCAGACGTTCCGGCCGAGGAGCTTCCCGGCGATGGCGCGGGAGAGCTCGTCCACCTGGGGCTGCATCTCGGCGCGGACGGCGTTCGTCTGCGCTTCGACGTTGTCCCGGACCTCGTTGAGCTTGCGGCCCATGGCGGCGCGCGCCTCGGCCTGGACCTGCTCCTTGTGGCGCATGCCCAGGGAGCGAAGCTCGGCCTTCGCCGCCGCGGCGCGGGTGCGCGCAGCGAGCATCTCCGTCTCGAACTTCTCGCCGAGCGCGCGCGCCTTCACGGAGAGCGACTGCGCATCGCTGCGCGCTTGCTCCGTTCGCGCGACCCGGGCGCCGATGCTCTGGAGCAACGGCGCGAAGACGAGACTGCGGAGGATCAGAAAGGTAAGAAGAACGATTCCGAGCTGGATGAACGCGGAGTGGTCGAGGTCGATCATCGACATCACCCCCACGTGCGGCGACAGCGGATGCATCGGCGTAGCCTGTCTGTGGGCCCCTGGATTTGAGGTCGCGGCACCCTAGCGTAAGGTCCTGGGGGCGTCAAACCAAAACCGGAAAAAACCATGGAAAACGGCGATTTCAGGCCGAATTCAGGCCGAACGGGGCTGTTTTCGGCGCTGATCCTCGCCGTTCAAAACTACCTTGTCGCACATCTCGTCCAGGCGGGACTGGATGCGCGCACCGATGCGGGCCTCGAGCGTCTCGTTGGCCGGCTCGTTGCCGCCGACGGGGAAGTTCGTCGTGAAGAGCGTGGTCCGCTTGCTGTTGTAGCGGCGGCTGATGAGCTCATCGAGCACGTCCTGCTCCCACTCGCGGCGGGCACCCTTGCCGAGCTCGTCGATCAGGAGCACCGGCACGTCGACGAGCTGGCGCATCAGGGTGGAGGCCCGCCCGACGTCGGAGAACGACTCGCGGAGGTCGGCGATCAGGTGTTTGAACTCGATGAACCGCGCGCGCACCCCCCGCCGGGCGATGAGGTGGCGCAGGATGGCGACACCCAGGTGCGTCTTGCCCGTGCCGCAGTTGCCGTAGAACAGCAGTCCGCGCCGACCCTCGACGAACTCGCGGGCGAAGCTGTAGGCGGCGTGGTGGGCGGGGCGCTGGTAGGTCGCCGGTTTGAAGTTCTCCAGCGTGGCGCTCAGGTAGCGGGCGGGCAGCGTCGCCTCGTTGAAGAACCTCACCCGTGTGCGCAGGGCGACGCAGGTGCAGGGGACGGCGCGGGAGTAGCCCGTGGCGTCCGTCTCGAAGGCGAAGCCCTTGTCCTTGCACAGCGGGCAGGGGATACGGCAGGTGCAGGGCGCGGCGCGCAGGGCGTCGCCCTCGCGGTGGACGTCGACGCTCAGGTACTCGTTCTTGCAAAGCGGGCACTCGTGCATGCGCGTCCCCGTACCCCTTTCACGCCCGCGCGTCCAGGTCCGTCGCCGAGGGCAGCCCCAGGTGCTCGCGCACGAGGCGTCGGCGATGGACCTCGCGCGTCTGCGCGTAGTGTTCCGGCGCCGCCCGCCGCCGCTCCTGGGCGAGCAGCGCGTCCAGCGACGCGTCGATCTGACCTTTGACCTCGGGACCGAGTCGGGCCCAGCCCTCCTCCTCGGCCCACGAGAGCAGATCCACCCAGTCCATCGCGATGTCGTCGTAGCTCGCTTCGGCGGACCAGGCCGCGACGCGGCGTCGCAGGAGATCAACGAGCTCGAGCAGCGCCGGCGAGGTGGGGGCGAGCGCCGCGAGGCGGGCGCGCAACAACTCCGCCGGGCGCTCGCCGGCAGCCGCCGCCTCGGGGACCACGGGCGCGGACCCGACCTGGCGCGACCGGTACGCCTCCATGGCGTCCTCGACGCTGCGCCGCGCGAACGCCAGCCCGCGCACCCGGGTGGGGCGCGACTGGGGTCGCTCGAAGGCGGCCGCCAGCCCCGAGAGGACCACCTCGGCGGGGATGCCGGCCCGGTGCCACTGGTCCACCAGGGCCACGTCCGCCGCCGAGAGCATCAGGCCGCGACCGGCGAGCGCGAGAAACGCACGTTCGATCTCGGCCAGATACCCCGGGTTCAAATGTCGAGGTTCTTCACGTTCAAGGCGTTGTCCTCGATGAACTTTCGCCGCGGTTCGACCTCGTCGCCCATGAGCTTGTCGAAGATCTCGTCGGCGCCGACGGAGTCCTCGACCCGGACCTGCAGCAGCGTGCGGGTGTCCGGGTTCATGGTGGTGTCCCAGAGCTGCTCGGGGTTCATCTCGCCCAGACCCTTGTAGCGCTGGATGTCGATGCCCTTGCGGCCGGCGGCCTTGATCTCGCCGAGGAGCGTCTCCGCGTCACCGACGGGGGTCTCGTCCTCACCGCGGAGCACGACGTACGGCCCGGGGCCGAGGATGTCGAGCGCCTGCAGGTGCTGGCGAAGCTGGGTGAACGCCGAGTGCCGGACCATCGCGGGGTGAACGTCCGTGCGGCGCTCCGCGCCCTTGTGCCACGTGTAGAAGGCCACGTGGTACAGCGGGATGTCCGCGTCCTCCGTGCCCGGCTCGGGCGCCGGCGCGTCGAAGCGGATGCGCGCCTCGGGGCCGTGACGCCGCAGCAGCGAGGCCTTGGCCGCCTCGGCCGCCGCGAGCATCCTCGCCGGATCCGTGATGGCGTCCACGTCGAGCTGGCCCGCCTGGAGCATCGCGTCCACCACCTCGGGATCGCCGCGACGGACGAGGCGTCCGAGCTCGCCGTAATAGGCCTCGAGCTTGTTCGCGACGTTCCGGATCGTGTCCCCCTCGAGGATCCGGCCGTCGGCAGCGCGGATCTGAAGCATGCGGGCGCCACCGTCGATCAGGTAGGCGTCCAGCGCGGCTTCGTTCTTGAGGTAGTTGATCACCTTGCCCTTCTTCACGCGGAAGAGCGGGGGCTGGGCGATGTACAGGTAGTTGCGGTCGATGATCTGCGGCATGTGCCGGTAGAAGAACGTCAGCAACAGCGTGCGGATGTGGGAGCCGTCCACATCGGCGTCGGTCATGATGATGATGCGGTGGTACCGCAGACGCGCGATGTCGAAGTACTCGGTGCCGATGCCCGTGCCGAGCGCGGTGATCAGCGTCGCGAGCTCCTGGCTCGAGAGCATCTTGTCCAGGCGCGCGCGCTCCACGTTCAGGATCTTGCCGCGCAGGGGCAGGATGGCCTGCGTGGCGCGATCGCGACCCTGCTTGGCGGAGCCGCCGGCGGAGTCACCCTCGACGAGGTAGATCTCGGAGCGGGCGGGGTCCTTCTCCTGGCAGTCGGCGAGCTTGCCCGGCAGCGAGGCGGTGTCGAGCGCTCCCTTGCGGCGCACGGTCTCGCGGGCCTTGCGGGCGGCGTCGCGGGCGCGGGCGGCGTCGATCGCCTTGGTGACGATCTTGCGGGCGTCCTGCGGGTGCTCCAGCAGCCAGTCCTTCAGGAACTCGCCGATGGCGGCCTGTACCAGGGGCTTGACCTCCGAGGAGACCAGCTTGCCCTTGGTCTGGCTGTCGAACTTCGGGTCCGGCACCTTGCACGAGATGATGGCCGTGAGGCCCTCGCGCATGTCGTCCCCGGAGATGGCCGTCTTCAGGCCCTTGAGCAGGTTCTCGTCCGTCGAGTAGGCGTTCAGCGTCCGCGTCAGGCCATCCTTGAAGCCGGACAGGTGGGTGCCACCGTCCCGGTTCCGGATGTTGTTGGTGAAGCAGAGGACGTTCTCCTGATAGGCGTCGTTCCACTGCATCGCCACCTCGACACCCACGCCGTCCTTCTCCACGGAGAAGTAGACGATGGGGTGCACGGGCGCACGGTTCTTGTTCAGGTGCTCGACGAAGGACGCGATGCCGCCGTCGTACTTGAAGTCGTGGCGTTTGCCCTCGCCGCGCTCGTCCTGGATCGTGATCGCCACCCCGCGGTTGAGGAACGACAGCTCGCGCAGGCGCTGCGAGAGGATGTCGAAGCTCAGCTCGTTGTTCTCGGTGAAGATCTCGACGTCCGGCTTGAACCGGATCTTGGTGCCGTGGCGGGGCGAGTCGCCGACGCGGGCGAGGGGCGCGTCCGGCTCGCCGCGCTGGTATCGCTGCGTGTGGCGGCCGCCGTCGCGGGCGATGTCCATCTCGAGCCACTCGGACAGGGCGTTGACGCAGGAGATGCCCACGCCGTGCAGACCGCCGGAGACCTTGTAGCTGTTGTCGTCGAACTTACCGCCGGCGTGCAGCACGGTCATGATGACCTCCGCCGCGCTGCGCCCCTCTTCGGGGTGCAGGTCGACGGGGATGCCGCGGCCGTTGTCCTCGACCGTGCAGCTGCCGTCGAGGTGCAGCGTGACGGTGACGCGGTCGCAGTAACCGGCCAGCGCCTCGTCGATGGCGTTGTCCACCGCCTCGTACACCAGCTGATGCAGACCGGTGCCGTCGTTCGGGTCACCGATGTACATGCCGGGGCGCTTGCGGACGGCCTCCAGGCCCTTGAGAACCTTGATGTTCGACGCGTTGTATTCAGGCACCGCATCCGCCGGGGCAGGCGTCGGCTCGTTGGGCAGCTCGCTCATCCACTTCTCCCTGTCACCAGACCCGGGCCGTTCGACTTCACTGCAGCGGTTCGACGAGGAGGTAGCGATTCTGCTCGCCGCCCTCGCTGTGCGTCTTCACGTTGCCGTGATCCATCAGGGCCGTGTGCACCAGGCGCCGCTCCGGGGAGCCGAGGCCCTCGATCACGGCGCGCCGACCCGTGCGGGACACGACCTCGGCGATCTCGCCGGCCATGTCGGCCAGGAAGGCCTCGCGATCGCCCGAGACGGGCTTGCTCTCGGGGCGGGGGCCGCGCTCACCGCGCTCCGGGCGGTCACCGCGCTCGGGGCGAGGGCCGCGGTCGCCACGCTCGGGGCGGGCGCTGCGCTCGGGCTCGGGCGGGGGGGCCACGTCGTCGTCGTCGAACGCCAGGAACACGCGGGCGCGCGCCTCGATGGCCTGGCTGACCGCCTGACCGGCGAGCTGCGCGATGGCCAACACGAGGTCCTTGTTGGCGGCGATGTCATCGAGCGCGGGGTCCTCACCGTCGAGGCGGACCGTGATGGTGCCGTCGCTCTCCGTGGCTTGGGCCTTCGTCTGGATGCCCATGTGGCTCAACAAACCCGTGACGAAGTCGGAGCCCAGGCGGGCCGGCGTCTTGCGTACAGTCACGATCAGGTTCTCCCTCGCGCCCCGGCGGGCGCGGGCATGGGGGTGGCGACGACTTTGTTCATGTACGCCTGCTGGGCGATGCCGAGCAGGGTGTTGCAGAGGATGTAGACCACGAGACCGCTCGGGAGGAACAGCATCATCGCGGTGAACAGGATCGGCATGAAGGTGGTCATCAACTTCTGCTGCATCGCATCGCCCGTGGGCGGATTCAGGCGGGCCTGGATCAGGAACACGACGCCGAGCAGCACGGGCAGAATGTAGGTCGGATCGCGCTCGGAGAGGTCGTGAATCCACAGCCCCAGGGGGGCGTGGTAGAGCTCGACCGAGGAGTAGATGGTCCGATACAGGGCGATGTACACCGGCATCATGGCCACGACGGGCAGGCATCCCGCCAGGGGATTGACGCCGTTGACCTTGTAGAGACCCATCATCTCCTGCTGGAGACGCATGCGGTCGTCCTTGTACTTCTCCTGGATCTCTTTGAGCTGCGGCTGGATGGCCTTCATCGCGGCCATCGACTTGTACTGCTTGTGGGTCAGGGGCAGCGTCAGGATCTTGACCACCAGCGTGAGCAGGATGATGGCCACGGCCCAGTTGGGGATGACGCCGTGGAACCACCGCAGCGTGCTGACCATGACCACGCAGAGCGGGCTGAGGATGCCGAAGTCGACCACCTCGGAGAGGCTCGGCGACTGGCCCGACAGCGCGTCGAGCTTCTTCGGGCCGCCGTAGAGGCGGAACGTGCGCTCGGCCGTCGCGCCGGGGGCGAGCGACCCGCCGGGGATCTCCAGGTTCGCGACGATGTAGCTGGTGTCCGGGGCGACCTCGTGGGCGGCGATGCCGGCCGGCGCGACCCCCACGTCGAGATCGCAGGCGGTGATGCCCTCGGGCCCGGGCATGAAGCCGCTCATGAAGTAGCGGTTGTCGATGGCGGCGAACCGGATGCCGTCCGTGTAGCGGGGCAGGGACTCCGCATCCCCACGCAGGCTCCGGACGCTGTCGATGTTGTGGCGCTCCACGTCCTTCGACCGGGCGCAGATGCCCTCGAACAGGTAGATGGGCGGCGCCATGAAGCCGGCGGAGGCCTCATTGGCGTTCTGCGCGCCGCGCAGCCGCGCGTTCAGGCCGAAGTCGACGGCCGCGGCGCCTTCGTTGCGCAGACGAACGGTCACGTCCACCGAGTAGGGGGTCTGCCCGGTGCGGTAGACACGCTCGACCGAGACCCGGCGTGCGGGGTCCTGGTAGCGGGCGGTGATCTCGCCGGCGCTCTCGCGGACCTCGTAGGCGCCGCGCACGACCTGGCCGCCCAGGCTGATCTGGACGTCCGGGGGGAGGAACACGCCGCGGGTGGCGTCCGCCGCCGGGGGCTGGACGAACCGGAACGGCTCCGTGCCGCTCTCCAGGCGAGTGCGGTACTGCTCCTCGGCCAGATCCCAGTGGTGCACCTGACCGTCGCGGTTCGTCACCGCGAGGATGTGCTGGCCGGGGGCCTCGAGCGTGACCAGCGACTCTGCGACCGCCGCGAGGGCGTCGGAGACGGCCGCCCCGTTGCTGGCCGGTGCCGCGCCCGAACCCGGTGCGGCACCGGCCGCGGTGGGGTTGGACCCGGAGGCCGCGCTGGCGACCGCACCCGGCTCACCGGCCTTGGGCACCGGCTTCTGGGGCGGGAAGATCAACGACCAGGCCATGATGACGACGGCGCTGAGCGCGACCGCCATCAACAGGCGTTTCTGGTCCGTGGGCTGGTTGTCGTTCATGGGCGGTCCACCGGGTCGAATCCGCCCGGATTCCAGGGGTGGCAGCGGCAAATGCGACCGACGGTGCGGCGCGTGCCCCCGAAGAGCCCGTGCAGGGCATAGGCTTCGGCGGCGTATTCGGAGCAGGAGGGAAAGAAGCGGCAGGCGGGCGGCAGCAGCGGGGAGATGACCCGCTGATAGAACCGGATGAGCAGGACCGGGAGGCGGCGCATCGAAGGACTCCGCACCTCAGCGATTGTCCCGGCGCGGCGCGGGCCGCGCGGCATCGAATCGACGGACGAGGCCGAGCAGCTCGTCCCGCGTCTGCAGCAGGTCCGGCGGCGCGATCTCGCTCTTGGCCACGACGACGAAGTCCATGCCGCTCGGAAACTCCTGCCGCGCGCGACGGAAGACCTCGCGCACGAGGCGTTTCAAGCGGTTGCGGACGTGGGCCTTGCCCACCTTGCGGCTCACCGTGATGCCCAGGCGCGGACGGCGACTGCCGTTGGGCCGCGCATAGACGATGAAGTGCGGTGAGGTCAGCCGGCGCCCGACTCGCTGCGCCTGGAGGTATTCGCGTCGCTTCCGGAGACGGAATCGCTTGGGAAACGCCTCACCGGACGTTTCCATCCCGCCTTACTTCTTGTAGGTCGCGACGGCGATGCGCTTGCGACCCTTGTCGCGGCGGCGCTTGAGAACGGCGCGACCCGACTTGGTCTCCATGCGGGCCCGGAAGCCGTGGGTGCGCAGGCGCGGGGTGCGGTGGGGCTGGTATGTACGCTTCATCTCGGATTTTCCTCGGTTGTGCGGATGGGGCCCGCCAGAAAAGAGCGGGCCCGGCGCGAAAAAGCGCGCCACTGAAACACAAGTCGGCCTCGCTGTCAACCGCGTGGCCCCAGATCGTCGGCGAGCCCGGAAGGCGCGCGGTCGTCGTCGATCCGCGTCCGTTCGTGGCGATCGGAAAAAGACCCGAAGTCCCGCGGCCCAGGAGGCCACTTTCTCGACCTTTGGTGGAAAGATCACGAGGAAGTTTCGGAGATGCCATCGGTTTTTCGTTTCGCCGAAAAAGTCTTGCTGGCTTCGGAATCCCGCTGCTAGATAGCCGCCATTCCGGTCCGGCGCCTTCGCCGGCATCCAGATCAAACCAACTCAATTCTGAATACGTCGGCTGCGGGCCTCGGGCGCGAGATCGATCTCTCGCCTCACCGGATCCGTACGACCGTCGGGGTACTCGTGTGAAGGCGAACTGGGAAGCCGCGCTTTCGGCCATCCGCCGACAGGTGACCAGCGACAGCTTCGAACGCTTCTTCGGGCGGTTGAGCTATGCGGGGTTCGAGTCGGGCGTCCTGCGCCTGACCGTCGACGACGCCTTCCTTCGGGACTGGATCGACGACAACTACCGCTCTCTCCTCGAGGCGCAGGTGGTCGACGTCGCGGGGGAGCCGGTGCGCATCGAGATCGGTGTCGCGATCCCGCCGCCCGTCGAGGTCGTCGTGCCCGCACCGGTCGTGGCCCCGGCCCCGTTCCTCGCGCTCGCCCCGAGCGCTCAGGTCACGCTCGAGGACGACCCGGACTTCCCCGAGTTCCCGCTCAATCCGCAGTACTCCTTCGACACGTTCGTCGTGGGCCCGTCCAACCAGTTCGTGCACGCGGCCTGCGAGTCCGTGGCGAACAACCCGGCGCGTGCCTACAACCCCCTCTTCATCTACGGCGGCACCGGCCTCGGCAAGACCCACCTGCTCTTCGCCATCGCCAACGTGATCCGCGCCCGCAACCCCGGCGCGCGCATCAACTACGTCAGCGCCGAGGAGTTCACGAACCAGCTCATCAAGGGCATCTCCGGCAAGGGCATGGAGGCGTTCCGCGAACGCTACCGCAGCCGGTCCGATGTGCTGCTGATGGACGACGTCCACAACCTGGCCGGGAAGGAGCGCACGCAGGAAGAGTTCTTCCACACGTTCAACGCGCTCCATCAGTCCAACAAGCAGATCATCCTGACGAGCGACAAGTACCCCCAGGACATCCCGAAGCTCGAGGAGCGGCTGCGCTCCCGCTTCACCTGGGGCCTCATCGCCGACGTCATGCCGCCGGAGCTGGAGACCCGCGTCGCCATTCTCGACCAGAAGGCGCACCGGGACGGCCTCACCCTGCCCACGGACGTCAGCTTCCTGCTCGCCTCCAGGGTGCGCAGCAACGTCCGCGAACTCGAGGGCGCGCTGACCCGCGTGGTCGCATACTGCAGCCTGACCCGGCGCCCCCTGACCCGGGAGCTCGCCGCCGAGGCCCTGAAACACGTGCTCACGGACGCCGACAAGGGTCCGAGCATGGAGACCATCCTGCGCATCGTCGCCGAGCACTTCGACGTCAAGGTCGCCGACCTCCGCGGTCAGCGCCGCCACCGCATCATCGCGCACCCGCGCAGCGTCGCCATGTACCTGTGCCGCAAACACGCACAGGCCTCCTTCCCCCAGATCGGCGAGAGCTTCGGGGGCAAGGACCACACGACCGTCATCCACGCCTGCAAGAAGATCGAGGCCGCCGCCGCCTCGGACGCCGCCCTCCGCGCCCTCATCCAGTCCATCGAACGCAAGCTCCCCGCCTGAGTCGTCCCGCCGCGTCGCAGCGTCACCGCTGAGGCGTTTCTGCACGTTCAAAACGCCTGTGGACAAAACTGTGGGTTGTCACTGGAGAAACCGGGGATGAACCTGTGGAAGAATCGCCACCCGAGATATCAACAGGCGCTTCCACAAGTGCAAAACGATTTGCGTCCACAGCTGAACCCGTTGAATTCCGAGGACTTGACCCGCTTTTCCACGGATTCACAGTGCCTACGATGACGACTGAGTGTTCCTGATCTCTTTCTCTTCTCTCCCTTGAACGATCTCGAAGTGCATCGAAGCGCGCGAAGCTGCCTCTCGTTGCCCTGCCCGGTCCGATCTGCTAGAGACCAACGCCTCGCAGCCCTGACGGCTGCCACCGTTCGGAGTGCCGTATGCAGCTCATCGTGGGACGTGAATCCCTGTCCCGTGGCCTCGCCCGCATCCAGGGCGTGCTCAACCGCAAGGCCACGATGCCCGTGCTTTCCAACGCCCTCCTCGAGGCGCGGACGGACGGCTCGCTGCGAATCGCCGCGACGGACCTGGACGTCACCTTCGACGGCAGCATGCCCGCCCGGGTCGAGCGTCCCGGGCGCATCACCGTGGACGGCAAGCGCCTCTACGAGATCGCCCGCAACCTCCCCGGCGAGGAGGTCTCGATCACGGTCGACGACGATCAGCGCGTGCTCCTGAAGTGCCGCAGCTCGGAGTTCGTGCTCAACGGCCTGTCCGCCGAGGGGTACCCGGCGCTGCCGTCGGCCAAGGGCATCAGCCCCCTGCCCGTGGACGGCGCTGCCCTGCGCGAGCTCATCGAGCGCACGCAGTTCTCGGTCTCCACCGAGGAGTCCCGCCCGAACCTGAACGGCGTGTACTTCCAGTGCCTCGGCCAGGGCCGGGTCCGCATGGTCTCCACGGACGGCCACCGCCTCAGCCAGGGCGAGCGCGACATCAGCCGCGGCGCCGACATCCCCGAGCGCGACGGCGTGATCATCCCCCGCAAGGGCATCCAGGAGGTCCGCCGCCTGCTGGACGAGGTCGGCAACGAGGTCGAGTTCGGCTTCCTGGAGAACAACCTGGTCCTCAAGGCCGGCGAGCTCCACCTGTTCGTGCGCCTGATCGACGCCGCCTTCCCGGACTACACGCTGGTCATCCCGCGCTCCACGGAGCGCAAGGTCGTGCTCGACCGCCTGCCGTTCCTGTCGGCCATCAAGCGCATCAGCATCCTGGCCAGCGAGCGCACGCACACGATGCGCCTCGAGCTCACCCGCACCAAGCTCACCCTGGTCAGCGACAACCCGGACCTCGGGCGCGCCAAGGAGGAGATCGAGATCGACGGGTACGACGGCACCGACCTGACCATCGCGTTCAACTCCAAGTACGTGATGGAGATCCTGAGCGTGCTGAGCGGCGAGAAGGTCGCCCTCCTGCTGAACGAGGCCCTGTCGCCGGGCCTGATCCGCGAGCACAACAACGACGGGTACCTCTTCGTCGTGATGCCCATGCGTCTCTGACGCGCCGGGGCCGTGTACCTGCGCGACATCGCCTGGGACGGGTTCCGCAACCTGGAGACCCGGGCGCTGACCCTGGACGAGCGCTTCAACGTGTTCTCCGGGGACAACGGTCAGGGCAAGACCAACCTGCTCGAGGCCGTCTACTGGCTGGCGACGCTGCGCCCGATGCGCGCGGCCCGCCTGCAGGAGTTCGTGCGCTTCGGGGGCACGCGCTGCGGCGTGGAGGCCGGGATCGAGGCCGAGGGGTTGGTGCACCGGCTCGAGGTCCGTGTCGAGGCCGGTGAACGGGTGTGCAAGCGGGAGCGCAAGCCCTGCAAACCCTCGGAGTACTTCGGCGTGCTCGCCGTGGTGCTGTTCACGCCGGACGACGTGGGCCTGGTGCGCGCCTCGCCGGCCGAGCGGCGGCGGTTCCTGGACCGGGCCATCTTCACCGGACGACCGGCCCACCTGGCGGACGTCCAGGCCTACCGGCGCGCACTGGAGGCCCGCAACGAGGCGCTGCGCACCAGCCACGACCCCATCCTGCTGGACACCTTCGAGGAGACGCTGGCGCGCCACGCGCTCCGCTTGAACGAGGCCCGGGCGCTCTACGTGGAGCGCCTGCGGCCGTTCTTCCTGGACGCCTTCGCCGGCATCGCCGGGCCGGGGCTGGAGCCGGCGCTCGTGTACCGTCCCAGCCTCGTGGCGGGCAGCGTGGAGGAAATGGCGGCCTCCCTGACGGCCGACCGCGAAAAGGACCGCCAGAGGGGCTTTACGGCCCGGGGACCCCATGCCGACGACCTGGGCCTCGCCCTGGTCGGCCGGTCGGCCCGGCTATACGCCAGTCAGGGGCAGGCGCGGGCGTTGGTGCTGGCGCTCAAAATCGCGGAGATCCGCCTGTTGGAAGCGCTTTTCGGCTTGACGCCGGTCCTCCTCCTCGACGACGTGTCCAGTGAACTGGACGCCCAACGCAATGCACGCCTCTTCGAGTTGCTGCACGGGTTTCGCGGCCAGGTGCTGATCACCACGACGGACGCCAGCCACGTGCGCACGCCCGACCTCGCCCACGTGTTCCGGGTCGAGGCCGGACGCGTCACGCCGCTGGCCGAGTCCGCGAACCCGTAGCTTTCGGAGAACGCATCAGTGGAGAAGTTCGTCATCGAAGGGGGCCGGCGCCTGTCCGGCTCTTTGGTCCCCGGCGGCAACAAGAACGAGGCCCTGCCCGCCCTGGCGGCCACGCTGCTGACCGATCAGCCGGTCACGCTGCGCAACGTCCCGCGCATCCGGGACGTCGAGGTCATGTGCACGGTCATCGAGCACCTCGGCGCCAGCGTCGAGTGGCTGGGGCCCAACGAGGTCCGCATCTGCGCCGCCAACCTGAACGACGCTGGCCTGGACGCCGAGATGTGCCGCCGCGTCCGCGCGTCGATCCTGTTCGCCGGGCCCATGGTCGCCCGCTTCGGCAAGGTCGCGCTGCCCCCGCCGGGCGGTGACGTCATCGGCCGTCGCCGCGTGGACACGCACTTCCAGGTGCTCGCCGCCCTGGGCGCCGAGGTCAAGGCGGACCGGGTGTACGAGCTCACCGCGCCCAAACTCGTCGGCGCGGACGTGATGATGGACGAGGCCTCGGTCACCGCGACCGAAAACGCCCTGATGGCCGCGGCGCTGACCTCGGGCACGACCATCCTGCGCAACGCCGCCAGCGAGCCCCACGTCTGCGGGCTCGCCCGCATGCTGCAGTCCATGGGCGCCGAGATCTCCGGCATCGGCTCGAACACGCTGGTCATCCACGGCGTGTCCAAGCTCAACGGCTGCGACCACACCATCGAGAGCGACTACCTGGAGATCGGCAGCTTCATCGGCCTCGCCGCGGTCACGAACAGCGACCTGACCATCGAGCGCGTGGCCCCCGAGCACCTGCGGATGATCCGCATGACCTTCGAGAAGCTCGGCATCCACGTCGACATCGAGGGCGACAAACTGCGCGTGCCCCCCGGGCAGTCCATGGAGATCAAACGCGACGTCCACGGGCACGTGCCCAAGATCGACGACGCGCCCTGGCCGGCCTTCCCGACGGACCTGATGTCCATCGTGATCACCGTCGCCACGCAGTGCAAAGGCACCGTGCTGTTCTTCGAGAAGATGTTCGAGGGCCGCATGTTCTTCGTGGACCACCTGCAGAACATGGGCGCGCAGATCATCCTGTGCGATCCGCACCGGGTGGTGGTCGTGGGCCCCACGACGCTGCGCGGCGGGCGCGTGGCCAGCCCGGACGTCCGCGCGGGCATGGCGCTGCTCATCGCCGCGCTGGCCTCCGAGGGCGAGACGGAGATGTACAACATCCACCAGATCGACCGCGGCTACGAGCGCGTGGACGAGAAGCTGCGGGCCCTCGGCGCGCAGATCAAGCGCCTGCCCGTCGACTAGGCGCAGGCGGCCGATATGAAAAGGGCGCCGTCCCGGGGGGGAGGCGCCCTCTTTCCATCCAGCCCCGTGGGGCCGATTACTTCAGGCCGGCGGCCGTGTGGAGCGCCTTGGCCTTGTCGATCTGCTCCCAGCGGAAGCCCATGTCCTCACGGCCGAAGTGACCGTAGGCGGCCGTCTTGCGGAAGATCGGCTTGAGCAAGTCGAGGTGCTCGATGATGCCGCGGGGCTTGAGGGGGAAGTGCTCGCGGATGAGCTTCGCGATCCTCTCCTCGTCGATCCGGGCGGTGCCGAACGTGTCGACGCTGATGCTCACGGGCTCGGCGACGCCGATCGCGTAGGCGATCTGGACCTCGGCGCGCTCGGCGAGGCCGGCCGCGACGACGTTCTTGGCGATGTAGCGGGCCATGTAGGCGGCCGAGCGGTCGACCTTGGAGGGGTCCTTGCCGCTGAACGCGCCGCCGCCGTGGCGACCCATGCCGCCGTAGGTGTCGACGATGATCTTACGGCCGGTGAGGCCGCAGTCGCCCATCGGGCCGCCGATGACGAAGCGGCCCGTCGGGTTGATGTAGAAGCGGGTCTCGTTGTCCACGAAGCTCGCCGGCAGCACGGGGTCGATGACCGCCTCGCGGACCTGCTTGCGCAGATCCTCGGTGCTGATGAAGTCGGCGTGCTGCGTGGAGAGCACCACCGCGGAGATGCGGCGGGGCTTGCCGTCGACGTACTCGACGGAGACCTGGCTCTTGCCGTCCGGGCGCAGGAAGTTGAGCGTGTTGTCCTTGCGGACGCGCGCCAGCCGCTGCGTGAGCTTGTGCGCCAGCGAGATCGGCAGGGGCATGAGCTCCGGCGTCTCGTTGCAGGCGAAGCCGAACATCAGACCCTGGTCGCCGGCGCCCTGCTCCTTGGTGTCGCCCTCGTCCACGCCCATGGCGATGTCCGGGGACTGACGGTCGATGGAGCTGAGCACCGCGCAGGTGTTCGCGTCGAAGCCCATGTCCGAATGGACGAACCCGATGTCGCGGACCGCGTTGCGGGCGATGGTCGGGTAGTCGACGGTGGCGTTCGTCGTGATCTCGCCGGCCATGCAGATGAAGCCGGTCTTGACCAGCGTCTCGCAAGCCACGCGGCTCCGGGGGTCTTTCTCGATGAGCGCGTCGAGGACGGCATCGGAGATCGCATCGGCGATCTTGTCGGGGTGACCCTCGGTGACGGATTCGGACGTGAAGATGTAGCTACGGCCGGCCATGAATTGCTCCCTTCTGGGGGATGGCGCTGGAGATCGCGAAGAATGAGAAGACGGGCATTGTAGGGCCAAGGCTTCGTCTGTCAATGGAGACGGCCTTGTCCGGCCGCCGGGGAGTCGGTTAGCGTGCGCCGTGATGTGCGCTCCCCACCGCTGGGCAGATGCGACACGGGCCGCGGCGGTCGCCGTCGCCCTCGTGATTGCGTGCGCCTGCGACGATCCCGGCGCGGGTCGGGGGCAGGCCCTGAAAGAGGCCCTCGCGCGCGCCGAACAGGCCGCGCTGGACACCCGCGTCGAGCCCGCGATGTTCGAGACGCCCGCGACGCGTCACGCCATCTGGCGCCGCGCCTTCGCCCGGCACGGCCCGCGGCTCGGCCCGGTGCGCCTGCTCGTGGACGCCGAGTACGCGCTGCGCGTGAACGAGGGGCCCACCTTCAAGCTGACCGAGGCGAGCGTCGCGGACAGCGGCTTGAACGGCGACTTCGCGCTGCGGCATCGCCTGGCCTGGGTGCTCCCGGAGGAATCCGGTGAGAACGGGCGGCGGTGCTGGCGCGTCGGCGGCGCATCCTACGTGGCCGGCGCCGCCGGTACGCCCCGACGCTTCGTCGACCGCGGGGGCGAGGCCGACCGCTGCCTGGACGCCGCCCTGGAGCCCGTGCAGGCCTGGCTGACGACCTTCGACGACGCCCTGCGCATCGAGGCCACGCCGGGCCCGGGCCGGCTCGGCCGCGAGACCGTCGCCCTGAAGCTCACGGGCGCGACGGAGGCCGGCGCCGTGCCTCAGGGCCTGCCGACCTTCTGGCAGGACAACGCGACCCACACCGGCACCGAGGAGACGATGGGCGTGCCCGGCCCTCGCGGCTGGCTGCTGGCGTCGCATGGGGCGCTGCGCAGCCTCACGGGCGACCTGCGGCTGGACGCCATCACCGGCCTGCCCCTGGAGGGGCGCCTGGAGATTCGCCTGGCCGTGCAGAAGAGCGGGCAATCGGGCGAGCTGCGCATCGACCTGACGCTGCGCAGCGAGGCGCGCACCGGGCCGATCCCCGCGCCCGCGGACTTTCTGGACTCCGGGCCGCGGCCTCGGCCGTTCCTCGAGCGCACGGCCCTGCTCGGCGAGCAGTTCAAGGGGCCGGCCTCCAGCGCACCTGCGCTCCCCCGACCCGGCGATGCCCCACCCCTGGCCCTGGCGCCCGGCGCCGAGGGCGAACCCGCCGAGCCCGCCGACGCGCCCGCGAACCCCTCCGGCCCGCCCGAGGGCGCGCCGCCCCCGCGCTGAGACCCCCTTCGCACCCACGGATACCCACGGAGAGCAACGCACGTGTTCACCCGACCCCAGGCCTTCGCCGGCGCCCGGCGCATGGTGGTCAAGATCGGCAGCGCCGTCCTGAGCGACGGCGGCACCTTCGACCGCGTCACCTTCGTCTCGCTCGTGCGCGACCTCGTCCGATTGCGCGAGCAGGGCATCGAGCTCGTGGTGGTGTCCAGCGGCGCCGTGGCGCTCGGCATGGAGCGCATGGGCCGCATGGAGCGCCCCACGGAGATGGCGCAGCTCCAGGCCACCGCGGCCATCGGGCAGGGGCGCCTCATGCGCCTCTGGGAGGACGAGCTCGGCGTCTACGGCGTCCGCGCCGCCCAGGTGCTGCTCACCCACGACGATCTGCGCAGCCGGCGCCGCTTCCTGGCCGCCCGCCACACCCTGCGGGCCGTGATCGAGATGGGTGCCGTGCCCATCGTGAACGAGAACGACACGGTCGCCGTCGAGGAGATCAAGATGGGCGACAACGACATGCTGTCCGCCCAGATCGTCAGCCTCGTGGGCGCCGACTTCCTTTGCATCGTCTCGGACGTCGAGGGGCTCTACGACCGCAACCCGAAGGAGCCGGACGCGGTGCGCCTGGAGACCGTGGCGCAGATCGACGCGAGCGTGGAGGCGCGGGCGGGCGGCAGCGGCTCGCGGGTGGGCAGCGGCGGCATGCGCACCAAACTCGGCGCGGTGCGGCAGGTGACCGAGATGGGCGTGCCGGCGATCATCGTCGGCGGACGCATGCCGCGCGTGCTGCAGCGCCTGCACGCCGGCGAGTCTCTCGGGACGTGGTTCAGCGCGCAGCCCACGCGCCTGAGCAGCCGAAAGCACTGGATCGCCTACGCCTTGCGGCCCGCGGGTACGCTGAGCGTCGACGCCGGCGCCGCTCGCGCGTTGGTGGAGAAGGGCAGCAGCCTGCTGCCGATCGGCGTGACCGGCGTCGAGGGCGACTTCGAGCCGGGCACGTGCGTGCGCATCGTCGACCCCAACGGCGTGGAGATCGCCCGGGGCCTGGTCGCCCACGACGCGGCCGAGGTCCGGCGCGTGGCCGGCCTGCGCTCGGAGAAGGCCGCCGAGCTGCTCGAGGGCGCCTCGGCGGAGATCGTCCATCGGGACGATCTGGTCGTCGTGGGTGAGCCGGGGAGCTGACCGGGCGCTTTTTTCGACTTTTTCTGCGACACGCGCGCGCCGTGGCCGACGAGGTCTTCAGGGGGATCGTCTCCAGGAGCGCGCGATGTTCGGTCTGGTCCAGGGGTTCTTGAGCCTGACGTTTCCGGTGGACTGCCTCGCCTGTGGCGAGCTCGCCGGGGCGGAGGCCTTTTGTGAAACCTGTGCGCGGCTGGTGTCGCCTCGCGCGGGCCAGCGCTGCGCGCGGTGCGACACGGGGGTGCCCGGCGTGCACCCGGTCTGCGGGCGGTGCCTGGTCGAGCCGCCGCCCTTCGAGCGCGGGTACGGCGTGTTCGACTACGTCGGGCCCGTGGGGGACGCGATCCGCGCGGCCAAGTACGACGCCCGGCCCGAGGCGCTGCCGGCCGTGGCGGCCCTGTTACGGGAACACCTGCCGCCCGAACTGCGCCGCGATCCACCCGGGGCCGTGCTCGGCGTGCCCCTGCACCCCAAGCGCCTGAAACGACGCGGCGCGGACGCGCCGGCGATGCTCGCCCGCACGGTGGCGCGGGGGCTGGGCGTGCCTTGCCTGACCGGCGCGCTCCTGCGCCTGCGCGACACGCGCCCCCAGGCCGGGCTGTCCGCGCGGGAGCGGGCCGCGAACGTCGCCGGGGCCTTCACGCCGGGGCGTCGGCCCCTGCCGGGGGACGTGCTCGTCGTGGACGACATCACGACGACGGGCGCCACGCTGCGCGCCGTGGCCGCCGCGGCGAGAGAGGCCGGCGCGACGCGGGTCCGGGTGCTCACCGCGGCCGTGGCCGACCGGGCGGACGGGCCATGAGGCCCGAATCAGGCGCCCTGGTCCTCGATGGCGCCCGAGGGGCGCAGCGGGCCGTCCGGGTGGCACAGCTCGCCGAGGAGCACCGTGGCGAAACACCCGGCGGGCAGGGTGAACCGGATCTCGGCGGTGTCGCCGTCGATGTCCAGGGCCAGGTCCTGGGGCAGCACGCGGGCGGGCCGGCGCGTGCCCGGGGCGAACCGGTGCAGCGTGGCGAGCCCGATTTCCGAAAGGTTCAGGGTGGCCAGGGCGGCGGCCTCGAGCGTCGCCTCCTCGGCGTCCGCGGCGAAGGTCTTGGCGCCGGGCATGGGGCCCGTCGGGTCGACCTCGCCGGAGGTCACACGGGGCGTGTCCACCTCCGGGTCCTCGCAGACGAAGAGGCCGCCCGTCTCCCGCTTGCGCAGAACGTCGCCAGCGATGGCGCGGTGCAGCGTGCCGGCAAGCACTCGGGCGCCGAGCCACGTGTTGAACACGGCGCTCTGGGCCACGGAGGCGAGGAACTCCGGATCGCGCACGCGGCGGCGGGGGTTCTCCAGAAAACTCAACGCATCCGGCAGGTTGCGGGCGTCCCGGCCGAAGCGCTGCTCCCCGTAGTAGTTGGGGAAGCCGGCGTTCAGGGCGTCGCGCAGGGCCGGCCAGCGGTCGGCGGCGTCCGCGGGCAGGTCCCGCAGGCGGATGACGAACGTGTTGCCCTTCAGGTGCCCGAGCCGGAGCTTGTTGGCGTGTTTCACCGGTTCGCCCAGGAACCGCAGGCGGTCGGCGAACTCCGGCCCCTCGGGCATCACGGGGGCGACGGGCAGCGAGAACCACTGCTGCGTGACCGCCTGGGTGTCCTTGCGGCCGGCGAAGCCCACGTCCATGGGCTTGACCTTGGCGGCGCGGGCGAGCGCGTCGCGCACGACCCCCGTCGACAGGCCGCGCTTTTCGATCTGCACGTAGAAGTGGTGGCCCTCGCCCGAGGGCGTGTAGGCCGGGATCTCGACGACGCGGAAGTCCTCGGGCTCGGGGCCGATGTGGCCGCCGAGTCCGGGCAGGGCCGAGGTGCTCCACGGTGCGGCGGCGCCGCCCGGGAGGGTCACTTCACGCGCCGATCGAGGAGCTCTGCGAGATCGAGGACCTCGACCTCGTCTTCCTTGCTGCGGGCCTTCACGCCGTCGCCGACCATGGTCATGCAGAAGTTGCAGGCCACGGCGATGACCTTCGGCTTGTTCTCCAGCAGCTCGTCCGTACGCACGAAGTTCATGCGCTCGCCGATGTTGTTCTCCATCCACATCTGGCCGCCGCCGGCGCCGCAGCACAGGCCGCGCTCTTTGCTGCGGTCGGTCTCGACGCGCTTCACGTCCGGCAGGGCGTCGATGATGGCGCGCTGCGGCTCGTACACGTCGTTGTACCGGCCGAGGTAGCAGGAGTCGTGGTAGACGACCGAGTTGTTCTCACCGAGCGCCTGCTCGGGCTGGCCGGGCTTCAGCTTGCCGTCGGTGACCAGCTTGGCCAGCATCTCCGAGTGGTGGATGACCTCGTACTTGCCGCCGAACTCGCCGTACTCGTTCTTCAGCGTGTTCAGGCAGTGCGGGCAGTGCGTGACGATCTTCTTCACGCCCAGGCCGTTGAGGGTCTCGATGTTGTCGGCGGCCATGGACTGGAACAGGTTCTCGTCGCCCACGCGGCGGGCGGAGTCACCGGTGCAGCGCTCCTTGTTGCCCAGGATGGCGAAGTCCACGCCGGCCTTCTTCATCAGGCGGGCGACGGACTGCGTGACCTTCTTGGCGCGGTCGTCGTAGGCGCCGGAGCAGCCGACCCAGTAGAGGATCTCGGCGGCCCCCTCCTTGTCCCACTTCTTGACGTCCATGCCCTTGGCCCACTCCTCGCGGTCGCCTTTGGGCATGCCCCAGGGGTTGCCGGACTTCTCCATCTTCTTGAGCGCCTTGGAGGCGCCGAAGCCGACCTCGCCCTCGGTGAGCGTCATGTAGCGGCGCATGTCGATGATGGCCGGGATGTGCTCGTTGCCGACGGGGCAGACCTCCATGCAGGCGCGGCACGAGGTGCACGACCAGAGGACGTCCTTGTGGATCACGCCGCCGGCCAGGATCATCGCGGGATCTTCCGGGTCGAACTTCTCGCCCTTCTGCGCGCGCTTGTACCGGTCCTCCATGTGGTGCTTGAGGTCCGTGATCAGGTACATCGGCTTGAGGGGCTTGCCGGAGAGCGCCGCGGGGCAGTTGTCCGTGCAACGGCCGCACTCGGTGCAGGAGAGGCCGTCGAAGAGCTGCTTCCAGCTCAGGTCCTCGACCGAGCGGGCGCCGAAGTACTCGACGTCCTCGGCCTCGGGGTCGATCTTCAGGGTGCGGATCTGGCCCTTGGGGGCGAGGTCCATGAAGAACATGTTCAGCGGCGACGCGAAGACGTGGCTGTGTTTGCTGTAGGGGACGTAGTTGGTGAACGCGAGCAGGTTGAGCAGGTGGCACCACCAGGCGGCGCGGTAGCCGAAGGTCAGCACGCTCTCGTCCGCCGCGAACACGCTCTGGGCGAGCAGGGTGCTGAACCAGGCGTGGCTCTCGGGGAGCGCGCCGGCGGCCTTGCCGCGGAGGGCCAGCTCGAAGCCGATCTGCGCGACCTCGAAGAGCATCAGGCCCAGGATGAAGAACAGCGTGTACATCGCGTCCCGCGAGAGGTGCAGGCGCTTCGGCTTGATGACCGTGCGGTTCACGAAGGCCATGATCAGGCCGACGATGCAGAGGAACCGGAACGTGTCCGCCAGGGCCTCGTACGGGCCCGCCGTGCCGGGGAGCTGGAAGAGCGCGCCGGGCTCGCCGCCCGTGGCCACGGTGACGACCTTCAGCAGGCCGTCGATGATGAAGTTCATCGTGTCGGCGCCGAGCACCATGAAGGCGCCGAAGATGAAGATGTGCAGGATGCCGCTGTACCAGTAGCCGTTCTTCGGCAGCCTCTTCTGCGCCATCACATAGACGACGAAGTTGCGGATCCGCGCGGGCACCTCGTTCCAGCGCACTTCGGGGCGCTTGGCCATGAGGAGTTGCCGGATGCGCATGCGCACGGCCAGGATGAAGAAGACGCCGCCGGCCCCGAGAATGGCCAGGAATGCCAGGGCGGCGAGCCACGAAGAGATGGGATGGTGGTGGTAGGACATGAGCGAGCCTCCGGCGGGCGGGTTAGCAGAGAAACCCGCGAGAAATCAAGAACCCGGCGGGTCCACGACGCGTCGCGTCATGTGGGGGCTGGTCGCGGCGGTCTGGTTCGGGGGGATCAGCGTCGCGTGGGGGCTGTTCTTCGAGCATCGGGCCGCCGAGCGAGCGGACGCCGCGCAGGCGCAGGCCTTCGCCCGCCGCCTGGCCGAGGTCAACCGCCTGGCGGCCCTGGGCTCTCTGCCGCCGGGCCCCGCCGTGGAGCGCGACCGGCTCATGGCGGACGTGGGCGCCCTGGCCTTCGACCGCTTCGACGAGCCGGGGCGCAAGCGCGCGCGGGCCCTGCTGGCCCATCGCCTGACCAGCCTGGGCTACGCGCCGGAGCTTCAGTCCTTCCCCACGGGCATCAACATCGTGGGCACGCGGCCGAGCGCGCCGGACGCCGTGGAGCCGCGCATCGTGCTCGTCGGCGCGCACGTGGACACCGTCGAGGGCTCACCGGGCGCGGACGACAACGCGTCAGGGCTGGCCGTGGCGCTGGAGATGGCGCGGCTCTTCCAGGCGCCCACGCGGCACGCGCTGCGCATCGTGCTCTTCGACCAGGAGGAGCAGGGGCTCGCCGGCAGCGTGGCCTTCGCGCGCTCGCCGACCCGCACCGAGGGCCTGCGGGCGGTCATCGTGCTCGAGATGCTCGGCGCCACTTGCCGCACCCCGGGCTGCCAGCGGTTCCCGGCGGGCCTGCCCGCCGCGCTGGCGCCGTCGGGCGGGGTGGGGGACTTCCTGGCGGCGGTGGCCAACGACACCGACCCTGCGCTCCTGCCGCTGTTCATGCGCGCCGCGGGACCGGGGCTGCCGCGCGTCTTCGGGCTGCCCGTGCTGGACGCCGGCGCGGCGATGCCCGACACGCGGCGCAGCGACCACGCGCCCTTCTGGGACCGTGGTCTGCCGGCCATCCTGCTCACGGACACCGCGGAGTTGCGGTCGGACCGTTACCACCGGACGACGGACACCCTGGAGGGCATCGACGCCGACTTCCTGGCCGGCAACGCGCAGATCATCGCCAACGCGCTGGCGACGCTGCTGAACGAGCCGCCGCCGCCGCCCTGAGACGGCGGGACGCGACGCGCCGCCCCACGTCTCACGGCGAGGGCGTCTCCACGTTGCTCTCCACGAGCGTGAACGTGAGGTTCGTGGCGTCCCGGTAGACCCACTGCACGATGCCCACGCCGGGCTGCACCCAGAACGTGCGCGTGGCCTGCTGGCTCACGTCGTCGAAGACCTGCACCTGGCGGACCTTCTCGCGGTAGCGGCCCTCCATCAGGAGCGTCTCGTCGTGGTCGCTGGCCTCGACGCGCACGTCCGCGATGTACATCTGCTCCGTCGGCATCTCCTGGCCGTGCTCCTGGAGCGTCTCGGTCACGTGGGGGCGCTCGGTGATCTGCCCGGCGATGAGGCCCACGCGCCAGGCGTCCTCGATGAGCGTGTAGGCCGGCTCGTAGACACGCGTCAGGGTACGCACGAACTTGCCCGTGCCGACCTCGCGCTCCTCGATGTCGAGCGCCTTGAACTTCAGGCGCGGGCCGACCTGCCCGTCCGGCGGGTACAGGATCAGCGTCTCCTTCAGGGTCTGGTGGACCTTCTGCGCCGGCTGATCGGCGGTGGCCGCCAGGTCGAAGATGGTCACCGTGGTGCGGACGATCTGCTCACGCTCCGGATCGGCCGGATCGGGGCTGACCACGACGCTGCTCTCGCCGCCCTGGGCCACGGGCTCGGGCATCTGCGGCATGGCCGACCGCTTGCGGTAGCGCCACACGGCCCCGGGGGGCGTGGGGTAGTAGGACTCGGTGTCGACCTCGGCCCCGGCGGGCAGGGGCGCGATGTCGCCCTCGAAGGGGACGTCCGAGAGCATGCCGCCCGCGGCCTCGCCGCCCGCGCCGCCCCCGGCCCCACCGCCCGCGGCGCCACCG